>JAIESL010000069.1 GCA_019746095.1 Caulobacteraceae bacterium
GTCTCCACCCGCTCCGCCCGCCCGGGCCACGCCCGCGCTGTCCAGACCACCGCCCGCGCCGCCACCGCCCGGTGCATCCGGGCGATCAAAGCTGCGACCGGTGGCCCCGGTCGCGGTCACACTGGAGGCACCCCCCGCGTTGGAGTTGGGTACCCCGGCCCCCGCGGTACCGGCCGTGCCGCCCACAGCGCTGCCCAGACCGCCCCCGCCGCCGCCCGTGGCAATCAGCAGGGCCGTACTGCCCATGTAGAGGACACTGCCGCTGCCACCCGCGCCGGCGGCAGCGCTGCCGCCGGCACCGCCAACGCCTGCCACCACAGTCAGGGTCGCGCCGATCAACTCGGCCGGCCATACGCCTCGGCTGATCCCGCCGGCCCCGCCGCCACCCCCGCCGAAGCGTGAGCCGGACGCACCGAAGGCCCCGGCCCCGCCGCCGCCCCCGCCGCCCACCAGAATGGCTTCGACACTCCGCGCCCAGGCCGGAACGGCATAGCTGCCGTTGGTCGTCAGGACCGTCACCGCGCGCCGGACCGCGCCCCGCGCGAAAGTCGTCCGACCCGTGGCGCGGTCGACGACGAAGGCGTCCTGCCATCCGGCCCCGTCCGCGCTGACCTTGAGCCGGAGGTCGTCATCCCCGGTCAGCCCCAGCTCCGCCCGCCCGGCGAATCCGCTCTGGAACAGCAACGACAGGACATCGCCGGCCGTCTCCTTGTTCAACGTCAGCCGCAGATCGCCCGTCCCCCCGGCGGCCGCCTCCTGCGCCGTCCAGAGCGCCGTGTTCAGCCGGGCCGCGAAGGGATTGGCCGCATCCGCGGTCGTCCCGATCCCCAACCGGGTCAGGTTCTGTGCGGCACCCAGGCGTGCACCCAGCCCGACCCAGGTGCCGCCCTGGCGCACCACCAGCTCGTCGGCGTCCAGCACCAGGGCGACCAGCCCGTCTTCCGCATCGATCGCGGACCAGCCGCCGACTTCGGCCCGCACCAGCATGCCCGTCGGCCTCAGGCTCCAGTCCGCCCCGGTCGCGCCGGCCGGCAGGATCCACAGGGCCCCGTCGTCCGGGGTCGCGGGCTGGGCCGTGGTCGTGCGGCTGACCACGGCGGTCTGGACCAGGGCATCGAGCCGGGTCAGGGCCTCGTTCAGGGTGACGTGCTTCTGCATCTGACCGGCCGCCAGATAGGGCAGGCCCAGCCGTGCACTGTGATCGTCGCTCATCGAAATCTCCGAAATCGTGTCGGAGATCAGTCTGGCGAGGGCGGCTACCCAGGCGGGCTGATGACGCTGCAGGCACCCCCGGTCCCTGCATAATCAATGCTTTGGTGCGCCGACCTGTGCTGACAATCGGCGAAAGGGTAGCGGGGAGGCCGTGGTTGGAAGGGCTGGACGGCCTCCCCGCAGACGGGCCCGCAGGCTGTCAGGACCAGGCGGCCCGCTTGCGCGCGACCGCGACCGTACCCGTCAGCAAAGCTACGCGGACTTGCGGGCGTCGGATGCAGCCTAGAGGCGCTGGAGCACGCCCTGGGCGACGACCGGGCCGTCGGGCTTGTTCGGGGCCGGCGTATGGCCGGGAGCCTCCATCGATACGGCCACGGCATTGGCCGTTCCGGCAGGGCCGAACAGGGCCTGACCAAGGCTTCGGCGCGAGGTGGCCGAGCCGTCGACCGCACCCACCAGCTGGACCCCGCCCTCCGGCATGACCAGCCACAGGTGCGGCACGCCCGTGTCGCTCGCCATCTCGGCCGTCGGGGCCAGATAGAGTTCGCCGGAGCCCGCGTCATAGACCAGTGTCATCGCCGCAGCGCCGCTCTCCAGCGTCAGGGTCGCAACCCGGATAACCGCCGGCGGCGGCGCCGGTGGAGCGATCGGCGCGGGCGTGGGCTGGGCCAGAAGCACGATCACCGCCGCCAGGCTGGCCGCCAGCATGCCGGTCGAGCCGATGGCCCAACGGCGCCAGAAGACGACCGAATTGTCATTCGCGGCGGACGGCGGCACAAGCCCTGCCTCGACTCGTGGCCAGACCCAGGGCGAGGGTTCGACCGGGGCGATGCCGTCGGCGAGTCCGCCGAGACGCTCGTTCCAGGCATCCACCTGGGCCGCAAAGCCGGGGTCGGCAGCCTCCCGGGCCCGGGCCGCGGCCTCGTCCTCGGGCGACAGAACACGCAGGGCCAGTTCCCCGGCCAGGGCCAGGTCCTCGTCCTTGCCGTCGATCTCGGTGGGATCGGTCATGATTCGAGGCACATCCTCAGCCGCATCAATCCACGCCGGATCCAGCTCTTCATCGTGCCCAGCGGCACGTTTTCGCGGACAGCCAGGGCGTCATAGGTCACACCCTCCAGAAAGGCGGTGCGGATCGCGCCGCCGGTCCGGTCATCCAGTTGGCCGAGACAGTCATTGAGGCGCCGGACATCGTCACCGGTCTCCAGCACCTGGGCGGGCGACGGGGCGTCGTCGGCGATGATGGTCGTGGCCTCGTCGATCGGGGTCGATTTGCGCATCGCCGCGCCGGACCTCAGCCGGTCGATGGCCCGGTTGCGGGCGATGGTCACCAACCATGTGATGGGGCTCGCGCGAGAAGGATCGAAGCTCTCGGCCTTGCGCCATACGGTCAGATAGGTGTCCTGCAAAACGTCCTCGGCGAGCTGGCGGTCGGCCAAGATACGCAGGGTCACACCCAATAGCTTCGCGGAGGTCGCCTCATAGACGCGGCGGAACGCGGCACGGTCGCCCTCACCCGTCTGGCCAAGCGCCAGGGCCAGTTCATCGCGGGTCAGTATGGCGCTCATTCGGACGTCCGGCATGGTGGATGTTGAATTGGCTGCGGCAGGACGGCTTCGTCAAGCGGTTCAGTCGTGCAGGTAGACGATGCGTCGCAGCTTCGGATTGCGGCGCATGTCTTCGACATGGCCTTCATGCGCCCCGGATGCCCGCGCTTCGCGCTCATTGGCCTCGACCCAGTGGGTGGTTTCGATATCCTTCTGCAGGGCCTTGGCCGCCATCAGGTGACCCGGGAACAGAAGGTCGACCAGGTCCGGTGCAAACGGCACGACTTCGCCCACCGCCGTGGTCGCCGTATCGAGCCCGAGATAGCTGACCATCTGCAGGAGGGTGGCGGGCTTCGCCCGGGCCTGTATCCCCTGCACCAGCAGCCAGCCCGCGGCCCCGAGGCTGTAGACGGTGCCGACGACCGGAACCCAGGTCAGCAGACCGTCAAGCCCGATGCCGAAGGGGCCGATGCCGACAGCCCGGTCGGACAGCTTCTTGATCCCCTCGACATTGGACCAGATTTTCTCGATATCCGCGATCGACCGTCTGGCCATGCCTGCCCTCCCGAAGCGAGACCGTAACGCGCCATGACGAACCCCGTTCAGCCCGAAAGGCAAGGTCCGCGGTTCAATTTGCCGGTCTGGACGCGGCGTCAGTGGCTGGATGCCGTGCTGGTGGCGGGCTGGTTGCCCGTCGCGGGCATGGCCCTGCTGGTGCTGGCCGGCGTCGGCAACCGGTTTGTGGACCTGCTGGCCCAGTTCACCGCCCCGATGCTGATCGCCACCGTGCTGCTGACCCTCGGGCTCGGCCTGCTGCGGCTGAAGGCTGCGGCGGGGGCCGGCGGGCTGGCCGCCGTGCTGCTTGCCCTTGCGGTCTGGCCGCAATGGTTCCCCGAGGCGTCGAAGCCCGACACCGGGGCCGCCGTCGTACGCCTGTATTCCGCCAACCTCTACTATCTGAACAACGACACGTCCCGCATACGCCGGTCGGTCGAGGCCGCCGATGCCGATATCGTCGTCCTGATCGAACTGGCCAGCGATCCCGCCCTGCGGATTGACGAAGTGCTGGCCGGCTATCCCTATCGCGCCGCCTCCATGCGGCTGGACCAGACGCGGGGTCCGTCCCGCTCGGTGATCGCCTCCCGCTGGCCCCTCACCGTCCGCGACGACCCGCCTGACGGCCTGCACGCCGTGGCCGCGACGGCCCGGACCCCGCTCGGTCCCATCCATGTCGTCGGCGTCCACCTGACCCGACCCTGGCCGTTCCAGCATTCCTGGGGCCAGATCAGCCAGACCATGGCGCTCGACGCCATCGTCGAGGAGCTGGACGGTCCGGTCGTGGTCGCCGGTGATTTCAACAGCGTCTCGAGCGGCCGGATCGGCCGTCAGGTCCGGCGGGACATCGGCCTGCGCCCGGCACCGGGCTTTCCGGGCACCTGGCCGACCGACCTGCCGTCCGCGCTCGGCATCACCATCGACCAGGTCTATGCCTCGCCGGACCTGGCCTTCGTCAGCCGCCGCCTCGCCCAGCCCACGGGCTCGGACCATCGCCCGGTCGTGACCGAAATCACCCGCGCGGCCCGCTGACCAGCGCGGCCAGCCGTTCGGCGTGGCCGACGGACGGAAAGTCGTCGGCGATCCATCCGTCCTCGAACGCCTTCAGCAACCGCCCCGTCTCCGGTCCCGGCTCGACTCCCAGGCGCGCCAGGTCCCGGCCGCCGACCGGCATCGCCGGCCTTTGCCAGGTTTCGGCCAGCGCCAGCAGGCGGCGGGCGCGGTCGGCCTCTTGGGGCACCCCGGCCCACAGGCGGTGCAGGGTGTCGGCCACCGCCCGGCCACCGTGGCGATACACGGCCGCACGGACCCCGGCCTCACTCATCGCCAGATCGACGTCGGGGTCGGCGCGGGCCGCGGCCGCCAGCCGGTCCCGCGTGGCATTGGGAAGCCTCAGCCGGGTCGCCGCCTCCCTTACAACCGGCTCATCCACCGGCAGCAGCGTCATCAGTCGGACCACCGGCTCGGGACTCAGCCCGACCGCGGCCTCAAACAGGGGCCCGGTCGTCGCCTCCGGCAGGATCTGCGCCAGCACCCCGGCGGCCGACATGGCCGCCATGGCCTCGCGGGGGTCAGGGGCCGCCAGCAGGGTCATAAGCTCCTTGGAGACCCGCTCGGCCGACAGCCGCGTCATTCCGGACGCCAGGGCCTGACAGGCCTCCAGCGCCGCCCGGTCAGGCTCGCCCCGGCCGTACCAGGCGAAAAAGCGGAAGAAGCGCAGGATGCGCAGATAGTCTTCCTCGATCCGCGTCCGGGGATCGCCGACGAAGATGATCCGTCCGGCGGCCGCATCCGCCACCCCTTGGCCGGTCGGATCGAACACCTGCCCTGCGCTGTCGGCGTACAGGGCATTGAGACGGAAATCGCGACGGGCGGCGTCCTCGGCCCAGTCGTCGGTAAAGGCCACGGTGGCGTTGCGGCCGTCGGTCGAAACATCGCGGCGCAGGGTGGTGATCTCGAACGGCTGGCGCGCCGACACCGCCGTCACCGTGCCGTGGGCCATGCCGGTCGGCACGGCCTTCAGCCCGGCGGCGCGAATGGCACGGTCGGTCTCCTCGGGCTTCAGCGTCGTGGCGATATCGATGTCCGCAACGGCTGCCCCGATCAGGGCGTTTCGCACACAGCCACCCACAAAGCGCGCGCAGCCGGGACCGCCCGCCGCCTCCAGCGCCGTCATCACCGCCCGGGTGGCCGGGGCGGTCAGCCAGGGCTGGTCGTCCAGCCGGGCCGTCACGCCGCATCCTCCGCGACCGCGACCTGCGGGACGTCTTCCTCGCCGTACAGACGGGCCCGCAGCGCCCGCACAATCCCCGCCGTCACGCCCCAGATATAGCGCTGCCCATGTGTCATGGCCCAGTACCACCGGCGCGGCTGGCCCTCGCGATCATAGGACTCGCGGCTGTGGTTGGTCGCATCCATCAGGAAGTCCCACGGCACCTCGAACACTTCCGCCACCTCCGCCAGCGACGGGGTCGTGGCGGGCGTGCCGGTCAGCCAGCCGACCACGGGCGTCACCAGAAAGCCGGTTCCGGTCTCATAGGTATCGCCGACACCCAGGACCTCGACCAGGGCCGGGTCCAGCGCCACCTCCTCAAAGGCCTCGCGCAGGGCGGCCTCGACCGCCGTCTCGCCGGGATCCAGCCGCCCGCCGGGAAAGGCGATCTGGCCGGTGTGGCTGGCCAGACTGTCCGAACGCCGGGTCATCAGGACCGTCGCCCCCTCCGGTCCCGCGATGATGGGGATCAGGACGGCGGCGGGACGCAGGGTTCGGTCGGGCCGCTCGGCACCGGGGTTGAGGTCAAAGTCCGACCGCGCCGGACGGCGATCCGGCAGCCAGCTCGCCACCGGGTCCAGATGTTCGATCAGCCGCTCGCGGAGGGTCGCCAGGCTCATTCGACACCTGCCCCGACCGGCCCCAGCGGAAAGGCGACCCCGCCTGACCGCACCGTCAACCGCCCGTCCTCGACCTCCGCCATCTCGACCAGCTCATAGAAGACCGGCCGCGCGATCCGGGCCCACAGATCGGCGCGGACATGCACCGACGGTGCCGGTTCACCGGTCTCAGGGTCGGTGTCGACCCGGATCGGATGTTCCGCGCCGGCCCCGGCCTCGTCGCCGACGTCGGTGGTAAAGACCAGAGTATCCCCGCGTCGCGCCACACTGACCGCGCGGAACGGCAGGTCCTCGACCGTGATCGACAGCTTCTCGCCCGGCGTGACCAGCACATAGCCGTCGGCATCCTTGCGCAGGACGGTGGAAAACAGCCGCACCAGTTCCGCCCGCCCGATCGGCGAGCCCTCATGCATCCACAGCCCGTCGCGCCGGATGACGATGTCGATGTCACCGCAATGCGCCGGATGCCACAGATGAACGGGCGGCAGGCCTCGTCCCGGTGCCTGTTTCGCCGCCGCCGCCACGCCGGCCAGTCCTGTCGTGCTGTCCGCGGATTCAACCATGGCCCAGACTTAGGCCGCGTCGGGCCGATCGGAAAGGCGTTGACCGCTGTCTCAGGCCGGCCGCACCTCGCCCGCCGCCTCACCCGCCCCGAGCCACAGCACCCGGCGTTGATCAACGGGCCCCGTCAGCCGCACATCCGGCGCGGGCCGGAAGCCGAACCGGCTGAAATAGGGCAGGTCGCCGACCAGCAGGATGCCGGTGTCACCCGCATGGTCGATACAGGCCTGCACCAGATCGGCGCCCAGTCCCGCCCGGCGGCTCGCGGCGGAGACCGCGATCGGGCCGAGGAACAGGGCCGGTTCACCGCCGACGGTAACGGCCCAGAGCCGCACCGAGCCGATGACCCCGTCCCCTTCCCGGGCGACAAAGCCGGCCGCGACGCGCGCGCCCTCCCTCAGCCGCTCCGCCGTCTTGGCGAACCGGCCGGGGCCGAAGGCAGCCAGCACCAGGCGATCGACGGCCGCCGCATCAGCGGGAGCCTCGATCTCGATTCGCCCGTCGGCGTCTTGGGGCACAGGTCTGGCGGGAGCGTCGAACATGAGGGCGCGCAACTAGGGCTCGCCGCCCCGCGAATCAACCGGCTTTGGAAAAGTCGGGGGCCCGCTTCTGGCTGAAGGCCATGAAGGCCTCCATCGCCTCGGGGCTCGTCATCTGGCTGCCGAAGGCCTCGCCCTCGCGCTGCATCAGCGTCCAGAGCTGGATCGAGTCCCGCATCAGCCCCTTGGTCTTGCGGATGGAATTGGGTGCCCGCGCCGCCAGTCTGCCCGCCAGTTCTGCCGCGACCGCCTCGACCTGGTCCGCCGGCACCGCCCGGTTGGCCAGTCCCCAGGCCAGGGCCGTGCGGCCGTCGATCGGCTCGCCGAGCGCAAAGATCTCGAACGCTCGCTGGTGGCCCACCACCGCCGGCAACAGCATCGAGGATGCCGCCTCCGGTGCGAGGGCCAGGTTGATGAAGGGGGCCGACAGCAGGGCATCCTCGGCCACCACCACCATGTCGCAATGCAGCAGCAGGGTCAGGCCGATACCAACCGCCCGCCCGCGCACGGCGGCGACCGCCGGCTTGTCGAGATCGGCCAGGGCCTTGAGGAAGCGGAACACCGGCATCTCCGCCGGCTGCTGTCCCTGCGAGCCCAGGGCGATGAAGTCGGCAATGTCATTGCCCGCGGAGAAGCTGTCGCCCTGCCCGCGGAACACCAGCACCCGCACGGCGTCATCCGTCCGGGCCCGCTCGGTCGCCTCGGCCAGGGCGGCATACATGGCCTGGGTGATGGCGTTCTTCTTTTCCGGCCGCATCAGTGTGACGGTCAGGACGCCGCCGGCCAGTTCGGTCTGAATTTGGTCGGTCATGCCGCCTCTCCCCGTTTGTTGATGGTCCACCAGTCGACACCGTCCGCATCGCGGACCCGGCTGACCCGGCCGCGACGCAGCAGATAGTTCAGATGCGCGATCGCCTCACCCGTGGCCATCCCCCGCACCCCGTCCCCGACCTCGCGCGCGAACAGGGCCCCGAACACATCGACCGCCCGTTTGGGCGTCTTCAGGGTCTTCTCCAGTCGCTTCAGCGACACCTTATGACCCCGGATGAGCGCGTCCAACCGCGTATGGACGCCGTGGAACGGCTCGCCATGCGAGGGCAGGATCAGGCCGTCGTGGGGCAGGATTCCCTTCATCCGTTCCAGCGAGTCCAGCCAGTCTCCGAGCGGGTCGGCATCGGGTTCGGTCGGCCAGACCGATACATTCGACGATATCCGCGGCAGGATCTGGTCCCCACCCAGGACCACGCCGTCAGACTCGCGCCACAGGCAGGCGTGCTCCGGACTGTGGCCTTCGCCGATCACCACCCGCCAGTCCTGGCCGCCGATGCCCAGCCGGTCCCCTTCGCGCATGCGCACATAGCCCGTTGGCATGGGCGAAACGGCGCGTCCGAACTGCCCGAACTCCCGCCGGTAGGTCTCGACCTGCCCCTCGTCCCAGCCGGCGGCACGATAGTGGACCGCCCCGGCCTCCGGTGCCGGCTGCCCGGTATCGGCCAGCAGCATGCGCGCCGTGACATATTCCACCCGCGTCATCACCAGCGGTGCGCCCGTCCGCTCGCACAGCCAGCCGGCCAGGCCGATATGATCGGGGTGCATGTGGGTGCAGATCACCCGCGTGACCGGCTTGCCGCCCAGCGGCCCCGCCAGCAGGGCCTCCCAGCGGTCGCGCGAATCCGGAATGTTCAGCCCGGTGTCGACCAGGACCCAACCGTCGCCGTCCTCGACCGCATAGACATTGATGTGGTTCAGGACCATCGGCATCGACAGCCGCATCCACAGCACGCCCGGCGCGACCTGGATTGCCTCTCCAAACCCGGGGGGAACCGGGTGCGGATAGGTCAGCCCGCGCCCGCCATGCGCCGCCTGGGCGATTTCCGTCTGGATCGCGCCGTCCGCCAAGTCCGTCTCCAATTGCAACGCATGCCCTTGATACGCCCAAGCGGCGGTCTCCGTCCAGCCGTGCGCGGCCGATCCGGGCCGTTGACGCCTTGACCCCGCCACATCGCACCGCCAAGGGGTTAGGCCAAAGGTTTTCCTGCCCGGAGTTTTCTCGTGTTCTCAAGAAATCTGCTCGCACTGGTGGGTGGCGCAGTCGCCCTCGCCCTGGTCTCCACCCAACCGGCCTTTGCCCAGGATGCCGACAGTGTCGGTGGCGGCGGCGTCCGCACGGAGTCCGACCGGGCCTCCGGCACGATCCGCGGCGAGAGCGTTCTGCCCGGTCGCGTCGGCGGTGGTCGTCGGGGCCAGGCCCAGGAAAACCGCGCGACCCGCAACCGCGCTGCGCCGCCCGCTCCGCCGACCCCCGAGCAGATTCTCGCCGAGGCCCAGGCGCTCGTCACCGCCTCCGCGTCGACCTGTTCCGTGACCGAAGCCATCCAGCCCGGCGTCGATCCCGAGCAGCGGAAGATCTACGAAGCCGCCTGCGCCGAGGGCCCCGGCCTTATCCTGATCGCTGCAACCCCGCCCCAGGCCTTCGACTGCCTCGAGCTGGCCGGCACGGCCGCGACCGCCCGCCTGCGGGATCCCGCCGCCGACGTCGGCCAGCAGTGCCTGCTGCCCGCCAACCAGAACGGCCTGACCGTGATCGGTGGCTGGGCCCGCACGGCCGGCGTCAGCTGCACGGTCGACGAGGCAATCGCCATCGGCAAGAGCGACGAGGACAACATCGTCTATGAGGTCGGATGCGCCGGCGTCGACGGCTACTGGCTCGAAAAGGTCGGCACCGGCTGGAAGCTCCAGGACTGCCTGCAGATCGCGTCCGTCGGCGGAACCTGCCGCTTCACCACCGCCCAGGAACAGGCCGACGGCTTCGAGCCCAAACTGGCCGGCACCGACGCCGCCGCCTGCGACGTCACCCAGGTCCGCCTGATGGGCCAGAACGCCAACGGCCGCTTCTATGAAGCCAAATGCGCCGCCGAGGGCGAAGGCTATATCGCCCGTATCAACGCCGAGGGCGTGACCCAGCAGATCTATCCCTGCGCCACCGCCCAGCGCATCGGCGGCGGTTGCCGGTTCACCCCGGCCCCCGCGGCCCCGGCCCCGACCGAGTAACCGGCCGGACCCGCCATCGAAGACGACGACGCCCCGGGGTTCGCTCCGGGGCGTTTTTCGTCAGGGCGATCCCCGCTTCACAGACCGCCCCGACGCGCCTTAAGCAGGGCCTATGCGTATCGCCACCTGGAACGTGAACTCGGTCAACGCCCGCCTGCCGACGGTGCTGGCCTGGCTGGAGGCGGCCCGGCCGGACGTGGTCGGCTTCCAGGAGATCAAATGCCTAGACGAGAAATTCCCGCGCGAGGCCTTTGAGTCGCTCGGCTACAATGTCGAGACCAACGGCCAGAAGACCTACAACGGCGTCGCCCTGCTCTCGAAATATCCGCTCAGCGACGTGCGCCGTGGCCTGCCCGGTGTCGACGCCTCGGGCTTCGAGGCGGAGTTCGAACAGGCCCGCTATATCGAGGCGGTGATCGAATGCCCCCGCCCGGTCCGGGTCGGCTGCCTCTACCTGCCCAACGGCAACCCGATCGGCACGGAAAAGTTCGCCTACAAGCTCGCCTGGATGGACCGGCTGCAGGCCCATGCGAAGGACCTGCTGCGGCAGGAAGAGGCCTTCACCCTCTGCGGCGACTACAACGTCATCCCGACCCCGGACGATGCGAAGAACCCGGCCGCCTGGGCCGGTGATGCCCTGTTCCAGCCCGAGAGCCGGGCCGCCTTCCGCGCCCTGACCCATCTCGGCCTGTCCGAGGCCGGAGCCCTGGGCAAGCAGCCGCCGGGAACCTTCACCTTCTGGGACTATCAGGCCGGGGCCTGGCAGCGCGACCACGGCATCCGTATCGACTTCCACCTGCTCTCGCCCCAGGCCGCCGACCGCTTCGTCGGGGTCGAGACCCATCGCGACGCCCGCGACATGGACAAGCCGTCCGACCATGTCCCGGTCGTCGTCGAGCTGGAGGACTGAACTTGGCCGATGTCCTCAGGGTCATACTGCTGGTCGCCCTTGCGGCCGCGGCCCTGACCACAGGGGCCCTGGTTCTGGCCTGGTGGATGGAGCCGATCCGCCGCATGCGCCGGGCCCTGCTGAAATCGCTCGGTGCCACGCCCGAGGCCGAGGCCCTGTCGCCCGCCGAGGGGCGCGCCGCCGGCCTCGACTTCGACGGTGCCCAGGTCGCCGTGCTCTGGAACCGCGGCGGCTCGGGCCTTGTCTATGCCTTCGAGGAGATCGAGGGCGGCGAGATCATCGTCGACGGCCATGTCGTCGCCCGCGTCCGTCGCGGCGAAGCCCGCAAGGCCCTCGACCTCATGGCCCCCGACGCCGAACAGGTGGTGCTGCGACTGATGTTCGCAGACGCCCGCCATCCCGAGTTCGAACTGGCCCTCTGGGACGCCACCCTGCCGGTCCAGACCGGCTCCCCCGGCGAAGCCCTGCGCCTGGGCCGCCGCTGGCTCTCCCATCTGGAAGCCTTGCTGAAAGGGTAGCGTCTCCTCCCCACGATGTGGGGAGGAGACAGCAGAGCCCTTCCTCCCCCGCCCCCGGCCCGCTAGAACCCCCCATCCCCCGTTCCCGAGTTCCCCGAGGAGCCCCCGTGGCCCGCCTGTTCGACGCCTACATCATCGCTGACTGGACCGCCGCCGAGGGCAAGAAGCTCGGCGATACGTCCCTGTGGCTCGGCGTGGCCAAACGCGACGTCCGTTTCCGCCTCTATTCCGAGACCCACAATGTCGCGACCCGGGCCGAGGGCGAGGCCCTGCTGGCTTCCCTTCTGGCCGAGCACCGCAAGCGCGGCGACCGGGTTCTGGTAGGCTTCGACTTCAATTTCGGCTTCCCCGCCGGCACGGCCGAGCGGCTGAAACTGACCGGCACGCCCTGGTCGGCGATGTGGAAATTCCTCGCCTCGAACGTGGTCGACAAACCCGACAACACCAACAACCGCTACCAGGTCGCGGCCAAGATCAACCGGCTGATGACCGACAACGCCTGGCCCATGTGGGGCGCTCCGGCCAATCAGGCCCAGCGCTGGCTGACCACCACCAAGCCGCCCGCCGGTTCGGGTGCCGATATCCCGGAATTCCGCGCGACGCAGGACGCGGTCCGCAAGGGCAAGCTGCAGCCCAAGTCGGTGTGGCAGATGCACGGCGCCGGTGCCGTCGGCGGCCAGACCCTGGTCGGCATCCCGGCCGTCCGCCGTCTGCTGGAGAAGCTCGGCCCCTCGGGCGCCGTCTGGCCCTTCGGCACCGGCTGGCGTGCCCTGGACGCTGCAGACGTCGAGCCGCTCTCGGCCCTCGTCGTCGAGGTCTACCCCTCCATATTCGACGCCAAGCCGAACGAAGGCGAGTTCAAGGATCAGGCCCAGGTCCGCGTCACCGCCGAACATTTCGCCGCCCTCGACGAGGCCGGAACCCTGTCGGCCGCCTTCGCCCCGCCCAAGGGTGCGGACGAGGCCCTGATCGCCCGGGTCGAGCAGGAAGAGGGCTGGATACTGGGGGCCTGACCGGGTTAGGCTCTGGTCATGCGCGCCGCTATCCCAAGCTTTCTCGTGGCCTTCGGTCTGCTGACGGGCTGTGCAACCAGCGCGCCGTTTTCCACATCGACGGCACCCGAGGACAGAACCGGCGCGTGCGAACAGCGAACGTCCGAGGTTTTCGCCATTACGGGCGAGATCGACGCCGAGCTTGCGCGATGCGTTCGCGAAAGCTTCGCCGAAAGCACCCGCATATTGGTGCTGAACTCTGAAGGCGGCAGCATAGAAGCGGCCCTGGACATCGCCGCAGTGCTGCAGGGCCGTAACCTCACCATGCGGGTAGAAGACGAGTGCAACTCGTCCTGCGCCAACTATTTCCTGCCATTGGCCAGACGCATCGAGATTGGGCCCGAGGCGATGGTGCTCCTGCACGGCAGCATCGATCCATGGACCATTGACCGCATGCGCTCCAACAAGCCGGCGTTCATGGCCATGCAGGCCCGCAACGGGCGCAGCCCGGAACAGGCCGAAACGGACTTCGCCGGCCTGATATCGAAGTCTGAGGCCCTTGCGACCCGACAGGCGGAGTTCGCCCGGGATCACGCTGTGGCTCCCGGCTGGATGCTTTTCAGAATGCCGGGTTCGGACGACATCCCGGGACTGGTCAACCATCCGACCGACGTCAAGGCCATCCTTGTCGAGGAGCGGATGATGCGGTCGTGCCTGCCGAACGTCGAGATCGCACCCTATCAGCAGGCGCTTGAGAGGCACTGGACCCAGTCATTCCGGCGGCTCGGCCTGCTCTGGGAGCGGATAGGACCCAGCGGTCGGACAGTCTGCGCGCCGTCATGACCCGGGCGAAGGCCGCGACCTTCATCCCCGCGTCACCGCCCGCCCCTATCCCCGGGGCATGATCCGGCTCATTCTGCTCACCGTCGCCCTCCTCACCGCGAGCCCCGTGCTGGCCCACCCCCTGATCATCGCCCACCGCGGGGCCTCGGGCGAACGCCCGGAACACACCCGCGCAGCCTATGACCTCGCCATCCGGCAGGGGGCCGACGTCATCGAGCCCGATCTGGTGATGAGCCGCGACGGCGTTCTGATCGTACGCCACGAGAACGGGATCGGCGGCACCACCGACGTCGCCGACCGTCCCGAATTCGCCGCCCGCCGCGCCACCAAAACCATCGACGGCGAGACCCTGACCGGCTGGTTCACCGAGGACTTCACCCTCGCCGAGCTGAAGACCCTGCGCGCGCGCGAACGCCTGCCTGACCTCCGTCCCGCCAACACCGCCTTCGACGGACAGGAGCCGATCCTGACCTTCGACGAGGTGCTGGACATCGCCGCCGCCGCGGGCGTCGGCATCGCCCCCGAGCTGAAACACCCGAGCTATTTCGCCGCCCTCGGCCTGCCGATGGAGGATGCCTTCGTCGCCGTGCTGGAACGGCGCGGCCTGACGGGGGCGGACGCCCCTGTCATCGTCCAGTGTTTCGAGGTCGGCCCCCTGCAACGCCTGCGCGCCCGCGTTGCGACGCCGCTGCTGCAACTGGTCGCCTCCGGCGGCGGCCCGGCCGACCGACCGGACCTCACTTACACCGCCATGACCACGCCGCAGGGGCTCGCCGACATCGCCGCCTACGCCGGCTGGATCGGCACCGACACGGCCCTGATCGAGCCGACCCGCGGCACCCCGACCACCCTGATCACCGACGCCCACACGGCAGGTCTCAAGGTCGCCGCCTGGACCTTCCGCGCCGAAAACGCCTTCCTGCCCGAGGCCGACCGGCTCGGCACCGACCCCGCCGCGCACGGCCGGCTGCGGGAACGGCTGGCACGGTTCGCGGCCTACGGGCTGGATGCGGCCTTCATGGACCAGCCGGTTCTGGGCCGCTGAGGACTTCCTTCCCGCCCCCGATCCTCCCTACCCTTCCGACCCCCGAAGCTTCCTTCCCGCCCCAGCGCGAAATTTTTCTTCTCAGCGCAGGCCGGCACCCCCGTAAAATTGACCCCGGCGCCCCCCGGACCGCCGCCGGTCTTTGACAATCCACGGAACCGCGACCGCCCCAGGCGCGGTGTAACCCACAGGCCAACTACGCCTGATCCACGCCCGCGCAGGGTCGAGAAGGCAGCTTTTCGGCATTTTTTGCAGGGGAGCTTCAGCGGACCCCGCTCCCCACCCGCTTTCGTCATTCCGGGCGAGCCTTGGCGAGACCCGGAACCCAGCGGCGCGCGCGAGCGCGAACCTGTCGGGAGCGCAATGAGAGAGCGGAAGCCACCATCGCCGGTGTTTCGCCGCCGTCGCGGCGCCGCTGGGTTCCGGGTCTTCGAGCCGCTTCGCGTCTCTTCGCCCGGAATGACGATAGCGGTTGGGCCGGAGCCCTACCCCGCAATCATCCCGAAGTCCGCCACCCGGCCCATCACGCTGCGAACCTGACCCAGCAGTTTCAGCCGGTTGTCCCGCTCGGCGGCGACGTCCGAATTGACCATCACCTTGTCGAAGAAGGCGTCCACCGGCGCCCGCAGCCGCGACAGCGCGGTCATGGCGGCGGCGAAATCCTCGGTCTCCAGGGCGGCGTCGACGGCGGTTGCGGCAGCGGCGGCGGCGAGGGCCAGGGCGGTCTCCTGCTCCGGCTGTCCCGGCAGGCCGGTCCGGACCTCGCCGGTCGGCACGGCACCTTTCTTCTCCTCGGCCTTGAGGATGTTGGACGCCCGCTTGTACCCGGCCAGCAGATTGGCCCCGTCGTCCGTGGCGAGGAAGCCGTCCAGCGCCTCCACCCGCCGCACGATGCGGACGAGGTCGTCATCACCCAGCGCGAAGACGGCGTCGACGAGGTCATGGCGCTTGCCCTGATCGCGCAGAAGGACCTTCAGGCGGTCGGCGAAGAAGGCGAGGAGCTGCTCCGAGATGGATAGCCAGTCCGCATCCAGAAGGTCTGACGTAATCTTGCCGTCACGCCAATCCTGCTGGAGGCGGTCCAGAGGGGGTCGGACAATCTGCTGCAGTGGCAGTCTTGCTCCGCTCTCCAGCACCAGCCGGATCACCCCCAACGCCGCCCGCCGCAGAGCAAACGGGTCCTTGGACCCTGTCGGCTTCTCGTTGATGGCAAAGAAGCCCATCAGCGTGTCCAGCTTGTCCGCCAGCGCCACCGCCACCGTCAGCGGCGCGGTCGGCACGGAGTCCGCCGGCCCTTGCGGCTTGTAGTGATCGCGCACGGCGTCGGCGACGGCGTTCGGATGGCCGGCGGCGCGGGCGTAATAGCCGCCCATGACGCCCTGCAGTTCGGGGAACTCCCCGACCATGGCGGCCGACAGATCAGCCTTGGCCAGCTTCGCCGCGGCCTCGGCCTGATCCGGATCGGCCCCGACCAGCGGCGCGATCTCCCGCGCCAGCGCCGCGATCCGCTCGACCCGCTCGGCCAGGGTCCCCAGCTTGGCGTGGAAGGTCACGCCTTCCAGCTTCTTCGACCAGACGTCGAAGCCCGTCTTCAGGTCCTCGTCCCAGAAGAAGCGGGCGTCATCCAGACGCGCCGACAGCACGCGGCTGTTGCCGGCGGCCAGCGCCTTGCCGCCGTCGGTCGCCTCGACATTGGCCACCACCACGAAATGCGGTGCCAGGCCGTGTTTCGCCGGATCGCGCACCGCGAAATATTTCTGGTGCACCTTCATCGACAGGCGCACCACCTCGGGCGGCAGGCTGAGGAAGGCCGGGTCCATGTCACCGAGGATCGGCGTCGGCCATTCGGCCAGCCCCGCCACTTCCTCCAGCAGGCCGTCGTCATCGACCAGCGCAAGGCCCCGGTCGGCGCAGACCTTCTGCGCCGCCTCGAGGATCTTCAGCCGCCGGTCAGCCGCATCCAGCAGGACGAAGTCGCTCTCCAGCTTCGCCCGGTAATCGGCGAAATCCTTGACCGAAAACGCCCGGCCGCAGCCGAGGAAGCGATGCCCCTCGGTCAGGTCGCCCGAGGCGATACCCTCGATCTCGAACGGCACGACATGGCCGTCGAAGAGGGCCACGATCCGCTTCAGCGGCCGCACCCAGCGCAGCGTCCCCGAACCCCAGCGCATCGACTTGGGCCAGGGGAAGCCGCGCACGATCTGGTCGACCATCTCCGGGATCAGGGACGCCGTCGGCTGGCCCTGGCTGCTGAGCACGGCGAAGAAGACGCCGTCGCGCTCGACCAGCTGGTCCTTCGTCAGGCCGGTCTTGCGCAGGAAGCCCTCCAGCGCCTGTTCCGGCGCATTGGCCCGCGGCCCCTTGACCTCTTCCTCGCGATCCGGCGTCGCCGCCGGCAGGCCCTCGACCACCAGTGTCAGCCGCCGCGGCCCGGCCCAGGTCGTCAGGGCGTCATACGTCAGCCCCGCGGCCTTCAGCCGCTCTGAGGCCATGCGCTCAAGATCACGTGCGGCCCCGCCCTGCATGCGGGCCGGGATCTCTTCGGAGAACAGTTCGATCAGCAACTGGGCCATTACGCGCGCCCCCTTTCCTGCTCGACCCATTCGGTGGCGCAGGCCTTACAGAGATCGCGGATCCGCCCGATGTAGCTCTGGCGTTCCGCCACCGCGATCGCCCCCCGGGCGTCCATCAGGTTGAACAGGTGACTGGCCTTCAGCACCTGGTCATAGGCCGGCAGCACCAGCGCCTGATCCTGCGGCCCCTTCATCGCCAGCAACCGCCCGACCTCGCCGACCATGTCCTCGAACCGGCGTTTCAGCCCGTCGACGTCATAGCCGTGGAAATTGGCCTCCGACTGCTGGCGCTCGTTCTCGAGGAAGACCTCGCCATAGGTCAGGCCCTCTTTCGTGAACTTCAGGTCGTAGACGTTGTCGACACCCTGGACGTACATGGCCAGCCGCTCCAGCCCGTAGGTCAGCTCGCCCGAGACCACATCGACCTCGATGCCGCCGACGCCCTGGAAATAGGTGAACTGGGTCACCTCCATCCCGTCGCACCAGACCTCCCAGCCCAGCCCCCAGGCCCCGACAGTAGGGTTCTCCCAGTCGTCCTCGACGAAGCGGATGTCGTGCAGTTTCGGATCGATCCCGATCGCTTCCAGCGACCCCAGATACAGGGCCTGCAGGTCGTCCGGGTTCGGCTTCAGGATCACCTGATACTGGTAATAGTGCTGTAATCTATTGGGATTTTCGCCATAGCGCCCGTCGCCGGGCCGCCGCGACGGCTGCACATAGGCCGCCTTCCACGGACGCGGACCCAGCGCCCGCAGCACGGTCGCCGGATGCAGGGTCCCCGCCCCGACCTCGATGTCATAGGGCTGCAGGATCGCGCAGCCCTGATCGCCCCAGTATTTGTGGAGCGTCAGGATGAGGTCCTGGAAGGCGAGCGGTTCGGTGGTCACGTCAGGCATTTTCGTCCGGGGAAGAAGGCCGCGGACCCTAGACGGGCGGCCCTTTGGCGGCAAGGCGAGGCCCCGCCAAACCCTTCCTTAAGCGCCCCCGGGCTATGACCAACGACATGAAGCAGATCGACCAGTTGCGCCGGCGGGCCGCGCGCTATCTCGACATCGACCCGGTGGCCATCGCGCCGGCGCGCGGGGTCTTCTCGCTGAGCTTCGACGACTTCCCCGCCACGGCCTGGACCGAGGCCGGGCCGATCCTCGCCGACCACGGCGTGAAAGCCACCTATTATGTCTGCGGCGGCCTGGCGGACGGGGTGAACATGGACCGCGACCAGTTCCGGGTTCCGCACCTGCAGGCGCTGCACGCCGCCGGCCATGAGGTCGGCTGCCACACCTTCGGCCACACCAGCGCCCTGCGCATGGACGCCGAAGCCCTGCGGCTCAGCCTCGACGCCAATGCCGCCTGGGTGGCGGAACGGCTGGACGGCCACCGCATGACCACCTTCGCCTGGCCGTTCGGCGATGCCACGGTCAGGGCCAAGCGGGTCGTGCGCGAGCGGTTCGCCATGGCCCGCGGCGTCCGCGACGGCGTCAACGCAGGCCGCGAGGACCGGGCCCTGATCAGGTCGATCGGCCTCGAAAGCCGCCGCCTGCCCGGCTACGACCTCGAAGCCCTGATGGCGGAGACGGCGGCGTCGAAGGGTTGGTTGACCGCCTATGGCCACGATGTGAGCGACCGGCCCACGGACTACGGCTGCACGCCCGCCGATCTGGATGGGGTGTTGCGGGCCGCGAAGGCGGCCGGACTGGAGATCGCGCCGGTGGGCGTCGCCTGGGCCAGTATCACCCAATAAGCTATCGTCATTCCGGGCGAAGCGCAGCGGAGACCCGGAACCCGGCGGCGCGCGCGAGCGCGAACCTGTCGGGAGCGCCCACGCTGACGGCGTGAGATTTTTGACACCGCTGTGTTTCGCCGCCTTCGCGGCGCCGCTGGGTTCCGGGTCTGCGGCTCGCGTCGCTCGCCTTCGCCCGGAATGACGAAAGCAAAAGAGAGTTAGGCCGCTTCGCGCATCATCGCCGCCTTGCGCCCGTCCGCCCATTTGATCAGGGCGGCGCGCGGGAAGGCCACGATCCAGGAACGGGCCGTGTATTCGCCCTTCTCGATCAGGGCGGCGCGGGTCGGCGACGAGGTGGCGGCGCGCTGGGTATGAATCTCGCCCGGCCCCTGATGCACCATGAAGGCGCCGTGCTTCAGCAGGTTGAGCCGCAGATAGGCCAGACGCGGGCTGATCTGCTCCAGCGGCGGATCATAGAACCAGCTGGAGCCCAGCATGCCGGCCATCTCGGGGCGGCGCTTGCAGATTTCGGCGGCGGTGGCCCAGGCGCGGTCCCAGCCGGCCTCATTGAAGTCGGACAGTTCGCGGCTCTCGGTATGGACCTCCAGCCAGGGCTTCCAGGCCTGGGCGGCGGCATAGGCCGGGATCACCGACCAGCCCCAACCCTCGCGGGCGTGGCGCAGCACCTGCCCCGGCCCCATCGGCGAGCTCAGGTCGATCATCTGGGTGCGGGCACCCGGCACGCTGAGGACCAGCGAGATGCGCACATCCTTGGCCCAGAAGTCGCGGTCATAAGAATCGGCGGCGGCGGTCAGGAAGTCGGCCAGCCGCTGGATCCACTCCGGATACAGCGCATGCACGGCGTCGGGCATGTCGGCCGCCGGAACCCGCGCCGGCATCTCCAGCGCCCAAAGGGCGACAAGGGCGCGGCGGTGATCATCGGTCAGGGCGGCACCGAAGGCCTCGGCCAAGGCCTCTTCCGCCCGGTGTCCCGGCTGGTCGAAGTCCCAGTGCGGGGCGGAGGCGGCGGCCGCGGCGGCGGCGGCGTCCTTGAGGGCGTGAAGCCGGGCGCGATCCTCGACCGGGACCTTGGTCAGCACGGCTTCAAACGCGGCGATCTGGGCGGGCGAGAGCGTTTCCATAACGACACTCTGCCAGAGACGGGTTTGCCGACGGTTAAGGCCGCGACCGGCGGCTATCGCAGGGTGGTCGCGCGGATCCACCAGCCGGGCTGAACCGCCGCCAGGGCATCGCCGGCAGCCCGGGCGGCAGCGATCGTGTCGAACAGGGCGAAGACGGTGGCCCCCGAGCCCGACATCCGCGTCAGGCGCGCCCCGTGCAGGTCGGCGGTGACCGAAAGGGCCTGGCCGATGGCCGGCGCGAGGGCGACGGCCGGCGACTGCAGATCATTCCGCTGGTCAACCAGCCAGTCGATCACGGCGGAGACCCGCCAGTCCGCCGGCGGCGCGGGACGATCGGCGCAGCCGGACGGTGCGGCATCAAAGGCGCGATAGACCGCGCCGGTCGAGGACGGAACGCCGGGATTGACCAGCAAGGCAGGGAGCGGCGGCAGGCCGCTCTCGAAGGTCAGGACGTCACCCCGCCCCTCGGCCCAGGCCGCGCGGGCGTGCAGGCACATGGGGCCGTCGGCGCCGATGCCGGCGGCGACCGCCGCCAGCGCGGCATCGTCCAGCGCCAGGCCCAGCGCATCGCGCGCCAGCTTCAGCGCGGCCCCGGCATCCGACGAGCCACCCCCCAGGCCGGCGGCGACCGGCAACTGTTTGTCGAGCGTGAGGGCCAGCCCCGGTTCCCCGATCCCGGCCGCCGCGCCCAGAGCCCGCACGGCCCGCAGCACCAGATTGTCGTCCTCGTCACACAGCCCCCCCGAGAAGGGCCCGGACATCGCCAGCGACAACCGCGCCGCCGGCTCCGCCGTCAACCGGTCACCGACATCGGCGAAGGCCACCAGACTGGCCAAGGGGTGATAGCCGTCGGCCTCCAGCGGCCCGACGTGCAGGAACAGATTGACCTTGGCGGGCGCAAGCCGGGCAGCGGCAGCCATGGCTCAGAACTGGCCGGCGGCCACCGGCGGAGCGATCGACAGGCCGTCGACCAGCTTCTGCTCCACCTCGGCGCGGCGTTCGGCGTCCGGCTCCAGGGTCAGGACCCGGTTCCACTGCCACTGGGCCTCGCGGCGGCGACCGACCTGCCAGTAGGCGTCGCCGAGGTGATCATTGATCTCGGCATTGGCGGGCTCCTTGCTGACGGCGCCCTCCAGGGTCTCGACGGCGAGATCATACTGGCCCTGCCGGAACTGGGCCCAGCCGAGCGAGTCCTGGATGTTGCCGTTCTCCGGTTCGGCGGCGTGGGCCCGGGCCAGCATCTCGGCCCCCTGCTCCACGCGCCGTCCGGTATCGACCCACATATAGCCGAGATGGTTCAGTATGCCGGGCTCGTCCGGCGCCGCCGCCAGCGCGGCCCAGAGTTCGGCCTCGGCCTCCTCGATCCGCCCGAGGGCTTCCAGGGTCACGCCCCGCTGGAAGCGGAGGCCCGCCGGTTGGCCGGCGACATTGACCGAGGCCCGGTTCAGCACCGCCAGCGCCTCCTCATGCCGTCCGAGCGCGCCCAGCTGCTGGGCCAGTTTGAAAATCACCTCAGCCTGGGCCGGGGCGGCAGTGTCGGCGAGACGAAAGGCCTCCAGGGCCTCCGCGCTCTGCTCGTCCCGCTGATAGCTCAGGCCCAGCCCGAACTGGGCCCCGGCGAAGAGGATCGGATTGCTCCGGGACACGCGCCCGAAAGCCTCGCGGGCCGGTACCTCCTGGCCGAGTGCGACCAGCCCGAGGCCCAGTCGCAGGGCGACCTCATCGTCCTGACCGAGGCTGTCCGCCAGTCGCAGGAAGATGGTCGAAACATCGCGCTCGCGTCGCTCGGCAGACTGGATCGCGGCGAGCTTGATGGCGAAGGCGGCGTTATCGCGGATCGTCGGCAGTGGCGGCGGGGCGCTGCGCTCCAGCACACGGGTCCGACCGGTCACGGCATCCGGATCCGGTGCCTGACTCGCCAGGGAGGCTTCATAGACGGCCAGGGCCTCATCACGCCGCCCGCGGCGCTCAAGGAACCGGCCGTAGTCGGCGGCAAACAGTTGCGCCCCCAGGGGCGAGGCCGTGAGTACCCTGTATTCGGCCTCAGCCTCGGCAAAGCGGCGACGGCTTTCCAGCAGCCGCACCCGTTGATGGCGCAACACCAGGGTATCGATACCCGACGGAGCGGCGACCACAGGAGCCAGGGCCAGACCCCAGTCGCCGGCCTCGGCGGCGAGGGACGGCAGGAGATACCGGCCGATGGTCTCGAACGGCTCGGCGAAAGGCCGGGCCCTGAGCATGGCCAGGCTGGCCGACGGATCGCCGTCATTGAGGGATTCAACGATCACGACCAGCCGCCCGGCCTCGGCCAGCAGGGGGATGTTCTGAACCGACGGTGCCAGTTCTGCCAATGTGGTCAGATCGCCGGCAAACAGGCCGGACCGGAACGCCTCCTCGCCCACGACCGGCTGTTCAGGCGTCAGGGCCAGGCTCTGCGCCAGCAGGTCGGCCCCCTTGACACTGTCACCCCGCAAGGCGGCCAGTCGCCCGGACAGATACAGGCCATAGGCGGACTGACCCATCTCATTGGTGGGAACCGGCGACCACTCGGCCGGAATCGGGACGACCGGTGCGGGTGACGGTGGCGCGACGACCTCGCTCTCGATGACAATCGCGGGATCAGACGGCGCGGGCTGGGAATTGCCGGTCTGCGGCGGTGCCACGGGCGACCCGTCCTGCGCGGAGGCAGGCGCAGCCAGCGCCGTCAGGGCGCAGGCGGTCAGGAGCAGGGTCAGGCGGGAAAGGCGCATGACCGCGAACCTTCCCGCTTTATGAGGCGGCGACAAGGCCTCTCGCCCGCCCCAAGAAGTTTTGGCGTCACATATTCGGATAGTTCGGCCCGCCGCCGCCCTCGGGCGTGGTCCAGACGATGTTCTGAGACGGATCCTTGATGTCGCAGGTTTTGCAGTGGACGCAGTTCTGGGCGTTGATCTGGAAGCGCGGATTGGACGTGCCGTCCTCGTCGTAGAGGACCTCGTAAACGCCCGCCGGACAGTAGAGCCGCGCCGGCTCGCCGTACTCCGGCAGATTGACGCCGATCGGGATCGACGGATCGAGCAGCCTCAGATGCGCAGGCTGCTCCTCGGCGTGGTTGGTGTTGGAGATGAAGACCGAGGACAGTTTGTCGAACGACAGCTTCCCGTCCGGTTTCGGATAGGCGATCGGCTTGTGCTTCGCGGCCTTTTCGGTCGAGGCGGCGTCGGTCTTTCCATGCTTCAGCGTCCACGGCAGGTTCACGTGGAAGATCGACGAGAACCACATGTCGATGAGGCCCGCGGCCCCGCCCAGCGTGGTTCCCAGCTTCGACAGATAGGGCTTGGCGTTCCGGACCTGTTTCAGCTCCTTGTAGACCCAGCTCTTCTCATAGGCGGTCTGGTATTCGACCAGCTGGTCGCCCGCGCGCCCGGCCTGGACCGCCTCATAGGCGGCGTCGGCGGCCAGCATGCCGGTCTTCATGGCGTTGTGGCTGCCCTTGATGCGCGGCACGTTCACGAAGCCGGCCGAACAGCCGATCAGGACGCCCCCCGGGAAGCTGAGCTTGGGCACCGACTGGAAACCGCCCTCGGTGATGGCCCGCGCACCATAGGAGATGCGGGTTCCGCCCTCGAGATGTTCGGCGATGGCGGGGTGATGCTTGAACCGCTGGAACTCGTCGAACGGCGACAGATGCGGGTTCTTGTAGTTCAGGTGCACGACATAGCCGATGGCCACGTAGCGATCGCCGAAATGGTACATGAAGCTGCCGCCGCCGGTGAATTCGTCCAGCGGCCAGCCGGTCGTGTGCTGGGCCAGGCCGGGGCGGTGCTGCTCGGCCGGGACCTGCCACAACTCCTTGAGGCCAATGCCGTATTTTTGCGGCTGGGCCTCGTCGCACAGATTGTGACGGGCCATGATGGTCTTGGCCAGGGAGCCGCGCACGCCCTCGGCGATGAAGACGTATTTGCCGTGCAGTTCGATGCCCGGCTGGAAGTCGTCTGTCGGCTTGCCATGTCGGTCGATGCCGAAGACGCCGGCAACGACACCCTTCACCCGGCCGGACGGCTCGTCCCAGACCACATGGCTGGCGGCCATGCCGGGATAGACCTCGACGCCCAGCGCCTCGGCCTGTTCGCCCAGCCAGCGGGCCACATTGCCCAGCGAGGCGATGTAGCAGCCGTCATTGTGCATGATCGGCGGCAGCAGGGGCATCGGCAGGGAGGCCTGGCCCATCGGCCCCAGGATCATGAACCGGTCCTCGGTGACCGGGGTCTCCAGCGGCGCACCGCGTTCCTTCCAGTCCGGAAACAGTTCGGTCAGCGCCTTGGGATCGATCACGGCACCGGACAGGATGTGTCCACCGAGCTCGGCCGACTTCTCCAGCACGGCGACCGAAATCTCCTTGCCGTCCTTCTCCGCCCGCTGTTTCAGGCGGATGGCGGCGGACAGGCCGGCAGGGCCGCCGCCGACGATGACGACGTCATAATCCATGACCTCGCGCTCCACGCCGGCCAGGGCCTCGGCGGGCGGCAGCTTGTCGATCACGGCTTCCTGCCAGGCGTTGGTTGCGCCGCCTTCGATGGCATTGTCGGCCATGACCAGAATCCTCGGTGCCGGCCATTCCTGCTCTGGACTTGATCAATTCAAATCCTGGGAATGGCCTCGTTGAACATGCTGGAGCGAAGATCTGAGATCATCCGCGACGCGGATGATCCGATTTCGCTCCGGGGGTCTTGCTGTTTTCCGCTTATCCGAAGGTGACGCAAGGGTGGTCAAGGACTATCCCTGTGCCGAACATCATGAACCCTGCGTCCCTCAGCCCCGCCAGCGCCGAAAGCCTGCTCGCCTTCTGGCGCGACGCGGGGGTCGACGCCTGTTTCGAGGACGCCCCGGTCGACCGCACCCACGTCGCCCCGCCGCCTACCGTAAAGGCGGTAGCAAAGGCGACGGCCTCGGTGACGCCGATGGTCGCAACCGGTGACGCCCTGTCCGAGGCACGACGTCTGGCGGCCGCCGCGGACACGCTGGAGGCCCTCGGCCGGGCCATAGCCGGCTTCGAAGGCTGCCCTCTGCGCGGCATGGGAGCGAAACAGGCGGTATTTTGTCGCGGCAACCCACAGGCCGAGGTGCTGATCATCGGCGAGGGCCCCGGTGCCGAAGAGGATGAGCGCGGTCAGCCCTTCATCGGCAAGGCGGGCAAACTGCTGGACCGGATGCTGGCCGAAGCAGGCCTGGAAGGCCGGGTCTTCATCACCAACACCGTCTTCTGGCGTCCGCCCGGCAACCGAACGCCGACGGCGGCCGAACAGGCCGTCTGCGCGCCCTTCGTCGAGCGGGCCTTCGCCCTGCTGAAACCCAGGGCGGTGCTGCTTCTGGGCGCGGCCTCGGCGAAGTCGGTGCTGGCCACCGAAGAGGGCATCCTGCGGATGCGGGGCCAATGGCGGGAGTGGCGACTGGCGGAGGGCGCTGTCGCGGCACCTGCCCTGCCGACGCTGCATCCGGCCTTTCTGCTGCGCCAGCCCATCGCCAAGCGCGAGGTCTGGGCCGATCTGCTGTCGCTGGCCGCCCGGATCGAGGCCGACGGCTGAGCTTGTTCACCCCGCCGACTCAAAACCGCCCCAAAAAGGGGTGAAGTCTTGCAAGAGGCTGAGGCAGTGGCGCCTTTCTGGCCTGACGACCGAACGAACAGCGCGAACCGGCCCGTATCGAGACGGGCCTTTCGACGCTCCCAGGGGGGCCGCCTGAGTGCGATTTGATTTCCGCCGCGTGATGCTCGCGCCGACACTGGCGCTGGCGCTGTGCGCCCTGGCCGGCGCGGTGCAGGCCGAGGAAGGCGACCGTCGCCCGCCATCGACGCTGAGCGCTGCAGATCGCCTGAACTACACCACCGCCTTTGATGCCTTGCGCCGCGGGGATCTCGAGGCCGCGCGCGCCTCGGCGCGTCTGGCCAATGACCACATCCTGCTGGGCCAGGTCGAGTTCGAGCGCCTGTTCCACCCCGATTACACGGCGACCTACGAAGAATTGGCCGCCTGGCTTGAAGAGTACGCCGACCTGCCCAGCGCGGAGCGGGTGTGGAACCTGGCCATGCGCCGCCGGCCCGACGATGCCGCCGAGCCGAGGCAACCCAGTCGCCTGGGTGGCGGGCGCTACTGGAACCGGATCGAGGCTGCCGGTGGCAATACGGAAGCCGACCCGATGAAGGCCGCCCGCGTCGCCCTGAACCGCGACGACCTGACCGGCGCAGTCACGATCGGCGAGCAGATCGGCGACTGGTGGACCGTGGCTCTGGCCCAATATCGACTCGGCGAGTTTGCGGCCGCCAAGATCGCCTTCGAACGGGTTCTGGACGATCCGACGGAAGACGGCTGGGTCCGTTCCGGCGCCGCCTTCTGGGCCGCGCGTTCCGCCGGGCGGTCGGGTCAGCAGGACCGGGTCCAGCCCCTGCTCCACCGCGCCGGAACCTGGCCAGCAACCTTCTACGGCCAGATCGCCCTGCGCCAGCTGGGTGAGGAGCCGACGATCGAGAACCTGGGCCCGACGCCCTATGTCGCGGCCGTTACGCGACGCGCCGCGCCCCAGGCCGAGGAGCCGATCGGCGTCGGTGCGGACGAACTGGACGAGTTCATTCGTTCCGAGCCGCGCGCACGCCGGACCGTGGCCTTCTTCGAGGTCGGACGTCGCAGCGACGCCCGCGAGGAACTGCGGACCGGTCTGCGCGCCGCCGCCACCGACCGGGGACGCCAGCTCTGGGCCGCCCTGGGGCGGGCCCTGGGCCCGCGGGTCACCGGCTCGGGCGACGATGTGCGCCGGATCGACGCCAACCATTTTGCGCAGCCGGTCATCGAGCCGGAGGGCGGCTTCACCATCGAGCGCTCGCTGGTCTATGCGATCGCTCGCAGGGAGAGCGGCTTCAACGCCCGCGCCCGGTCCGGAGCCGGTGCCTATGGCCTGATGCAGGTCATGCCGACCACGGCCGCCGAACTGTCAGGCGACCGCGACTTCGTGCGCGAGCCCGAACGGCTGTTCGAGCCCAACGTCAACGCCCGCCTCGGGCAGGCCTATGTGAACCGGGTTCTGGCCCTGCCGGCGATCAATGGCGACCTGCTGCGAACAGCGGCGTCCTACAACGCAGGCCCCGGCCCAATGGTGATGGCCGTGCGCAAACTGGGACATGACGCCGATCCGCTTCTGCTGATCGAGACGATCGACGTGCCCCAGGCCCGTGAGTATGTGGAAAAGGTCGTGGCCGCCTACTGGATCTACCAGCGGATGAACGGCTTGCCGCTGAACACCCTGGATGCGGTGGCGTCCGGGGCCACGCGGGTCCCGCTGTCGCTGGACTACGTCCCGCCGCCGCCGGCTCCCGAGGTGCCGGTCGAGGTTGCGGCGACCGGGACCGTCAGCGAAAACTAGATATTGACCAGCAGGAGCGCCGGCAGGCAGCAGGCGATCACGATCATCAGACCATAGACCATCAGGCTGGGACGGCGTGCACCGGGCTGTTCGGCGGGCATGGACATCGTCGGACCTCTGAACGCTTCTGCGCTTCTCAGGCCTCATCCATGCCGCCCTTGTCTTAAGGCCGGGTTCCGCGGGGCGGTTAACGATCCGTCTGCGCCTGCGCCGACCATTCGAGGAAGTCCGGCTGGGCCAGCAGGGCGTCGCGATAGGCCGCCGCGGTCCCGTCGTCCCCGTGGGCGGCGAGGTCGATCTGATAATGCCGGAACCGCGCGGCCACCGGGGTGAAGAAGGCATCAGGCACGGACCACTCGCCGAACAGCCAGGGACCACCCGCCCCGAAGCGGCGGCGCATCTCCTGCCACAGGCTGACGATCCGCCGGATGTCGCGCGCCACACTTTCGCCGGTGTGCGGCGGTGAGCGATCCGGGCCGGTCATGGTGTGGTCCGGCCCCATGCCGCAGTCTGTCCTCAGCGCCATGAAGCCCCCGTGCATCTCGCAGGCCGCCGACCGGGCCAGCCAGCGGGCATGCGGATCTGCGGGCCACAGACGGGCGTCGGGATAGCGTTCGGCACACCAGACCGAAATCGCCATGGAATCCCAGATCGTCTCGCCATCGACATTGAGCAGCGGCACCAGCCGCGAGGGCGAGATCAACGCCAGCTCAGCCTGCCCTTCGGGCGAATAGATGTCGATCTCGCGCACGGTGAAATCGGCCTTGCAGTGCTTCAGCACCAGCCAGGGCCGCAGGGACCAGGTCGAATACAGTCGGGGGCCGATGATCAGTTCCATGGCGATTGCTTTCGAGGTCAGGCAGGGGCGAAGACCGGCACCCGGTCGCGCCAGCTGCCTTCGGTGAAGTCCGGGAAGTCGACGGTCCGGTTCCCGGCGGCAATGGAGGCCTCGGACAAGGGCGTGACGGCGCTCCAGGTCACGGCGTCATAGATGTCGATCGGCATCGGAGCCCCGGCCTTCAACGCCTCGACGAAGGCGTGGATGACGAAGAAATCCATGCCGCCATGGCCTGCTCCCTCGGCATCGGCGGCATGCGCCTTCCAGAGCGGGTGGTCATACCGGTCCAGCCAGGCCTGCGCCTCCTCCCACCGGTGTGCCCGGGGGCTCTGCCCTTCGACATAGATGGACTTGTTGACGTCCATCCACAGCCCCTTCTCGCCCTGCACCCGAAAGCCGAGGGAATAGGGACGGGGCAGGTTGGTGTCGTGGCTGAGCAGGACGGTCTCGCCGTTCTCGCAGCCGATCATCGTCTGGACCACGTCGCCGAGCCGGAAATTCACCTGCGCATTCGGGTGATCGGGCCCGCCCTTCGCCACGACGTGATTGTGCAGGCCCCGCGCCTTCGAGGCGTAGCTGGTCAGATGGGTAAAGCGGTTGCCGCGGTTGATGTCGGCCCACATGGCGCAGGGGCCGATGCCGTGGCTGGGGTAGAGGTCGCCGTTGCGGTCAACCGAATGCTGGGTGCGCCAGCGCGCCTCGGACCAGCCGTTCCGGCCGAACTCGACCCCCCCGCCATAGGCTTCGCCGGGGATGCCGGCGTTGAACTTCACCTCACGCAGGTCATGCTGATAGCCGCCCTCAAGGTGGATCATCTCGCCGAACACGCCCTGACGGACCATGTTCAGCACGGCCATCACATCCCGACGGAAACAGACGTTCTCCAGCAGCATATAGGGCGTGCCGGTCTCCTGCTGGGTCCGCAACACCCGCCAGTGGTCATCCATTGTGATCCCGGCCACGACCTCGCAGGCCACGGCAACGCGCGCGCGCATGGCGCCGATCGCCATCGGTGCGTGGAGCTCCCACGGGGTGGCGATGACCACACCGTCGAGATCGGCTGAGGCCAGCATCTCACGCCAGGCCTCGTTCGATCCGGTGTAGAGGCGCGGCGCCGGTCGGCCGAACTCGGTGAACTGGTTCAGCGCCTCATTGAGGGTGTAGGCCTCAATATCGCAGAGCCCCACGACCTCCACGTCATCGCGGCGAACCAGTTCGCGCAGCAGAACCCGGCCACGCATGCCGACGCCGATCATGCCCAGCCGAAGACGATCCGAGGCCCGCGTCGCTCCGTTCGCTCGCGCGGGAAGGGCCAGGGCTCCGCCGGTCACGGCGGTGGCTGTGGCGATCAATTCGCGCCGATTCATTGCGTCCTCCGAGCGGCCTGGGCGGTCGGACCAGACCCGAATTCACGCATCCGGACAAGCCGCCGGTTGACTCACGGCCGCATGAGACCGACACCCCGCGCCCATGATCAGCCGCTATTCCCGCCCCGCCGCCGTCGCCATCTGGTCGCAGGAGACCAAATACCGGATCTGGTTCGAGATCGAGGCCCACGCCGCCACCCGGATGGCGGAGCTGGGCACGATTCCCGCCAGTGCCGCCGAGGCGATCTGGGCCAAGGGCAAGGATGCCGTCTTCGACGCCGACCGCATCGACGAGATCGAGCGGACGACCAAGCATGACGTCATCGCCTTCCTGACCCATGTGTCCGAGATCGTCGGCGAGGAAGCCCGCTTCCTGCACCAGGGCATGACCTCTTCCGACGTGCTGGACACCTGTTTCGCGGTCCAGCTGGCGCGCTCGGCCGATCTGCTGGTCGAGGGCGTGGACCGGGTCCTGGCCGCCCTGGAGACGCGGGCAAAGGAGCACAAATTCACGCCGTGTGTCGGCCGCAGCCACGGCATCCATGCCGAGCCGGTGACCTTCGGGCTCAAGCTGGCCGGCTATCATGCCGAGTTCCAGCGGGCCCGGCGGCGACTGCTGATCGCCAGGGAAGAGATCGCCACCTGTGCCATCTCGGGTGCCGTCGGCACCTTCGCCAATGTCGATCCGGCGGTGGAAGCCTATGTCGCCGAGCAGATGGGCCTGCAGGTCGAGCCGGTCTCGACCCAGGTGATCCCGCGCGACCGCCACGCCGCCTTCTTCGCGGCCCTGGGAGTCGTCGCCTCGTCGATCGAGCGCCTGGCCACCGAGATCCGGCACCTGCAGCGCACCGAGGTGCTGGAGGCCGAAGAATTCTTCGACAAGGGTCAGAAGGGTTCGTCGGCCATGCCGCACAAGCGCAACCCGATCCTGACCGAGAACCTGACCGGCCTGGCCCGTCTGGTGCGGTCGGCCGTCATCCCGGCGATGGAGAACGTCGCCCTCTGGCACGAGCGGGACATCAGCCACTCTTCGGTCGAACGCGGCATCGGTCCGGACGCCACCATCCACCTCGATTTCGCCCTGCACCGGCTGGCTGGGGTGGTCGAGCGGCTGAACGTCTATCCGGCCAATATGGAAAAGAACCTGAACCTGCTCGGTGGGCTGGTGCATTCGCAGCGGGTGATGCTGGCCCTGACGCAGGCGGGGGTGTCGCGCGAGGACGCCTATGCCGCCGTGCAGGAGAACGCCATGAAGGTCTGGCGCGGTGAAGGGGCCTTCCTGGACTTCCTCAAGGCCGACGCACGGGTGACCCTGCCGGCCCCGCAGCTCGAGGCCCTGTTCGACATCGGCTATCACACCAAACACGTGGACACGGTGTTTGCGCGGGTGTTCGGAGCCGCGTGACCCTCAAGCGCGCCTTCGACCCGGTCGTCGACGCCAACACCCGTCTGCTGATCCTCGGCAGCCTGCCGGGCGATGCCTCGCTGAAGGCCGGCCAGTATTACGGCCATCCGCAGAACGGTTTCTGGCGGCTGGTCGGCGGGGTGATCGCGATCGACCTCGCCGCCCTGCCCTATCCGGAACGGCTGGAAGCGCTGAAGGATGCCGGCATCGGCCTGTGGGATGTGATCGCCCGGGCGGAGCGGCCGGGCAGCCTGGACGGAGCGATCCGCAACGCCGAGACCGCCGACCTTGACCGACTGGTCAGCCGCTTGCTCCATTTGCGCGCCATTGCCTTCAACGGAGCGACGGCGGCGCGTGTCGGTCGCCGCAGCCTGGCGCACCGCACCGGCCTCGATCTTCTGGATCTCCCGTCCTCCAGCCCCGCCTACACCCGCCCGCTGGCGCAAAAGGCGACGACCTGGGCGCGGCTGGGTGACATCCTGGGTCAAGCCTGACCGGGGTGCGGTCACGTGTCACGCCCCGATCCCCGGCGGCTCTGCATCCTTTCCGCCTCTGAGCAGTACCTCCCCGCGAACCGTCAGCATGGCGGTCGCCCAGGAGAGAAAAACCATGACGCTCAACCGTACCGCCACGCTCGCCGGTGTCTCCATCGCTGCCCTGCTGGCCCTGACGGCCTGCAATCCTGCCGGGCAGACCGCTCCGGCCGATGCCACGGCGATGGAAGCCCCTGTCACGACCCCGGATGCCGCCGGCACCGTTGTCGCCGTGGCCCAGGGCAACCCGGACTTCAGCACCCTCGTGTCCGCGGTCGTCGCCGCCGATCTCGCCGGCACCCTCGGCGGCACCGGACCCTTCACGGTCTTCGCCCCGACCAACGCCGCCTTCGCCAAGGTCCCGGCGGCCACCCTGGCAACCCTGATGGCCCCGGCCGGCAAGGCCGACCTGACCCGGATCCTGACCTATCACGTGGTTGCGGGCCGGGTGGATGCCGCGGCCCTGACGCAGCAGATCCAGGCCGGCGGCGGCAGCGCCGCCCTGACCACGGTCCAGGGGGGCACGCTGACCGCCCGTATCGGTGCCGACGGTTCGGTTACCCTGACCGACGGGAACGGCGGCGTTTCGCGTGTGGTCCAGGCTGATGTCCCCGCCTCGAACGGCGTGATCCATGCCATCGACACGGTCGTAATGCCCAAATAGACCGGCCCCCGCCGGATACGAGAAGGGCCGCTCCAGCGATGGAGCGGCCCTTTTTCGTCGCTGATGACGCCCAGACTAGACGTCGTTGCGGATCTGCTCGCGCGCGACCGAGGACAGCTCGTCCATCTTGCGGCGGATTTCCCCTTCGGAGACGGTCAGACCGGCCCCTTCCAGGTCCTGGGCGATCTTGCGGTAGACGTCTTCCTCGCCGGGCTGATCGAAGTCAGCCTTGACGATGGCGCGGCCGTATTCTTCGGCGCGATCGGCGTTGAGGCCCATCTTCTCGGCAGCCCAGAGGCCCAGCAGCTTGTTGCGCCGGGCGATTGCCTTGAACTCCTGGTCCTGATCGAGGGCGTATTTGGACTCAAAGCCCTTTTCCCGATCGTCGAAGGTGGTCATGGGCGTTGCGAGGCTCCGTACGCGCGGCCCCAAGGCATGGCCGCAGTCGAGGTGGTCTATAGCCGCCCCATGGCCGAACGCAACCGGAACCCGCCGGGTTGCGACGCCTTGTCGGGTCGACCGGCCAACCTGTCCCCGGTTTGTGTCGCGGTGCCGCATCCGCTAAGGCTTGCCGCGACTTTTCCCGCCCGCCCGATTCCGGATTGAGCCGCCCAGATCTCCATCTGGCCGCGCGATACCCGTTTCCGGCGGGCCCCGGCCGGACCAACGATGATGAACGTCAAGCGCAAGAAGATTTACGAGGGCAAGGCCAAGATCCTCTACGAAGGACCCGAGCCCGGCACCCTGATCCAGTATTTCAAGGACGACGCCACCGCCTTCAACGGCGAGAAAAAGGCCCAGCTGGAAGGCAAGGGCGTCATCAACAACCGCATCAGCGAGTTCGTGATGTCGCGCCTGAACGGCATCGGCGTGACCAACCATTTCATCAAGCGGCTGAACCTGCGTGAACAGCTGATCCGCGAAGTCGAGATCATTCCGCTCGAGGTCGTCTGCCGCAACATCGTGGCCGGCTCGATGAGCCAGCGGCTGGGCATCGAGGAGGGCACGCCCCTGCCCCGTTCGATCATCGAATTCTACCTCAAGAAGGATGAGCTCAACGACCCGATGGTCACCGAGGAGCACATCACCGCCTTCAACTGGGCCACGACCCAGGAACTGGACGACATCCTGGCCATGACGGTGCGGGTGAACGACTATCTGTCGGGCATGTTCGGCGCCGTCGGCATTACCCTGGTGGACTTCAAGATCGAGTTCGGCCGGGTGTGGGAGAATGATTTCTCGCGCGTGCTGCTGGCCGACGAGATCAGCCCTGATTCGTGCCGCCTGTGGGACACCAATACGGGCGAGAAGCTGGACAAGGACCGCTTCCGCCGCGATCTGGGCAATGTCATCGAAAGCTATACCGAGGTGGCCCGCCGCCTCGGCATCATGAAGGACATGCCGACCGTGATTCAGGGGGGATTGCACTGATGGCGAGGGTCAAGGTTCACATCTTCCTCAAGCCCGGCGTGCTCGACGTCCAGGGCAAGGCCGTCGAAGGGGCCCTGCACGGACTGGGCTGGGCCGGGGTGTCGGACGCGCGGGTCGGCAAGCTGATCGAGTTTGACCTGGACGGTGCCGCCGATCTCGCCGCCGAGGCGAAGGCGATGTGCGAAAAGCTGTTGGCCAACACCGTGATCGAAAGTTACCGCATCGAGGTCGCATGAAACGGCTCATCCGGTTCTCGGTCGCGGCCTTCGTCCTGGTCTGCGTCCTGATCTTCGCTGCGGCCCTGGCGGGAGGGCTGGCGGACGATTCGGCCTTCACGCCCGCAGCCAAGGAAGCGGCCCACTAGCGACGCGGGCCGCGATCGTGTGCCAGGATCCATCCAGCCGCAGCGAGGAGCGCTCCATGACCTTCACCCTCACCTCCACCGGTTTCGCCGACGGCGGAACCCTGCCGGATGCTCAGGTCTATGCCAAAGGCAACCAGTCGCCGCAGCTGAGCTGGTCGGGCGCGCCTGAGGGCACGAAGAGCTACGCCGTCACCTGCTACGATCCCGATGCACCGACCGGCTCGGGCTTCTGGCACTGGACCGTGGCCAACATCCCTGCCGATGTCACCGGACTGGCCGAGGGCGCGTCCGCCTCAGGCCTGCCGTCCGGCGCGGTCGAGGGACGGACAGACTTCGGCACCGCCGGCTTCGGCGGCGCCGCGCCGCCGCAAGGCCACGGGCCGCACCGCTACATCTTCACCGTCTTCGCCGTGGATACGGAGCGCCTCGACGTGACGCCCGACAACTCCGGGGCCATCTTCGGCTTCAACCTGCATTTCCACACCCTGGCCCGGGCCTCGATCACCGGCGTGTACGAAAATCGCGGCTGAGCACGACCGCCACCGGAGCACCGGCATGAAGATCCTTGCCCTGACCCTCTCGGCCGCCCTGGCGCTGCTGGCCCCGGCGAGCGCATCGGCGGCACAGGAAGCCCCGGCAGTCGCAGCCGCTCCGATGGCAACCCCCGCCGGTATTGCACTGGACAGCGCCTGGCGGCGGACCGTCTACGATCACGCCAACACCCACCTCCAGCACCCGAGCTGGGGCGTGCGCCACTCAGAGCGGAACTATGTGCTGGGCATGGCCCTGGCAGAGGCCGAGGGAATGGCGGTCGATGCCGACGTCCTGTTCGCCGCGGCCTTCCTGCATGACTGGGGCGGGATCGCGCCGTTCGCCGCCCCGGGCGTCGACCACGCTGTGCGTTCGGTCGAACTGGCCGAGCCCTTTCTGGCTGAAGCCGGTTTCCCGATGGAGAAATTCCCGGCCGTGCGCGCCGCGATCCTGGGCCATATGTACGACAAGGAGCCGGAGGGGCCGGAAGCGGTCGTCCTGCACGACGCCGATGCACTCGACTTCCTCGGTGCCCTGGGCGCAGCGCGGCTTCTGGCGGCGACCGGTGACCGCGGGGACTATGACCAGGCCTTGGGACGGATCCAGCGATTCGCCGTGGATATCCCGCCGAGGCTCAAGACCGCTGCAGCCCGGAACATGGCCGCGGAGCGGGTCGCGGTGATGACCGACTTCCTCGCTCAGGTGCGGCGTGAGACGCCCACGGGCGCGAGACCCTGACATGACCCGCAAACGCTGCTACAGGGCCGCGCCATGAGCGCAGCCGTCATCGTCTTTCCGGGTTCCAACTGCGACCGCGACTGCAAGGTCGCCGTCGAACGCTCCACCGGCGAGCGGGTCGAAATGGTCTGGCATCAGGAGACGGAACTCCCGTCAGGCCTCGACCTTATCGTTTTGCCGGGCGGCTTCTCCTACGGCGACTATCTGCGCTGCGGGGCCATGGCAGCCCAGTCGCCGGTCATGCAGGCGGTGAAGAAGGCCGCCGAGGACGGCGTGGCCGTGGTCGGCATCTGCAACGGCTTCCAGATCCTGTGCGAGGCCGGGATGCTTCCCGGTGCCCTGCTGCGCAACGCCGGGCTGAAATACGTCTGCAAGCCCATCGCCCTGACCGTCGCCAACGGCCAGACCCGCTTCACGGCCGGCTATCAGGGCCAGCGCGAGGTGGTCATGACCCAGGGCAACGGCGACGGGAACTATTTCGCCGACGCCGAAACCCTGGCCCGGATCGAGGGCGAGGGGCAGGTGGTGTTCCGCTATGTCGACAACCCGAACGGCTCGGTGGCCGACATCGCCGGCCTGCAGAATGCCCGTGGCAATGTGCTGGGCCTGATGCCCCACCCCGACCGGGCGTTCGAGGAAGAACTGGGCTCCGCCGACGGTGCGACCCTGTTCCGCAGCATCTACGCGGCGGCCTGAGGGCGTCTGCGGGCTTGACCTGAAGCCCCCCGTCAGTCGATCTCCATACCCTAGCCGGGGGCCGACCGATGTTCATGAGCGAACGCCAGAAGATGATCTCGGGCCTGCCCTATGATCCGGGCGATCCCGAGCTTCAGGATGACCAGACCGCCGCCAAACATTGGATGGCGCGCTACAACGCGGCTATGGCGGCCAGCCCCGCCGAACGCCGCGACCTGCTGCGCCAGCGCATGGGCGAGGTCGGTGAGGGCGCGATCATCCGACCGCCGTTCCACTGCGACTACGGCTACAACATCCGCCTCGGCCGCGGCGTCTTCATGAATTTCAACGGCGTCATCCTCGACATTTGCGAGGTCGTGATCGGCGATCAGACGCAGATCGGACCGGGCGTGCAGATCCTGACCGCCGACCACCCGCGCGACGCCGCCCAGCGCGCCGAGGGCATAGAGTTCGGCAAGCCGGTGACCATCGGCCGGAATGTCTGGATCGGCGGCGGAGCCATCATCCTGCCGGGGGTGACCATCGGCGATGACGCGGTGATCGGGGCCGGCTCGGTCGTGACCCGGGACGTGCCGGAAGGCGCAACCGCGGTCGGCAACCCGGCCCGGGTGAAACCCTAGACCCCCCAGGCCTGGCCGCCGGCACCGTAGGCGTCCACCGCCTGGAACATGGCCGAGACCAGCGCCCGCTCCTCCTCGGTCATCTCGGGCTTCCAGACATCGAAGATCAGGATGGTGCGGTCCTGGCCGCTGTCGTTCGCGGCCTCATGCTCGATGGTATCGTCGAAGGCCCAGGCCTGGCCTTCGCGCCACTCGCGCGTGTCGTTGCCGACCCGGAAGCGGCTGCCGGGCGGTGCGATCAGGGGCAGGTGGCAGATCAGCCGGGTATTGATCAGCCCGTGATGCGGCGGGATGCGAGCCCCCGGCGTCAGCTTCGAGAACAGGATCGACGGCGTCCGCCCTGGCACCCGGCACAGCGGCACCTCCGCCAGAGCTGCCATTGTGCGCGGGCAGCGTCGGGCGACGTCCGGCTGTTCTGCACCGTCCTTCCAGAGAAACAGGGCGCTCCAGTCGGCGTTGGCCAGCATGCCGGAGGAGTCGGTGTTCGGTCGGTCGGCCCGTGGCTCAACATAGGGCCGAAACAGCTGCGGCTCGGCCAGAAGTCCGTCCAGTTCAGCACGGATGTCCCCCGCAGCGGCCTCGACCGCCGCCAGCCAGGGCAGGGTCTCACGCGGCTGGAACTGGATCTGGGGCAGGCCGGGGAACAGGTAGAAGCGCGGCTCCTGCTGATACAGCCGCTTGCGGCCGGCCATCAGGTCGAGCGACAGGGCGAACCGGTCGCTGGAGGTTGAGGCCTCGAATCCGGCCTCCGCGAGGCTGGATGCCAGATGGGCCTCGAACTGCCGGGCCTGTGCGAGGACGGCCGCCTGGGCGCGGCGGAGTTCTGCAATGATGGCAGGGGCCAGCCCCTTGCCGTCGCCGGCGGCGCGCAGGGCGGAACTGTAGAAGCTGGCGGCCGCCCGGGTGTCGCCGAGGCCCGCGAGCGCATCGCCCTTGGCGATCAATGCCGCGAGATCGCGCGAATCGGCGGCCAGGGCGCGGTCTGCCGCGTCGAGGTTGGCCTGATGGGTTTGTTCCTGGTCCCGCATGCGATAACCGGAAGCGTCAGAGCGGCGCTCCGTCAAGGCGAAAGCGACAAGGTCGCCGAAGGGCCGGGCCCGGTTGAACCTTCACCGTCCGGATGCGTACTCAGGACGTCAGACCACGGAGCCGGGAGCCGCCATGTCCACCGAACGTGCCACATCCTCACAGATGACCCGCCGACTCATCGTGCTGGCCGCTGCAATCTTCGCCATCGTGATCGGCCAGGCCCAGGTCCTGCTCGGATGGGGGCAGTCCCCGGCCGAATTCGCCGCCGACAGCGACGCGACGCTGAGGGTCGCCGGCTATGCCTTCGCCATCTGGGGCATCATCTACCTCTGGCTCCTGGTCTATGCCGTCCGGCAGGCCCTGCCCCGGACGGGTGAAAGCCTGCTCATTCATCGATTCGGCTGGCCCTCGGTCGCCGCCCTGCTCGCCATCGGCTGGTGGATACTGGCGGCGGCCTTCGACCAGGAGGTGGCGACGATCATCCTGATCTTCGGCGCGCTGGCCGTCCTTCTGATTCCCCTCCTGGCCAATGCCGGTGCCATCCGTGCCCTGCCGCGCGGCAGCGGGGACCGCTGGATGACAGTGTGGCCCCTGGCCCTGCTGGCCGGCTGGCTGACGGTCGCCGCGCCGGTGAATCTGATCACCGTGGCGACCGGTAACGACTGGCTGCCCGAGGTCCTGTCGCCGACGGCCTGGGCCATCCTGGCCATCGTCGTGGTCGCGGCCGTCGCGCTGGGAGTCACCCAGCGGCTGCGCACCCTGGCCTATGGACTCCCGATCGCCTGGGGACTGCTGGGTGTCTTCATGGCCGAGCAGGTCCGCAATCCGTCGCTGGCCTATGCGGCCCTGGCCGCCGGCGTCGCCGTGCTGGTGGGGGCCATGCTGCTGACCTTCAGCCATCGGCCGCGGATCGAACGACCCGCGCCCTGACCGCCAATTTGTCCCCCTGCGCGCAAGTCGCTTCCGCAATGGCTGACACGGGCGGGTTCAACGGCTAGAAGCCCCGGCCATGAGCGCGACCCAGAACACCGCCCCGAAGACCATTGCCGAACTGGCCGCCGACTACGGCCTGGCTCCCAATGAGTACCAGGTCGTCCTCGACCGGCTGGGGCGTGAGCCCAACCACGTCGAACTGGGCGTCTTCTCGGTGATGTGGTCCGAGCACTGCTCCTACAAGTCGTCGAAGATTCACCTCGGCAAATTACCGACCAAGGGCCCTCGCGTCATCTGTGGTCCGGGCGAAAACGCCGGGGTCATCGACATCGACGACGGCGATGCCTGCATCTTCAAGATGGAGAGCCACAACCACCCCAGCTTCATCGAGCCCTACCAGGGCGCGGCGACCGGCGTCGGCGGCATCATGCGCGATGTCTTCACCATGGGTGCCCGGCCCGTGGCCCTCCTGAACGCCCTGCGCTTCGGCGATCCTTCGCACGAGAAGACGAAGCGACTGGTCAGGGGCGTGGTCTCCGGCATCGGCGGTTACGGCAACTGCGTCGGCGTACCGACCGTGGCCGGCGAGACCAATTTCCACCGCGGCTACAACGGCAACATCCTGGTCAACGCCATGTGCGTGGGCGTGGCCAAGGCCGACGCCCTGTTCTATTCGGCCGCCCCCGCCCCGGGCCTGTCGGTGGTCTATTTCGGCTCCAAGACGGGCCGCGACGGCATCCACGGCGCGACCATGTCCTCGGCCGAGTTCGACGACGAATCGGATTCGAAACGCCCGACCGTCCAGGTCGGTGACCCCTTCGCCGAGAAGCTGCTGATCGAGGCGACGCTGGAGCTGATGGCCTCGGGTGCCGTCGCCGCCATCCAGGACATGGGGGCCGCGGGCCTGACCTCCTCGTCGGTGGAAATGGCCGGCAAGGGCGGGGTCGGCATCGAGCTGATCATGGACCATGTGCCCCAGCGCGAAACCGGCATGACGGCCTATGAGATGATGCTGTCGGAAAGCCAGGAGCGGATGCTGGCCGTGCTCAAGCCGGGCCGCGAGGAAGACGGCCACCGGATCTTCAAGAAGTGGGGACTGGACGCCGCCGTCATCGGCCATACGACCGACACCGGCCGGCTGGTGCTGAAACATCATGGCGAGACGGTCTGCGACGTGCCGCTGGCCCCGCTGTTCGACGATGCGCCCCTGTATGACCGGCCGTGGGTCCAGCCCGCCCTGCAGCCCCGTCTGGCCCCGGCCGATGTGCCCGCGCCGGAAAGCTGGATCGATGCGGTGCTCAAGGTCCTCTGCTGCCCCGACATGGCGTCCAAGCGCTGGATCTGGGAACAGTACGACCGCCACGTCATGGCTGACACCCTGCACGACTCGGCCACTGCCGCCGACGCCGGGGTGGTGCGGGTGCACGGCACGGACAAGGGTCTGGCCATGACCTCGGACTGTACCCCGCGCTATGTGCTGGCTGATCCCTATGAGGGCGGCAAACAGGCGGTCGCGGAGGCTTGGCGCAACCTGACCGCCGTGGGCTCACGGCCCATCGCCATCACCGACAATCTGAATTTCGGCAATCCGCAGCGGCCCGAGATCATGGGCCAGATCGTCCGCGCCATCGACGGCATGGCCGAGGCCTGCCGGGTGCTGGACTTCCCGGTCGTGAGCGGCAACGTCAGCCTCTATAACGAAACCAACGGCGCGGCCATTCCGCCGACGCCGACCGTCGGGGCGGTCGGCCTGCTGACCAACTATGACGTCGTCGTCGGCTTCGGCGGCATGGTCGAGGGCGATGTGCTGGTGCTGATCGGCGAGACCCGGGGGGAACTCGGCTCCTCCCTCTACCTGCGCGAAGTGCTGGGCCGTGAAGACGGTGCCCCGCCGCCGGTCGATCTGGCACTGGAGCGTCGGACCGGCGACTTCGTCCGCGAACAGATCGAGGCCGGGGCCCTGACCTGTGTGCATGACCTGTCCGACGGCGGGCTGATCGGAGCGGCGGCGGACATCGCCCTGGCCTCGGACTGCGGCGTCGAGCTGGATGCCGGCCCGGAAGCCCATGCCCACGCGTTGTTCTTCGGTGAGGACCAGGCCCGCTATCTGGTCGCCGTGGCCGATGCGACCGGGATCATCGCCGCCGCACAGGCGGCCGGCCTGCGCGCCTCGGTGGTCGGCCGCGCCAGGGGCCGCGACTTCGCCTCGGGCGGCCCGGCCGGCGAACTCTTCCGCCTGCCGCTGGATCACCTGCGTGAGATGCACGAAAGCTGGATGCCGACCTGGATTGAAGGACACGCCTGATGCGCCTTGCCCCCATCGCCCTGACCGCCCTCGCCCTGACCCTGTCCGCCTGTGAAGGCGGCGGTGATCCGGTCGAACAGGCCCTGCGCGACGCCGCCTCCGAGAACCACGCCGCCCGGGTGCAGGACGGCACCGTCTCCGCGCCGGCTCACACCGGGGGGCATGGCACTGCCGGTGCTGCCACCCCGGGCGACGCAGCCTTCGCGGCCTCCGAGGCCGCGATGCATACCGGCATGGCCCGGGCCTCCGGCGAAACGGTCGACGAGGCCTATATCGCCAAGATGATCGAACACCACCGCGGTGCCGTGGCCATGGCCGAGGTGGCGCTGAGGGAATCGCGCGATCCCGAGGTTCGCCGCATGGCCCAGATCGTGGTCGACACCCAGACGCGCGAGATCGCGGAAATGCAGGCCTGGAAGCCGGCCCCGGCCAACTGACGCAGGCGACTGGCGCAGCCTCACCCCCAAGGACAAGCTTCAGGTCATGCCCGGCGCGTCGAACGGGGTGACGCGCGTCACAATTCCGGTCTAGGTCGGCTTATCCAGTCTGGAGGTCCCGATGCGCCCGTTCGAAACCCTCTCCCGCCGTGGTCTGCTGCTGACCCTCGGTGCCGGCGGTGCCCTGGCCGGTTCGGGCCGGCAGGCGCTCGCCGATCCGGTGTTCGCCGAATATCCCTTCCAGCTCGGGATCGCGGCCGGCGACCCGACTCCCGACGGCTTTGTGATCTGGACCCGCCTCGCGCCACGGCCGATGGAAATCGGCCACGGCATGCCCTCGGCCCCTGTGCCGGTAAAGTGGGAGGTCGCGACCTCGCGCGGCTTCGGCGACACCGTGGTTCGCTCCGGCGAGACCGTGGCCCGCCCCGAACTGGCCCATGCGGTCCATGTCGAGGTCGAGGGGCTGGAGCCCGGCCGCGACTATTTCTACCGCTTCAATGCCGGCCGCGAGCGCACCCCCAGCGGTCGGGCGAAGACCGCGCCGGCCTCCGGCACCGCAACCGCCCGGGCGCGCTTCGGCGTCCTCGGCTGCCAGGCCTTTGAACAGGGCTTCTATACCGCCCACCGCAAGGCGGCGGAGGACAACCTCGACTTCATCTACTGCTACGGCGACTACATCTATGAGGGCCGTGGCAACCGGACCTACACCGGCTCCGGCGGCACGATGGAAAACCCGCGCCAGCATGTCGGCGGCGAGGCCTACAGCCTCGACGACTATCGTCGGCGCTACGCCCAGTACAAGCTGGATGCCGACCTGCAGTCCAGCCATGCCTCGACCGCCTGGTTCTGCACCTGGGACGATCACGAGATCGACAACAACTGGGTCGCGGCCCTCGACCAGGACGGTACCCCGCCCGAGGTCTTCCTGCTGCGCCAGCAGGCTGCCGCGCAGGCCTGGTACGAAAATATGCCGGTCCGGCGCTCGGCCTTCCCCCGGGGCGCGGTCACCCAGGTGTACCGGCATGCCGCCTGGGGCGATCTGCTGGACCTGAATTTCCTCGATACGCGCCAGTACCGCTCGGATCAGCCCTGTAACGACGCCTGGGGCACGACCTGCGCCGGCGTCTCGGCCGCCGACGCCCAGGTGCTCGGCCAGGCACAGGAGGCCTGGCTCTACCAGAACCTCGACCGCAGCCGGGCCCACTGGAAGGTGCTGGCCCAGCAGATCATGGTCATGGACCTTGATCGCCGGGAGGGGCCGGAGCCCGGCTACAATCTCGACAGCTGGGCCGGCTATGCGATCCCGCGTCAGCGCCTGCTGGACCGGCTGAGGGAACGCCGGATCGGCAATACCGTCATCCTGACCGGGGACGAGCACCAGAACTATGCGGGCGAGCTGTACCGCGACAGCCGCAACCCCGAGGGCGCGCCGATCGCCTCGGAGTTCGTCGCCACCTCGATCAGTTCCTCAGGCGACGGCCAGGATCAACGGGCCGACGGGCGGCGCTACCTCGCCGACAATCCGTTCCTGAAATTCAACAACGCCCAGCGCGGCTATGTCGTCTGCGACGTGACGCCGGAGCGCTGGCAGACCGAGTTCAAGGTTCTGGACAAGGTGTCGGAACGCGGCGGCACCCTGACGACCCGCGCGAAATTCGCGGTGGCCAGCGGTGACGCCCGGGTGGTGCCGGCCTGACCGCAGTCGCGGTTCAGGCCACCACAGGAATCGCCTGGCTCAGCCGCCCGCCGACCCGGATCGGCTCGACCCGCGTGGCCAGACCGCTCCTGTCATCGGTCTCGACATAGACGCCGCAGATCGTGGCCGGACCATGCGCCGGAACATAGCGACCGCCGGACAGACGGGTGGTGAAGCGCCGCAGGGGCTCTTCCTTCTCGTTGCCGATCACCGAGTCATAGTCGCAGCAGCCGCCGGCGTCGGTCTGGTAGGCCGTGCCGCCGGGCAGGATCTGGCAGTCGGCGGTCGGAACATGGGTGTGGGTGCCGACCACCAGCGAGGCGCGGCCGTCGCAGAAATGGCCCATGGCCATCTTCTCGGAAGTCGCCTCGCAATGCATGTCGACGATGATGGCGTCCGCGGCCATGCCCATGGGGCAGGCGGCCAGTTCCTTTTCGACGGCGCTGAACGGGCAGTCCATCGGGTCCATGTGGATGCGGCCCAGCACATTCATGACCAGCACGGTCTTGCCCGACTGGGTCTCGAACAGATTGGCCCCGGCCCCGGGGGCGTCCATCAGGCGGGGATAGTTGGCCGGACGGATCAGGCGCGGCTCGCGCACGATATAGGTCAGGGCCTCGCGCTGGTCCCAGCTGTGATTGCCCAGCGTCAGGCAGTCAGCCCCGGCCATGAACAGCTCGCGCGCCGTGTTCTCGGTAATGCCGAACCCGCCCGCCGCGTTCTCGGCATTGACCACCACGAAGTCGAGTTTCAGGTCGCGCTTCAGGCCCGGGAGGTGATCGCTCAGCCCGTCCCGTCCGGACTTGCCGACGACATCACCGAAAAAAGCCAGTCTCATGCGAAGGGTCTATAGCCGGTCTCGGTCAGAACGCCATGCAGGCGCATGTCATGGGGCTCGGCGGGCAGCTCATCGACCGCCTGGCCCGCATAGGCAAAGCCGATCCGGGTAACGTCGGGGCGCGCGGCGAAGGTCCGGTCATAGTAGCCGCCGCCCTGCCCCAGCCGTCCACCCCGGCCGTCGAAAGCCAGCAGCGGCGTCAGGATCAGGTCCGGATCGACGACCTCGGCCAGCGGAAAGGGCGCCGGAACCCCCGCCTCATCCAGTTCCAGCGGCTCGCCGGGAGACCATCGCCGGAAGATCATGGGCGCATCGCGCTCGACCACCACCGGCAGGCAGAGTTCGCGACCGGCTCCGATCAGGGCCCGTGACAGGGCCTCGACGTCCAGTTCCGATCCGATGGCGCGATAGACGGCGACGATCCGTCCGGGCGGCAGGGCGTCTGCCTGTCCGGCGGCGCGATCGGCCGCGCCGGCATCAAGCCCGGCCAGCCGCTTCCGCGTCGCCCGCATGACCGATCTGAGTTCGCGTTTGTCGATCATGGGAGCGAAAAATGTTGGCGGCGCCACAAGAGCCGTGAAGGGCGTTTAAATCCTCTCGACCTGGGTAGCCAGGTGGGCGCCGTGTGCCCAGGCCCACGGGCCTGATCAGGGACAGCTCCCTTTGAGTGAATTAAGGTCGCAAGGAAATGTTGCCTTCGACGAGAGCCGCAGCAGGACCCGCCAGGAACGAAGATAGTCCCTAAGCCCGGGCGGAACAATGGCCGGGGGTCAAAGACCCTGGGCGATCTTCTCCAGCCGCGCGGCCACGGCGTTCAACGCCTCGGCCACGCCTTCGCTCGAGCCGGCGGCGGCCGCGGCGGGGGCCACAGGATTGCCGAGACGGACCTCGTGCAGTTCGTCAGCCAGCATCAGGCCGGCCATCAGGAACAGGCGAAGATCACCGACATGGCCGACCTCGCCCGAGACCTGGCGCACATGACCGTCAAACTGTTTGGCCAGGATGCGGACGCGCTCCTCCTGGCCGTCGGCACAACCGACGGCATAGGGGCGGCCATTGATCTCGACGGTCACGGTCGCCATCAGCGCGCCTCCTGTTCCGCCAGGGCGGCCCGGATGGCGTCGGCGGCGTGGGCCAGGGTTTCGGCGGCGTCGCGGCCCGCAGCCTCAAGCTCATGGATGCGCGCGCGGTCGGTCTCGGTCGAGGGCTCGGGCGCGAACAGGTCGTCATCCGGCACGCGGCTGGTCCCGGCTGCCCGGCTCTTGAGATCGAGCAGGCGGCGTTCCAGCAGCGCCAGCGCGCGGTCGACACGGTCCTTGGCGGCCGATGCAGCGTCCATTCGGGTCACATCCTCCAGAATCCGTATAGAACCCGCCGACGCGTCGGGGTAAAGCGGCGCGCCTCCCTTTTTCCGCCTCCCGACGAAAGTGCCGCCCGTGGCCGACAGCAAGACCGTATCCGAAAAAGCCACCCCCAGGCAGATGGCGGACGCCATCCGCGTGCTCTCGATGGACGGGGTGGAGAAGGCCAAAAGCGGCCATCCCGGCATGCCGATGGGCATGGCCGACGTGGCCACGGTGCTGTTCTCCAAATTCCTGAAGTTCGATGCCAGCCGCCCGGACTGGGCCGACCGCGACCGCTTCATCCTGTCGGCCGGCCACGGTTCCATGCTGATCTACAGCCTGCTGCACCTGACCGGCTACAAGGCCGCGACCAAGGCCGAGCTGTCGAACTTCCGCCAGTGGGGTTCGAAAACCGCCGGCCACCCCGAGTTCGGCCATATGCCGGGCGTCGAGACGACCACCGGCCCACTGGGTCAGGGCCTGGCCAACAGCGTCGGCTTCGCCATGGCCGAGCGCCATCTGGCCGCCAGATACGGCGCTGACCTGGTCGACCACCGCACCTGGGTGATCGCCGGCGACGGCTGCCTGATGGAGGGTGTGTCGCAGGAGGCGATCGCCCTCGCCGGGCGCTATCGGCTGAACAAGCTCACCGTGCTCTGGGATGACAATGCCATCACCATCGACGGGGCGGTCTCCCTGTCGGACGCAACGGACCAGAAGGCGCGCTTCAAGGCCGCCGGCTGGGCGGTCAAGGTCATCGACGGCCACGACATGAAGGCCATCAAGTCGGCCCTGCAGTGGGCGACCCGTCAGGACAAGCCGACCCTGATCGCCTGCAGGACGAAGATCGGCCGCGGGGCCGCCACCATGGAAGGCAGCCACAAGACCCACGGCGCGGCACTGGGCGCGGCGGAAGTCGCCGCCACCCGCCTCGGCCTGTCCTGGACCCACGCCCCGTTCGAACTGCCTGAGGCGATCGACAAGGCCTGGAAGAAGGTCGGCCGGCGCGGCGCGAAAGAGCGCAAGGCCTGGGAAGCCCGGTTGAAGGCCTCGTCCCAGGCCGCCGACTTCACCCGCGCCATGAAGGGCGACCTGCCCGCCGGGGCCTTCGACGCCCTGAATGCGAAGATCGCCGAACTGGTCGAGACAAAGCCCGCCCAGGCCACGCGCCAATCCTCGGGTGCCGCGCTGGACGAACTGTTCGCTGCCATCCCCGAATTGGTCGGCGGCTCGGCCGACCTGACCGGCTCCAACAACACCTTCGTCAAGGGCACGCCGATCTTCGACGCCCCGACCTATGAGGGCCGTTACGTCAACTGGGGCATCCGCGAGTTCGGCATGGCCGCGGCCATGAACGGCATGGCCCTGCACGGCGGGATCATCCCCTACGGCGGCACCTTCATGGTGTTCTCGGACTACAGCCGCCCGGCGATCCGCCTCGGTGCCCTGATGGGCGTGCGCGCCATCCACGTCCTGACCCATGACAGCATCGGCCTGGGCGAGGACGGCCCGACCCACCAGCCGGTCGAACATCTGGCCGCCCTGCGGGCCATTCCGAACCTGCTGGTCTTCCGCCCCGCCGATACGGTCGAGGCCATGGAGTGCTGGCAGACCGCGCTGGAACACAAGCATGCGCCCTCGGCCCTGGCCCTGTCGCGCCAGAAGACCCCGGCGGTGCGCACGGTCGCCTCGGACGGCAATCTGTCGGCCAAGGGTGCCTATGAGATCCGCGCCGCCAAGGGTTCGGCCAGGGTCACCCTGTTCGGCACCGGCACGGAACTGGCGCTCGCGCTGGCCGCCGCCGATGTCCTGGAAGCCGAAGGCGTGCCGACCCGCGTCGTCTCGGTCCCCTGTTTCGAGCTCTTCTTCCAGCAGCCGAAGAAATACCAGGACAGCGTCATCGGCCGCGGCACCGTCCGCGTCGCCGTCGAGGCCGCCGTGCAGCAGGGCTGGGAGCGGTTCATCGGCGAGGACGGGGCCTTCGTCGGCATGACCGGCTTCGGTGCCAGCGCCCCCGCCGAGGTCCTGTACGAGAAATTCGGGATCACGACGGAGGCTGTGGTCGCGGCCGCGAAGGCGCGGCTCTGACCATGCGCCTCGGCACCCCCCTCTCCGACTCCGCCGTCCGCGTCATGCTTCTCGGCGCAGGCGAGCTCGGCAAGGAAGTCGCCATCGAGCTGCAGCGGCTGGGTGCCGAGGTCATCGCCGTCGACCGCTATCCCAACGCCCCGGCCATGCAGGTGGCGCACCGCAGCCACGTCATTCCGATGACCGATCCGCAGGTCCTGAACGGGGTGATCATGGCCGAGGCCCCGCACATCATCGTGCCCGAGATCGAGGCCATCGCCACGGATGTGCTTGCGCAGATCGAGGCCGCCGGTCTGGCGACGGTGATCCCGACCGCGCGGGCGACCCAGCTGACCATGAACCGCGAGGGCATCCGCCGTCTGGCAGCCGAGGACCTGGGGCTGCCGACCAGTCCCTATGCCTTCGCCACCTCCGCCTCCGAACTGGCCGAGGCCGCCCAGCGGATCGGCCTGCCGGTCTTCATCAAGCCGGTCATGTCGTCCTCGGGCAAGGGGCAGTCGATGATCGACGCCCTCGAGGACGCCGCCAATGCCTGGGCCTATGCCCAGTCCGGCGGACGGGTCGAGACGGCGACGGTGATCGTCGAGGGCCGGATCGATTTCGACTTCGAGATCACCCTGCTGACCGTTCGCTCGCTCCGTGACGGTGCCGTCCGCACCGACTTCTGCGCACCCATCGGCCATCGCCAGGTCAAGGGTGACTATGTCGAGAGCTGGCAGCCCCAGGCGATGACGCCCGCCGCCCTCGCCTCGGCCCAGGACATCGCCCGCAAGGTCACCGATGCACTGGGCGGCCTCGGCGTGTTCGGGGTCGAGCTGTTCGTGAAGGGCGACCAGGTCTGGTTCTCGGAGGTGTCGCCGCGTCCGCACGACACCGGCCTGGTGACCCTGGCGACCCAGACGATGAGCGAATTCGCCCTGCACGCCCGGGCCATCCTCGGCCTGCCCGTCGACGTCAGCCAGCGCGACATCGGCGCCAGCGCGGTCATCTATGGCGGTATGGACGCGGTCGGGGTGGCCTATGAGGGCGTGGCCGAGGCCCTGTCGGTGCCGACCGCCGACCTGCGCCTGTTCGGCAAGCCCGAAAGCTTCATCACCCGCCGGATGGGCGTGGCCACGGCCCGCGGCCAGACGGTTGAGCAGGCCCGCGAGCGGGCGCGCGAAGCTGCATCCCGGGTCAGGGTCGTCGCAGGCTAGAGCGCCGGCGCGGCCTGGAGCGCCATCGCAGGCCCGGAACGGGGCCCGGCCAGGGCGGCCAGGGCCGCATCCAGACCGGGATCCCGACCGGCAAGCCGGTCCTCCGGGGTCAGGGGCGCGGCCACATCGGGCGTCACGCCGCGCTTCTCCAGCCGAACCCCGCCGACCGTGACGAAATCGGCCCGGCTGAGGCTCAGGCGTCCGCCGTCCGGCAGCCGGGTCTCCTGGGAGATCAGGACCGATCCCGCCGTCGGGGCCCCGACCACCACCGCGCGTCCCGCCTCCTGCAGGGCGGCGGGGGTCAGTTCGGCGGCGCTGCGGCTGTTGGCGTCCACCAGAACCGCCACCTCATTCGTCACAGGCTGATCCAGATCGCCGCAACCGCCGGCGGTCCTCATATCCACCCGGCGCCCCGACCGGCCGGTGCGCGCGGCCCAGAGCCGGTCGCGCGGCAGGAAACAGCTGAGCAGGGCATCCGCCTCGGCCAGCCGCCCGCCGGGATTGCCGCGCAGATCGATGACGACGTCCGTTTCGGGCGGCAGGTTCGCCAGCTGATCCCCCATCCACCGACCCAGCCCCGCCTCGAAGCCGTCCACGGTCAACACCAGCACACCCGGCCGGGAGCGATCGGCGACGAAGGCCGGCGCGGGCTCCATCAGGCGCGGGATCAGGGTCAGGGCCCGGGCTGCGCCGTCGGGATCGACCAGCGACAGGGTCACGGGCCGCCCCTCGGCAATATCCTGTTCGGGGGTCCACAGGGCCCCTTCGCCCGTGATCAGCCGCCAGCCCACAGCCAGACCGGCCTCGGCAGCGGGCGAACCCGGCCGGACCTGCTCGATCAGATAGCTTTCACCCGACGGCTCGGGGCGCAGGGTCACGCCGATGGCGGGGCGGCGCTGACGCAGGGTGTCCTGGCGGCGCGCCACGGCCGGCGGAGAGGCCCCCGCATGGTCGTCGTCCAGCAGGTCGAGCATCTCGCCGAGCGCGCGGTAGAGGGTCCGGTCGTCCGGTGCCGAAAGCGCGACCGGCCGCCAGGTCCGGCGCGCGGCGTTCCAGTCCACGCCATGAAGATCGGGGTCGTAATACTGGCCCCGCACCTCATACCAGACGCGGTCGAAGACCCGCTGGTTCATCCGGGCCCGCTCGGGACTGGCCACGGCCGCCGCGACCGGGACGGGCGTCGTTGCCCCGGGATCGGCCGCAAAAACAGGTGCGGCGATGAGCACAGAACTCATCGCCGCCAGGACTGTCAGCAACCGGAAGGAGCGTCGCAGGATCATGGCGCCATTAGAGGGCACCGGGCCTTTGGTTCAATCCACCCGCGGCCCCTACGGATCAGTCTTCACCGTTCTGTCGCATTTCGAAACGATGCACGAAGACCTCGGAACCATCGCCGGAGCCGCGCTCGCCGGCCTCGATGAAGCCCGAACCATCGGCATCCATCCGGGCGAAGGCCTCGCGCAGGGGGGCGCTGAACTCAGCCTCACTGACCTTGCCGTCGTTGTCGGAGTCCAGGTCGTTCTGGCCGCCGGGGCCACCGACGCGCCGGATCTCGATCCTTTGACCAGGCCCGCCCTCACCCAGGGCTCCGCCGAGTTCGGCCAGACCCTCGGGGCCCGAGAAGACCATCACCCGGGGCTCACCGCCCGGCCCGTCTGCGCGGCGCAGCTCGATCCGCGGCGGTGCGCCGGCGGAACCGTGACCTCCGCCCGGCCGCTGACCCCGTCGGGCTGACCATTCTGCCCAGGTTTCGCGGCGACCCTCGGCACCGGCCGGGCCATCGGGCCCCCCGGGTCCGCTGTGGATCACGATCTCACGCCGGCCGTCTGCACCGGGCTCGCCGTCGACGAACAGTGTCTGGGTAACCACCCGCTCGACCCGGACACCCGGTTCGCCGCCACCGACACGATGGATTTCGATATGCCGCTCGCCCGGGCCGCCGGGACCACCGGAACCACCGGGACCATGCATCATCATGATGTCGTGATCCTCGCCCGCCATCTCGACATGACCGGCCGACAGCTCCTCGGTCGACAGGCGACCGTCGCTGTTCGCATCCATACGGGCGAAATGGTCGTTCATCGGCGCGGCGAACTCGTCGCGCGTGATCTGGCCGTCGCCGTCCTTGTCGAGGCTGCCGGGTCCGTCAGCGCCCATCAGCATGATCCGGGTACGGACCTCAGGCGGTGCGGGCGGGGCCGGCGGTTCCTGCAGCAGGGCGGCGGAAAGGGCGATCAGGGTCAGCATGAGCGGTCGGCTCCCGTTGTTGTGCGGACCCTGTTCGACCACGGCCGGCTTGCCGGAGTGTTTCAGCCCACGCGCCGATTGTTTCAAAGCTGAAATGACGGCGAGAGTCGGATTCGTCACAATGGGTCCATGTCAGCCGACACCACCCCTCGCATACTCGTCGTCGACGACGACCCCGGCATCCGCGAGGTGCTGTGCGACTATCTGGTCCTGCACGGCTATGAGGCCGTCGGCGCGGCCTCGGCTGCCGAGATGGACCGCGCCCTGGCGCAGCAGGCACCCGACCTGATCGTGCTGGACCTGATGATGCCGGGCGAGGACGGACTGTCGGTCTGCCGTCGTCTGGCCGGCAAGGGGCCGCCGATCGTCATGCTGTCGGCCATGGGCGAGGACACCGACCGGATCATCGGACTGGAACTCGGCGCGGACGACTATCTGGCCAAGCCCTGCAATCCCCGCGAACTCCTGGCCCGTGTCCGCGCCGTATTGCGGCGACCGCGCGAGGACGAGGCCGCCGAAGGGCCGGCCCTCACCTTCGCCGGCTGGCGACTGGACCTCCTGCGCCGCGAACTGACCCGGCCGGACGGCCGCTCGGTCGCCCTGTCCGCCGGGGAATTCGCCCTGCTGCGCGCCTTCGCCGAGCGACCGGGCCGGTTGCTGACACGCGACCAGCTGCTCGAACGCGCGCGCGGTGCCGACGCCGATGTCTTCGACCGCGCCATGGACGTGCAGATCAGCCGGCTGCGCAAGAAGCTCGACGACGGCTCGGGCCTGGCGATGATCCAGACCCTGCGCGGCGAGGGCTATATGTTCGATGTGCGGGTGGAGCGCCACAACGGTGCGATCCGGGGTGCCGCATGAGGCGGCCGTCATCCTTCCCGGTCATGGTCCAGGTGGCGGCCCTGGCCGTGCTGGCGGTGATCATGTCCCAGGCGGTGGCCTTCGGTGTGGTGGTCCTGGCCCCCGAGCCGCGCCCCGCCGGCTTCAGTATCGGGGCTGCGGCAGACGCCCTGAAGGGCGAGCCGGCCGAGACGGCCGACGGCCGCGTCCTGCGCCGCCGGATCGTCGACCGGCCCCCGGGGCCTGAGATCGACAACGGACTGGACCCCATGGCCCTGGCCATCCGCGCCGGACTCGCCCAGCGGCTGGGGGTCGAACCAGACGCTGTCAGGGTCACCGTCGACCACGGCCAGGGTCGCCCGCGCACGCCGGGCCCGGCTGAGGACGTCGCCGTCAACGGGCGCGTGGACTTCGTCCTGGTGCGCCCCGAATTCCGCCCCGACGGAGGTCCGGATGGCGCCCGGCGGGACGCGCCACCCACCCCTTCGGCTCCAGCGTCCGGCGCCGTGACCCCTGTTCCTCCCCCCTCGTCCGAACCCACGGTGATCGTGCGGCGCGGTACCGACGTCCAGGCCCAGCTACGGATGCGCCATACGGGGCCGCCCGGTCCGGAAGGCGAGGCCTTCATCATCGACCGGGAGACCCGTCAGTTCACCGTCCGGGCCGACCGCCTGACATTTGCGCCCTTCTCGGCCTCGGTCCGTCAGCCGGACGGCCGCTGGGCCACCGTCGAGCCGCCGCGCGGCCTGCTGTCACCCTGGCAGCAGCGGATTCTGCTGGCCCTGGCCATCTCCCTGTTGCTGCTGGCACCGCTGGTGTGGTGGATGGCGCGACGGCTGACCCGGCCGATCCGGGTCTTTGCCGAGGCCGCCGAACGTCTGGGGGCCGACCCCGAGGCCGAGCCCCTGACCCCGTCCGGCCCGTCCGAGGTGCGCACCGCCATCCATGCCTTCAACGACATGCAGGCCTCCCTGCGAGACCACATGCGCCGGCGCACCCAGACGGTCGCCGCCATCGCCCACGACCTGCGCACCCCCCTGACGCGACTGCGCTTCCGGGCCGAACAGGCCCCCGGGGCGGTGCGCGACCGCATGGCCGCCGATATCGAGGAGATGGACGCCCTGATCGGCCAGGCCATGGCCTATGTCCGAGGCGAGGCGACGCCGGACCGGTGCGAGGCCTTCGATCTCGACGCCCTGGCGGCCGACTGCGCAGGGGGATTTTCCGAAACCGGCGATGCCGTGACCTTCGACGCCGGCGGCGAACTGCCGGTCGAGGCCGATCCTGCCGCCCTGCGACGGGCCCTCGCCAACCTGATCGCCAACGCCGTCAAATACGCCGGCGCGGCCCGGGTGAAGGCCTTCATCCAGGACGGCCGCGCCGTGGTCACGGTCGAGGACGACGGTCCCGGCCTGCCGGAGGACGAACTGGACGCCGTGTTCGAACCCTTCCACCGCGCGGAGCGTTCCCGCAGCCGCGAGACCGGCGGGGCGGGCCTCGGCCTGACCGTCGCCCGTCAGGCGGCGCGAGCCCACGGTGGCGACGTGACCCTGGCCAACCGGACCGAGGGCGGCCTCGTCGCCCGGCTCGAACTGCCCCTCCGCTCCGGCGACTGACCGCCCGAAGCGTTACAGTCGATCACGCCTTGTTACAGGCGCGGGGTTGATCACCGCGCCCGTCGGCTTCATTGAAGCGCCAACCCTGACACCGCTTCTTCCGGAGACCGCCCCATGACCGTCCGCGTCGCCATCAATGGTTTCGGCCGTATCGGCCGCCTCGTCCTGCGCTCGATCGTCGAGCACGGCCGTCGCGACATCGAGGTGGTGGCGATCAACGACCTGGGTCCGGTCGAAACCAACGCCCACCTGCTGAAATATGACTCGGTCCACGGTCGCTTCCCCGGCACGATCGAACACGGCGACGGCTGGATCGACGTCGGCATGGGCAAGATCAAGGTCACCGCCGAGCGCGACCCGGCCAAACTCCCGCACAAGGAGCTGAACGTCGACATCGCCTTCGAGTGCACCGGCATCTTCACGACGAAGGAAAAGGCCTCGGCCCACCTGACCGCCGGCGCCAAGCGCGTGCTGGTCTCGGCCCCCTGCGACGGCGCCGACAAGACCATCGTCTACAAGGTCAACCATGAGACCCTGACCGCCGACGACATCATCGTCTCCAACGGCTCGTGCACCACCAACGCCCTGGCCCCGGTGGCCAAGGTCCTGCACGACCTGTTCGGCATCGAGCGCGGCTATATGACCACCATCCACGCCTATACCGGCGACCAGCCGACGCTGGATACGATGCACAAGGACCTCTACCGCGGCCGTGCCGCCGCCCTGTCGATGATCCCGACCTCGACCGGCGCCGCCAAGGCCCTCGGCCTCGTCCTCCCGGCCCTGAAGGGCAAGCTGGACGGCTCCTCGATCCGCGTCCCCACCCCCAACGTCTCGGTCGTCGACCTGAAGGTCGTCGCCGGCCGCGAAGTCACCGTCGAAGAGATCAACGCCGCCATCCAGGCCGCCGCCGACGGCCCGATGAAGGGCGTTCTGGCCACGACGGACGAGGCCCTGGTCTCCACCGACCTGAACCACATCGCCGCGTCGTCCACCGCCGCCCTGCCCCAGACCCAGGTCGTCGACGGCAAGCTGGCCCGCGTCCTGACCTGGTACGACAACGAATGGGGCTTCGCGACGCGGATGGCCGATACGGCGCTGGTGATGAGCAAGCTGATCTAGGGTTCCGATCCCTCTCCCGACGGGAGAGGGCTTGAGCGCCTGAGAGCGAAGCGATCAGCCGCGCGAAAGGGTGAGGGTTCGGCGGCGACCGTCGGCGAAAGCCGCCGCACCGACCCCGCCACGGCTTACGCCGAGGGACAGAGCCGACCCTCATCCGGCGCTGCGCGCCACCTTCTCCCAACGGGAGAAGGAGTTCAGGAGAGCGACCATGACCTTCCGCACCCTCGACGACGCCGCAAAATCTGATGGGGGCCTCGCCGGCAAGACCGCCCTCGTCCGCGTGGACTTCAACGTCCCGATGGAGGACGGCAAGGTCACCGAGGACACCCGCCTGCGCGTCGCCCTGCCGACGATCAACAAGCTGCGAGACGCTGGCGCGCGGGTCGCCCTGCTGGCCCATTTCGACCGGCCCAAGGGCAAGGTCGTCCCGTCCATGAGCCTGCAGCCCGTGGTCGACGACCTCGAACACCTGCTCGGTGCCCCGGTGCGGTTCGCGACCGACTGCGTGGGGGATGAGGCGAAGGCGATGATCGCCGACCTGCCGCTGGGCGGCGTGGTCCTGCTCGAGAACGTCCGCTTCCACGCCGGCGAGGAGGCCAATGACCCGGCCTTCGCGGCGCAATTGGCCGAACTCGGCGACGTCTATGTCAATGACGCCTTCTCCGCCGCCCACCGCGCCCACGCCTCGACCGAGGGCCTGGCCCGCCTGCTGCCTGCGTATGCCGGCGAATCCATGCGCCGAGAGCTCGACGCCCTCGACGCCGCCCTGGGCCGGCCGCAGAAGCCGGTCATCGGCATCGTCGGCGGGGCCAAGGTCTCGACCAAGCTGGACCTGCTGAAGAATCTGGTCGGCAAGCTGGACCGCCTCGCCATCGGCGGCGGCATGGCCAACACCTTCCTGTTCGCGCAAGGCATCGACATCGGCGGCTCCCTGGCCGAGCGCGACATGGCCGACACCGCCCTCGAAATCCTGGCCGAGGCGAAGGCGCGCGGCTGCGAAATCCTGCTGCCCGTCGACTTCGTCGTGGCGACCGAGGTCAAGCCGGGCGCGGCCGCCCGCCCCGTCGCCGCAGGCCAGCCCCTGTCGGCCGATGACAAGATCCTCGACGCCGGCCCGGCCACGGTCGCCCGCCTGACCGCCGCCATCGACGCCTCCCGGACCCTGATCTGGAACGGCCCGCTGGGCGTGTTCGAGGTCCCGCCCTTTGACGCCGCCACGGTCGCTGTGGCCCACCATGTGGCGGCCCGCACCCGGGGCGGACATCTCGTCGCAGTCGGCGGCGGCGGCGATACGGTCGCGGCCCTGCACCATGCGGGCGTGGCCGACGACATGACCTTCGTCTCCACCGCCGGCGGGGCCTTCCTGGAGTGGATGGAGGGCAAGCCCCTGCCCGGCGTCGAGGCCCTGCGGGCCTGACCTCCGCCCTCGAGGGGGCGGGAAATCCTGTTACAATGCGTGACTTCACGCGTCTGTGACGCTAGACCACCGGCAAAACACGGGCTCAGGAGACACCCCATGGCGCGCATCACGCTGCGACAGCTTCTCGATCACGCGGCTGAAAACGACTACGGCCTGCCCGCCTACAACATCAACAATATGGAACAGGGCCTGGCCATCATGGAGGCCGCCGAGGCGGTCAACGCCCCGGTCATCATCCAGGCCAGCCGCGGCGCGCGCAGCTACGCCAATGACATCGTCCTGGCCAAGCTGATCGACGCCCTGGCCGAACTGTATCCGCACATCCCGGTCTGCATGCACCAGGACCACGGCAACGGCCCCGCCACCTGCGCCACCGCCATCCAGTACGGCTTCACCTCCGTCATGATGGACGGCTCGCTGGAAGAGGACGCCAAGACCCCCGCCAGCTACGAGTACAACGTCGACGTCACGCGCCGCGTGGTTCAGATGGCGCACAGCTGCGGCGTCTCGGTCGAGGGTGAACTGGGCGTGCTGGGCTCGCTGGAAACCGGCATGGGCGAGGCCGAGGACGGCCATGGCTTCGAGGGCAAGCTGGATCACTCCGCCCTGCTGACCGACCCGGACCAGGCCGTGGACTTCGTCGGCCAGACCAAGGTCGACGCCCTTGCCATCGCCATGGGCACCAGCCACGGGGCCTACAAATTCAGCCGCAAGCCGGACGGTGCCGTCCTGGCCATGAATGTGATCGAGGAAATCCACCGCCGCCTGCCGGACACCCATCTGGTCATGCACGGCTCCTCCTCGGTGCCGCAGGACCTGCAGGACATCATCAACGCCTACGGCGGCCAGATGCCCCAGACCTGGGGCGTGCCGGTCGAGGAAATCCAGCGCGGCATCAAACACGGCGTGCGCAAGATCAACATCGACACCGACAACCGCATGGCCATGACCGGCGCAGTGCGCAAACTGCTGGCGGAAAAGCCGGGCGAGTTCGATCCGCGCGCCTGGCTGAAGCCGGCCAAGGAGGCGATGCGCAAGGTCTGCCAGCAGCGCTTCCAGGAGTTCGGCTGCGAGGGCCAGGCCTCAAAGATCCGGCCGCTCTCCACCGCCCAGATGGCCAAACGCTATGCCAGCGGCGAGCTGAACCCGCATTTCGGCGCCTCGGCCACCCGGGCCGCCTGACGCCGTCGGGGTCTGGACCCTACCAGACCCCGTACTGCCCCTGGAACCGGCGGCGAACCTCGCGCACGTCGAGTTCGGCATCATCAATCGCATCCTGTGCCCGGCGCCAGTCGCGTTCGGTATCAGCCCGCTCGCGGCGGATTTCCTGGATGCGGTTGCGGACCACGTCGCGCTGCTCGTCGGTCAGACCCTCGGCGCGTGCCTCAGCCTGTTTGGCCCTGATCTTGTCGTCCAGCTCCTCGAGCCGGGAGCCGAGGCTCGAGCCACTGCTGCGGGCGCTGGCCAGCGCCTGTTCCGCCGCATAGACGACCTGGCCGTCGCGATAGGCGGGCAGGAATTCGTACTCCTGCGCGGGCGTGCAGACCCCGTGATAGGTGTCGCCGGTGCGGCCCTCCTCGAAGCCGCGCTCCCAACGGCAATAGCCGTTCAGCCCGTCCGCCCGGGCCGAGCGATAGGCCACCAGATCCGGGGCCACGCCATATTCCGCGCAGGCCCGCTCATGGTCCGCCAGCACGCTCATCGGCTTGCCTTCCGAGCCGTCCCGATAGCCGACCTCACCCCAGGCCCCCGCCAGACACTGGTCCTTGGACATGGTGGCGCAGCTGGCGACCGCGAGCGCCGCGCCCCCGGCGGCGGCAAGAAGCAAAAGTCTCATGGCTGGCTCATCCCCTTCATAGCGATTTCAGCATGGCCCAGCTTGGCTGTTCCGCCAAGCGTCCGCATTGCCCGCAGGCGCTCACGACGTGCTAGACCGCCCTGCCGCCCGACCTGAGCGGCGGAGCGCCCCGTGTCCGACGACCCCCTGATCGAAGATTTCGCCGACGACGAAGACGTCCCACCGGTGCTGGAGGCCCGTCTCGCGACCGGCGGTGCCCGGCTCGACAAGGCCCTGTCGGACCTTTTCCCGTCCCTGTCGCGCGCCCGCGTCCAGGCCCTGCTGGCCGAGGGCGTCGTGACCCGTGACGGCCGGCCCGTCACCACCGCCTCGGCCAAGGCCCTGCCCGGCCTCTATGCCGTCGCCCTGCCGGCGGTGATCTCCGCCATTCCGCAGCCGGAAGACATCCCCCTCACCGTCCTGTTCGAGGACGCCCATCTGATCGTGATCGACAAGCCGGCCGGCATGGCCGTGCATCCCGCGCCGGGCAGCGAGACCGGCACCCTGGTCAATGCCCTGCTGCACCATTGCGCCGCGTCGTTGTCGGGCATCGGCGGCGTCGCCCGTCCGGGCATTGTTCACCGGCTCGACAAACACACCTCCGGCGTCATGGTCGCGGCCAAGTCCGACGCCGCCCACGCCGGCCTCTCGGCCCTGTTCGCCACCCACGACATCGAGCGGACCTACATCGCCCTGGTCCGGGGTGCCCCCCAGCCGGAAAGGGGCCGCATCGTCTCCAACCTCGGCCGCTCGACCGGCGACCGCAAGAAGATGGCGGTGCTGCGCGTCGGCGGGCGCGAAGCCATCACCGACTATGTCGTCGACGCCCTGTATGGCGCAGCCCCGAAAAAGGGCAGCCGCCCGGCCGCTCCGCCGCTCGCCGCCCGCGTGGCCTGCACCCTGCACACCGGCCGCACCCATCAGATCCGCGTGCACATGGCCTCGAAGGGGTCGCCGCTCCTGGGCGACCCGGTCTATGGCACGGGCAGTCCCGCGCAGCCGGTGCGGGAGGCCATCGCCGCGGCCGGCCTGACGCGGCAGGCGCTGCATGCCGCCATCCTCGGTTTCGTCCACCCGGTCACCGGCGAGGCCCTGCGGTTCGAGACGTCGCCGCCGGCCGACATGCAGACGCTGGAAGCGTCTCTCGCGGGCCTGTGAGCCCGGGCAGAGGATTTGATCTCGATCAAGGTCCCGGCCTTCGAACCCGGATATCCTGAAGCCTCCAACGGAGGTGGAACATGACCCATCTGGATATCGGCCGGACAGGCCTGGCGTTCGGGATCTTTCTTGGCGGCGTCCACGCCGTCTGGGCCGGGATTGTCGCGGCAGGATGGGGTCAGGCGCTCATGGACCTGATCTTCACCCTGCACTTTATCGATCCACCCTATCGCATTGCGGCCTTCCGGCTGGACACGGCAGCCCTGCTGGTCGGTCTCACCTTCGCAATCGGCGGCCTCTTGGGCCTGGCGTTCGCTGCAGGGTGGAACGCACTGGGTCGCCGCCGGCGCTGACAGGGGGCTCCGGCCGCAGGTCCGTCTTGATTAAGGACGGACTATCCTGTAAGGTTTCCGCATCTGGTGCCGTGGCGCCGGGGCAACGGTCACGCTTTCGTGTGACCATCCGCCACTGACAAGTGCGGAAACCCGACCCTATGTCATCCGTTGAGGGGTGAGGCGGCGGTGCACATTGGGTGGCCGCTTCCGAAGGACCCGCTCGTTTACACGGTCGGAGGGACCAAATGGCTGTTGCTAGATCACTCGCGGTTATGTCGCCTGAACAGGGGCTGTCGCGATACCTGACGGAAATCCGCAAGTTCCCCATGCTTGCGAAAGACGAAGAATTCATGCTCGCCAAACGCTGGACCGAGCACCAGGACGCCGAGAGCGCCCACCGCCTCGTCACCTCGCACCTGCGCCTCGTGGCCAAGATCGCCATGGGCTATCGCGGCTACGGCCTGCCGATCGGCGAAGTGATTTCCGAAGGCAACGTGGGCCTCATGCAGGCCGTCAAGAAATTCGATCCCGACAAGGGCTTCCGCCTGGCGACCTACGCCATGTGGTGGATCCGCGCCTCGATCCAGGAATACATCCTGCGCAGCTGGTCGCTCGTGAAGATGGGCAC
>JAIESL010000012.1 GCA_019746095.1 Caulobacteraceae bacterium
CGCCGGATAGACCAAGGCCGTGATCACCTTGCCCCGCACCACCTGATCCCGCTCCAACCCGTCCGCCAGCCGCTCGAGGATCGGGGCCAGGGCCCCGGAGGTCTCACCCGCGGAGACCATGGCCCGGTACAGCGGCGGGAAGGCCTGGCCCTGCAGGGCCATGGCGTCCGACAGCCGCCGTCCCTCCATCACCCCGGCATGCACCCCCTCCAGCACCGCCCGCAGGGCGGGCCGGTCGGCCTGGAGCATGATGGCCCGGAGCGCCTCCTCGACCGGTGACACCGTCACCAGGGTGGCCAGCTGGCGCGTGACCAGCGACAGGGTCCGGGAGTCCAGCCCGCCGCGGGACCGGGCCGGACGCCCGGCCGTCGTGCCGTTTGCGGTCGCCGTCGTCGCCGTCTGGCGGGACGCGCCCCGCGACGGTGTAACCTCCAGCGGCATCAGCCGACGGCGCGCCAGCACGGCCCGGGCGGCGGTCTCGTCCGCCGCGTTCAGCGACCCGGTCACCGTCCGGCCACCCGCGTCCGCCGCCACATAGTCAAAGACCGCCATCAGGCCGCATCCTCACGTCCGGTGCCGGCCACCGGCAGTGCGGGTATGGCCAGCGCGAGGTCGTCATGGGTCTCGGCCGTTTCCTGACGCGTCACCCGAACCGCCTCCTCCACCGAGGTCACACCTTCCAGAACGAGCGCCCGCGCCCGCTGGGTCAGGGTCTCGGCCCCGGCGAAGGCCACGGCATTGATCGCCTCCTCCCCCGCTTCCGCCGCGATCAGCCGGCGGACCTGGTCGTCGACCCGGATCACTTCATACAGCCCCACCCGACCGACATAGCCCGTCTGGTTGCACTGGCTGCAGCCCTGCGGCCGCCACACGGTCTGGCCGGTCCTGATCCCGGCCAGGCGGGCCGTGGCCTTGTCGGCCGGCTCGGCCCGACGGCAGTCGCCGCACAGCCGGCGCACCAGCCGCTGGGCCACGATCAGACGCAGGGTGGAGGCCAGCAGGAAGGGTTCCACCCCCATGTCCCTGAGCCGGGTCACTGCCCCGGCCGCATCATTGGTGTGCACCGTCGACAGGACCAGATGGCCGGTCAGGGCCGCCTGGACGGCGATCCGGGCCGTCTCGACATCGCGGATCTCGCCGACCATGACCACATCCGGGTCCTGGCGCAGAATCGCCCGCAGACCCGCCGCGAAGGTCATGCCGACCTTGGGATTGACCTGGGTCTGGCCGACTCCGTCGATGGCGTATTCGACCGGGTCCTCGACCGTCAGGATGTTGCGGGTGGAGTCGTTCAGCAGCGACAGGCCCGCATACAGGGAGGTCGTCTTGCCCGAGCCCGTCGGGCCGGTGACCAGGATGATGCCATTGGGCTCGCCCAGGGCCGCGCGGAAGGCCTCCAGCGCCCCGGGGGACATGCCCAGCCGGTCCAGGGTCAGGCCCGCCTGGTCGCGGTCGAGAATCCGCAGCACCACCCGCTCACCGGCCCTCGACGGCAGCGTCGAGACGCGCACATCCAGGGTCTTGCCGCCCAGGGCCAGCGGGATGCGCCCGTCCTGGGGAATGCGTTTCTCGGCGATGTCCAGCCGCGCCATCACCTTGATGCGCGAGACCAGCAGCGGCGTGATCCGCGGGTTCAGAGACAGGGTCTCACGCAACACGCCGTCGATGCGCATCCGCACCACCAGCGCCGTCTCGAACGGCTCGAGGTGAATGTCCGATGCGCCGGCCCGAACCGCCTCGGCGATGACCCCGTTGATCAGGCGGATGACCGGCGCGTCATCGGCCGTGTCCAGCAGGTCGGCGGCCGCCGGAATGTCGTCGATCAGGCTCTCCAGCCCCGACGGCATCTCGAGGTCGTCACCGTCCGCCGCGCTCAGGTGATCCCCGGCATAGACCTGCGACAGTCGCCGGTCGAAGGTCGCCTGGTCCATCGGTTCGACCCGCAATGGCCGGCCAAGCGCCCGCCGGGTCTCGACCAGCACCAGCGGATCGGCCCCCTCGCGCAGGCCCACGACCGCGATCTCTCCCGCCTCCAGCAGGATCACCCCGTGCCGTTTGGCAAAGCCGTAGGGCAGCGTCGGATTGATCAGGGTGATCATCGTCCGGTCACTCGCTGACGACCGGCCCGGCGACCGGCGGCAGGGGCGCGGCGGTCACCTCGCCGACCGGGGCGGTCACGGTGTAGTCCGGCGCGGCGGGGGCCTGGGTCTGCATATAGTCGCGCAGCATCTCGTCGAGGCTGGGTTCGACGGACGGGTCGTTGCTCAACTGCTGCCGTCGCATATAGGCCCAGCGGTCGGCGGCCAGGGCCTGGGCATCGTCGGGGTTGCGGATGATGGTCGGGCGGATGAAGACCATCAGATTGGTCCGGCCGCGCTGGCGGCTGGTCGAGCGGAACAGGCCGCCGATCACCGGCATGGTGCTGAGGCCCGGAACGCCGTCGACCGAGAGCCGGTCGTTCTGGTCCAGCAGGCCGCCGGCCACCGCGATGTCGCCGTCGTCCACCACCAGGGTGGTTTCCAGCTCGCGCTTGTTCAGCACCAGATCATTGGCACTGTCGCTCAGCAGGCCGTTGATGCTCGACACCTCCTGACGCATGAACAGGGTGATCGAGCCGCCCGCATTGATCTGGGGCCGCACCACCAGCTTGACGCCGATGTCCTGACGCTGGGTCGTGCGGAAAGGGTTGGCATTGCCGTCCAGCAGGGTCTCGCCGGTCGTGATCGGTACCTCCTGCCCGACCAGGATGGTGGCCTCCTCATTGTCCAGGGTCATAAGCGACGGCGTCTGCAGCAGGTTGGAGCCTGCGTCGGTCTTGGCCGCATTGATGATGAAGCCGAACAGGCCGTCGCCGATCTGCCCGCCGCCGCCGCCGACGAAGCCGTTGGCACCGAGCAAGGTGTTGAGGGCGAGGCTCTGAAGCTGTTCGCGCAGGGGATCGCTGTTCGCCAGCTGTCCCGCCGCCGCCCCGCCGGCGAGGGGCACCAGGGGAGCCGCGCGGTCGGAATAGTTGGTCAGGCCGACCGGATTGCCGTCCTCGCCCGCCAACAGCCACTGCACGCCCAGTTCGCGCACCGCATTGTCGGACAGTTCGACCACGATCGCCTCGATCAGCACCTGCTGTCGGCGCTGGTCGAGCTGGCGGATCACCTCGGCAAGCATTCTCTGGGTGTCGGCCGAGGCCGAAATGACCAGCGCATTGGCCCCGGGGAAGCGGGCGATGGTGGCGCGCTGGCCGGGTACGGGCGCGGCCGGTGCTGCGGCCGCAGGGGCGGGCGAGGCCTCTGCGCCGGCGGTGGTCCGTCCCGAAGGCGGTGCGGCGTTGGCGCCGGCGGCGGTGACCGGCTGGCCCACCACCTGTTGCAGGACCGGCAGCAGGGATTCGGCATCGGCGTGCTGCAGGAAGACGACCTTGACGTCGTCGGCGGATTCCGCGCGGAGATCGAGGTCCTCGACGAGGGGACGGATGCGCGTCAGGGCCGTCGGATCGCCGCGCAGGACGATGGAGTTGGAGCTCTCGACGGGGGTGACGGAGACCATCCCCTGCCCCGGCTGGCCGCCCGGCGGGGCCAGAACCGTCTGCAGCACCGACGCGATCTCGCGGGCCGAGGAGTTCTGGAGGGTGATGACCTCGAAGCCGGTGCGGTCCACGTCGATCCGGCCGACGAGAGCACGAATGCGGGCCAGATTGTCCGAGAAGTCGGCGACCACGATGCTGTTGGCGCCGGGGTTGGCCAATACCTGCCCCTGGGGGCCGACCAGCGGCCGGATGGTCTCAGCGGCCGCGGCGGCGTCGATGTGGCGAAGCGGGAAGACCTCGGTGGAGAAACGTTCGTTGCCGACGGTCGACGGGCCCTGGGCCGCGCCCTGGGCCGGGCTGATCCGGTAGGCCCCCGAAGCGGTGGGCGTCACCACCAGGCCGTTGGCCCGCAGGGTCGACAGAAAGACCTCGAACAACTGGGCCCGGTTCAGGGCCCGGTCGCTGGACACGGTCACCGTCCCGGTCACGCCCGGATCGACGATGAAGGTCCGGCCGGTCGAGCGGGCCACGTCCTGGATGAAGGCGCGGATATCCGCACCCTGCACGTTGAGGGTCTGGGTCTGGGCGAGCGCGGGCACCGCCGCCAGTGGCCCCTGCACGGCCAGCACGCCGGCCAGCACGGCGGCGACAAGATTGGATCGCATCATCGGCCGGTCCCTATTGTAGTGGTCTGCACCGTTCCGCCCCGCTCAAATCGGATCTCGGCGCTCGTTGTATCGGCCAGTTCGCCGCGCAGCGCCGCAATCCGTTCCGGACTGTCCAGCGACTGGCCGTTAACCGCAAGGATGACGTCTCCGGCGCGCAGGCCTGCCGCGCGCAGCACCGACCCGTCGCCACCGCCTGAAACCGTAAACCCGTCCATCCGCATGCCGCGCATCCGCGGCCGCAGCCCGGCCTGCGCCAGCAGCCGCGCCGGATCCACGGCCGGGCCCGCGGCCACGGCCGGTGCAGGGGCCGGTGCGGGTGGCGGCGTGACGGTCTGCGGTCCCGGCGGGGGTGGTGGGGGTGGCGCGACACCCATCGGCAATTCTGTGAACACCAGCCGGCTGAGCGAGGTCCCGCGCGCCAGAACCACATGATCCGGTCCGACCGACTGCAGCACCAGACCCGGCTCGACCGTCTCTCCGACCCCGACCGAGACCTGCCGACCGTCTCCAAGCCCGATGATCGCAGAGCCGCCGCCGGCCCCGTCCGAGCGCAGGCCGTAGAGGCGCATCTGCGAGCCGCCGGTCGCGGTCACATCGGACAGGCTGCTCTCGCCGCCGGTGCGGAAGAAGGCATCGAAACGCTGGAAGACGGAGGGATCAGCGGGGGTGACGGTCGACGGCCCCGCAGTGTCCGCGGCGACGGCCGGGGCCGGCCTGAGCAGGATCCAGCCGAGCTGGCCGAGCTGAAAGGCAAGGGCCAGGGCCAGGGCGATTTCGACGGCCGTTCTGGCGCGATCCGGCCGAGCCGACACCGCTTCACGGACCTGTCTGCCGAAACCACGTACTGCGCCGATCACTGTGGCGTGCCTCAAGGAGCCCCGACGGCCCGGCGGCCTTCCTAGACCCATCGTCTGTGTCCGGCTTCACGGGGGCATGACAGCCCGACGAACTTGCCGTGACAGTCATAACGTATACGGACGAAATGATACAATACCGCCCGGCGGAAGGCGGCAGGCACCCGCGCGGGTACCTGCCGTTCCGGAGCGGTCTAGAAGCGCGCGGTCAGGCTGACCGAAGCGCTGGATCCCAGCTCGTAGTTGTTGATCAGGATCTTGTTGCCCAGTTGCTGGAACTCGTCGAAATTCGTGTTCAGCAGGTTCCGCAGTTCGACCGAGAAGCCCATGTCGCGGCCGCCCATTTCGAAGTCCTTGCGGTACACGAAGTCGAGGAAGATGCCCGGGTCCTGGATGTAGTCCGGTTCGCGGTTGCCCGCACCGCCTGCGCCGCGGGCGCTGACGCGCTCGCTGACATAGTTGGCGATGATCGTGGCCTGCGAACGGGCCGTGTCATCTTCCCAGCCGAGCTGCAGGTTGGCGACATGTTCGGACTGGCCCTGGAGCCGGCTGCCGTCGGAGATGAAGAAGGTCGCATCCTCATTGGCACCGCCGCCACCGGGGGTCCGGACGACGTCACCCGGCTGGACCTGAACGCTCGAGTCCGACCAGGTGTAGTTGGCCTGCACCAGCCAGCGCTTGTTGGCGATGAAGGCCGAGCTGTTGTCCGGGAATTCGAAGAATTTCTTGGCCTCGATCTCGGCCCCGAAAATCGTCGCCTGCGGCGAGTTGAGGTAGGACTGCTGGCGCGCATTGCCCGAGGTGACGATGGTCGCCTCAACCGGCTTGTCCAGATTCTTGTAGAAGACGCCGGCCGTCAGATACTGCTGGCGGGCGAAGAACCACTCATAGCGGGCATCGATGTTCAGGATCTCGGTATCGACCAGGAACGGGTTGCCGGTGAACTCGCGGTCGGTTTCCGGGTCCGTATAGGACTGGGGTGCCAGTTCGCGGAACTGGGGCCGGCCGATGGTCTGGGAGGCCCCGAGGCGGAGCTGCTGGTCCTCGGCGAAATTCCACGTCGCCGTGAACGACGGCAGCAGATACTGCTCATTGATCTGGGTCGGAGCGAAGGGTGCCGCCCCGCCGAACAGGTCGCGGGTCGTGACCGACTGCTGGCCGTCCTCATAGCGCAGGCCGAAGGTCGTGCGGACCAGGGGGATGAACTCGGCATCGACCTGGGCATAGGCCGCCGCGACCTCAAGCTGGGCCGAATAGGCTGCCGCGCCGCTGCCGGCGCTGCCGGTGACTTCCGACAGGACCAGGCCGGTCGGCCCGATATTGGCGTCGGAATAGAGGTAGTCGACCCGCGAGCGGCGTTGCTCGAGCGTCAGGGTGCTGGCCGGCACGAACCGCAGATCGCGGCGCTCGGCGTCACGATTGTTGTCGGAATAGGCCACCCCGAAGCTGAAGACCGCGTCGCGGAGGTCGGACAGGGGCAGGGTGTAGCTGACGTCCGCCCCACCCGAGACGATGTCGTCATTCAGTTCGCTGAACGAAATCCGGTTGCCGCCGATCTCGTGCAGGAAGGTCCCGTCCGAGGCCACACCATAGGAGAAACGGCTCTCATAGGGCGCGTCGCGCTCGGTCAGGGCATAGGCCCCGCGCCAGGAGATCTCCAGGGCACCGTCCATGAACTCATGCTCACCGGACAGCTGGCTGGAGAAGAGCTGGCGCTCGAACCATTCGGTGTAGTCGGTGCGCTGCACCGCGCCGCCGGCATCGAAATCAGGGCCGACGCTGATGCGGGCTTCCTTGGTGACGTTTCGGACGAAGAAATTGGTCCAGCGATAGTCGCTGTTGTCGGTGATGAGCGACAGGCCGCCGAGGAAATTCAGCTGGATGTCGTTCTGGTTCGACTCGAAGGCCTTGCTGGTGACGGGCACGAGGATCGCACCGGAGAACTGCGCCTCTTCCTGCAGGCCGTTCCGGGTGGACCAGCTGTTGCTGTAGCCGGCCACGGCGATCAGGCCGAAGGTACCGAGGCTGCTGTCCGACTTCAGGCCGCCGGCGAAATCAAAGCCGAAATTCACCGGCGTCGTGTCCCGCTGCAGCAGACGCAGCGGCGAATTGACCAGCGAATGGCCGATCCGCTCCAGTTCCAGGGCACCGACATTGGCGCTGTTGATCGGGGTACCGCGACTGAAGGCCAGGGCGAGCGGTCCGGGAATCTCGCGGGTGCCGTCGTCGAAGCCGGTGAAATCGGTGCGCGAGCCGTAATAGATCAGGCCTTCATCGCCCGTGGTCTCGGTATTGCCGCCGAGCGAGGTCGACATGGTGAAGAAGGGATCGTTGGGCGCGTCGACGGTGCGCAGGTCGATCACCCCGCCGCCGAATTCACCCGGAAAATCGACCGAATAGGATTTCTGGACCGTGACGCTTTCCAGGATGCTGGACGGGAACAGGTCCAGCGGCACGACGCGCTGCAGCGGCTCGGGGCTGGGCAGCGGCGACCCGTTCAGCAGGGCGGAGGAATAACGCTCGCCGAGGCCGCGGACGTAGATGAACCGGCCCTCGACGACCGTCAGGCCGGTCACACGGGCCAGGGCGCCGGCGGCGCTGCTGTCGCCGGTCCGCTCGAGGTCCTCGGAGGTCAGGAAGGCGGCGACTTCGGCGCTTTCGCGATTGGGCTCGGGAATGTAGCGGCCGAGAACGACGACTTCGTCCAGCTCGCCGACGGCCTCGGGCTCGTCCTGGGCTTCGGAATCCTGTGCGGCGGTCGCCGGGGCTTCGGCCGGGGCCGGCGGGGTTTGAGCGTAGGCGATCCCGGGCGCGATCAGCGCGCTGGTGGCCAGGAGGACCCCGCTCAGGGTCAAGGTAAGGGTCTTCATGTTCTGCGCCTTGAAGGAGTTCAACGGACTGGGCGAAAGCAGGAGGCGGCCCTGACGGGCCGCCTCCGCATCCTTCGTCAGCAGGTCGCGCCGGCCGTGAGGCCGCAGGTCCAGCCCTGCCACCAGGTGTCGGCGGCGTTCTGGACGGCGCCGATGTAGGTGGTGTTCTGGAAGAAGGCATAGACCGAGGCCGCGGCGACCGGGGTCACGGCGTTCTCATTGGCACCGTTGATGAAGGTCAGGACCTGGTTGGTCAGGGTCGTGCCCGACGCCGGGGCGGTCAGGGTGCTGGTGCCCGCTGCCGTGTTGTTGGTGCCGGCGGTGAAGGCGGCGGCCGAGAGCACTTCATTGCCCGGACGGTACGAGATCGGGCAGGACATGAAGACCGAGTTGAAGACCACGCCGCTGGTGCCGGTGTCGGCGTCGTTGATGGCCATACAGCCGGCGAGCGAACCGGTGACGCTGGTCAACACCGAGTTGATGATCGTCGCGTCGGTGCCGGTGTCGAAGTGAGCCACGGTGTGGGCGTTGGTCGGCGCGTTACGGCCAACGAGCGTCCAGTTGGAAATTCTCGGCTGGGACACATAGCGGCTGGCCAGCGGCACGGAGGTCGGCGCCGCCGAGAACTCGAAGCCGGCGCTGCGGCTGGTCGAGCCCGGCGCGCGCTGGGTGACGATGCCGAACTGGGCACCCCCGCGCCAGCCGGTATCGGTGTCCAGGCCGTCGTCGTCGGCGCCGTTGATGACGATGCGGCGCAGGTTGACGTTGCCGCCGAAGATTTCGATGCCGTCGTCCGAGCTGTTGTAGATCTGGATGAACTCAACCACGGTGCCGTTGCCGACGCCGGCCATGGTCAGGCCCTGGAGTTCGTTGCCGGTCGAGATCTCGAAACCCGAGTATTTGATCTGGATGTAGCGCAGGCGGCCCGAGTTATCGGTCGCCGTATTGCCGCCGTAGAAGGCGCTCGTGCCCTCGACCGTGCCGGTGCAGGTGACCGGTGCGGTCAGCTGGCAGTTGGCCTGCGGTGCGCGGCCGGCCAGGACGATACCGCCCCATTGACCCATGGAGTCGACGGTGGTGGTGCCTTCGACGTTCTGGCGGCTGGTGAAGACGATCGGGCTGGAGGCGGTGCCTTCGGCGAACAGCTGCGAGCCGCGGTTGACGATCAGATAGTCAGAACCGCCCGAGGCGAACAGGCGCACGCCGGGCTCGATGGTCAGGATGCCCTGGACGCTGCCGGCGATCGGGGCCGCCGGGTCGACGCCCTGGTCGGTGCCGACGGAGGTGCGGCCGTTGATCGAATAGATGGTGCCGGCGCGCAGCGGCACCGTCAGGGCACCGTTGATCTGTTGCGGCAGTTGGCAGGCACGGAGCGTGCCGCCGGCGACGGTGCCGACGTTGGCGAAACCGGCGGGGCAATCAGCCGCGGGGGTGCCGGGGGGCGGCGTGACCGGTCCACCGCCGCCGCCGCCGCCCGTGCCGCCGAAATCGCCTTCGCCCGGCGACGCGACTTCAGCAGAGCCGCATGCGGCGAGAGTAAGGGCGCTGGCGGAGAGCGCGAGCAGGGTCGTCAGTCGAAGGCCGGTCATCGTTTTCACCGTGTCTGTCCAAAGAATTCCACGGCAGGTTTCGTCGCGAGGGACCGATCCCTCGCTGCGATGGCTGAATCGCCCCCTGCCCGCCGCATTCGGTAACGGCGGGATAAGACAGGCCGGACGCCGAATGGTGACGTTTCCGGTGCGCTTGTGTGAACTTGTATTGGCGGTTCGGTGAAAACTGCTCCTGCCCCGGTCGATCTTTCACAATCGTCGTCGCAGGCCCCGTCCAGCAGGGCCTGGCCTCAGGGTCGACGCACCGGAGGATGCGCCGTTCCGGCCGCCCCGGCGGCCCTTCGGGACCGCTGTCTTCCGCCGTGTGCCAAGGGTGTTGACGCCGACGCCGTCCCGGCATTTCTATCGCGCCACGGGTTGGAACGGCCGGAAACGATGGAAGTCGAACTCTTGTCCGATGATAGCGCCACGGTCGTCCGACCGCCGGACCGGCGTGCGCCCTTTCGCCCCCTGTATGACATCCTTGCCCGGCATTCGGGGCCCGAGATCACCCTGACCCTGGCGACCATTGAACGGCATCTGGGGGCTCCCCTGCCGGCCGCCTCGGGAAACGCCGGCTGGTGGCTGTCAGAGCTCGCCGGCACCCCGGCCGCCTTCGCCGCCTGGCGCGCCGCCGGCTTCCTGGCTGAATTCCAGCCGAAGGAAAAATCGGTCCGCTTCCGCCGCACCGCCCGGGCCGGCGTCTAGCCGGCTGCCGACGGCCATCGTCGGCAACACCCATGCGGCATTTTCAGGGGAGGGTTCTGGCGGCGCAGGGGAGCGGAACGAAACCCCTAGCCTTCTGTAATAACGCGCTAATTTTGACCGTCATAAATTTCCCCCCACGTTTTCCCCCACATTTTTCGGGAATGTCCGGAAGTGGGCACCTGAAATCGCACCTGATCCGGTCGCTCGCGCGCGCGAGAAAACCCGGTTAGCGATGACGCTCCACACCATCACCGGTGACGGGTTTGGCGGGCCGAGGGATCGAGACACCCCCCATGTTCTAAACTGCGGATGCGCCTGTGAAGGGATGGCGCCGGTGTCCGGTCTGGCCCGGTCTGGAGATCTGATCCGCGCCCCCTGCCCCTCGCGCGCTTGCGCGCACAGTGCGCGCGTATTGTTCGCGGGAACTGCCTGAAGTCCCTTTTAAGGAGTCAAAAAACCCGAGCGCGGCGAGCCTGGACCTTGTCACTTCTTATCGTTCGCGAGGCTGCCGATGCTACCCTCACGAACGTCCGCTTCCCGCCCTGAGGCGATAGTCCGTTCTCGACCCTTAGCGGACACTAACGAAAGGGCACGAACCATGGGAGCCTCCTGAAACACACCATAAGACGGCTGTGTGTAACCAATCCCTCATAACAGAACGTCTGCGGCTCTGGTGTATGACCGGGAGGTCGCGGCACTGAGCTGACCCGGCGTTCGCCTGAGAGCACACTGAAGCTGCCCCGGGGGGGAGATAAGGCCCTGTCAGAGGGCCTGCCCTGCCACGCCCTTCCTCGACAACCACCGGGTCACCGCAGCGAGAAACGCGGCGTTCGTAGACAGATCACCGAAGACATCAGTTCTCGCGAGCAACTGAGACTGGTCAACACCCCCCGCTTTCGCGAGCGATCTCAGTTCGTCCGCCAGGGGGTGACGAAGGGCCAGGGCATCGTCATCGACCAGGGCCAGACGATGGATCCAGGCCGCTACGGCGAGGGAGAGGCGTCTGATCGGCCTGCCGGCGGCCAGCCGGTCCCGGATCGGGTCCAGCAGCAGGTTTATGGACGCGTCCGTGTTGATCCGTTCGACGGTGTCGCGAAGCGTGCGGTTGGAAAAACGCTGCACCAGTCGATCCTGATAGGCCGTCAGATCGACCGGCAGGTCCGCAGCCAGGGTCGGTGACAGTTCCTGTTGCATCAGGGCCCGGATGTAGCGCGCCAGCCTCGGGTCGCGCATGGCCTCGGCGACCATTCGATAGCCCATCAGCCAGCCCAGTGAGGCCAGCGCCAGATGGCTGGCGTTCAGCAAACGCAGCTTCATGCGCTCGAACGGCTCCACATCTGCCGTGAACTGGACGCCGACATCCTCCCAGTTCGGCCGGCCGTCGGCGAAATCGTCCTCGATCACCCATTGGGAATAGGGCTCGCAGATGACCGGCCAGGCGTCAGCCAGCCCCCAGGTTCCTGGCATCGCCGCGACGTCCTCCGGGCGTGTCACGGGGGTGATCCGGTCCACCATGGTCGCCGGGAACCGCGCGTGCTCCGCGATCCAGTCGGCCAGATCGGCATCGACCAGGCCGGCGAAGTCCAGCACGGCAGCCCTGAGCAGGCTGCCGTTGCCGGGCAGGTTATCGCAGCTCAGCGCAGTGAAGGCCGGTCGGCCGGTGTCCCTGCGTCGTCGAAAGGCCTCGACCAGCAGTCCGATGACGGACCGGGGATGTCGCGGCCCGGCCAGATCCGTCACGACGAGGGGGTTGGCGCGGTCCAGCCGTCGCGTGTTGGCGTCCAGGCAGTAGCCGTTCTCGCTGACGGTCAGGCTGACGATGCGAACAGCGGCCTTATCGATGACCTCGAGGATGACCGCGGTATCGTCCGGGGCAACGAGGTCGACGATCGATCCCACGACCTGGGCCGTCGCCCCGTCGTCGTCGCGCTCGACCAGCGTATAGAGCCAGTCCTGCGGAGAGAGCGCGTGGCGGACACCCGTGTCGAAGGGCGTCAGGCCCGCGCCGACGATGCCCCAGTCCATCGCCTGGCCGTCGCTCATCAAGGCGTGGACGTAGCGGGCCATGTGGGCGCGATGAAACGCACCCGGCCCGAGGTGGACGATACCGGCGGTGATCTGTGACGGGTTGTAGGTCAGACCTGCCACCCCGTCAGGCAGACGATCCAGCGTCGCGCGACAAAGCCTCGGGGACGTCACGCCTGTTTCGGCGCCGCCCTGGCGGCCAGGGCGAAGGCAATCAGCGAAAGAAGGCTGGATGCGAGCCCGACCCCCGCCAACGCCGGTGCCAGCGCCCCCTCTCCGCCGACACGCTCACTGATGATCGTCACCAGCGACGGTGCCACGCCAAAGCCGATGAACGATCCGACCACGACAAACGAGCCCAGGCAGAGGGCGCGGAACTGATTGGGAACCAGCACGGCGATCGCCGTGGCCGTGATCAGGCCCGTAGCCGTCCCGGCCAGAAGCAGGGCGGTGAGCATGAGGGCGAAACCGGGCACGCCCGGCATGATCGGAAACAGGGCGGCGGGCACACCGATCGCCGAGGCGATCACCGCGCTGATCAACAGGCCCCTGCCGCCGCCTCGCTTCAAGCCTGCGTCCGCTGCGATCCCACCGGCGATCGTGCCGATCAGGCCCGAGCCCAGCAGCACCAGCCCCATCCAGCCGCCGAACTCGGCCGGTTGCAGTCCATAGGTCCGCATGAGAACGGGCGTAGCCCAGATGCCGGCCGAGGCGTCGGCCATGATGACGGCGATCTGCCCCACAAACAGCGGTGCCAGAAGGCCGCGCCGGTCCCACAGGGCCTGCATGGAGGCCTGGAAGCCCACGGCGGTCTTTTCGACCTCCTGCCGGACGGGTTCGCGCAGCATCAGCAGCGGCAGCACCAGCAGGGCGCTGCCACCCGCGAAGATCAACTGGGTCACGCGCCATGCGGCCATGCCGAACAGAGGCTCGGTCCGCGCTGACAGGATCCCGAACAGGGTACCGCCCAGGGCGAAGGCCAGGGCGATGCCGACCACCTTGCCCATGGAGAGGAGCAGCAGCGACCGCCCCCGCTTGTCCGGCGGGCAGATGTCCGCGGCGATCGAAATGGCGACGGGCAGCACGACCGTAAGCCCCAGGGCCGACAGCATGCGGGCGGCGAACAGCATTTCGAACGACGTGGCGAAGGCGCTGGCGGCGGCCCCCACGCTCCACAGCACCGCCAGGACCAGCATTATGCGGACCCGGTTGCTGTGATCGGCCATCCAACCGATCGGAATGGACAACAGGGCGGCGGGGATGGCGGTTGCCATGCCCTGCACCAGACCCATCTGCATATCTGACAGGTTCAGGTCGGTGCGGGCGAACTCCTGCACCGGCCCGAACGCCGCCTGGACCGCGCACCCGGCACCGATGCTCAACGCCAGAATGGTCAGGGTCAGCCCGAGCCCACGCGAGCGGGGAACAACAGGCCCCGGCTGTGACTCGAGCGGGGCCTCGATCGCGGCTGAATCAGACATGCCCCTGCTCCGGGTTTGCGAGGCCACGCAGGATGTCCCCGATCGAGGCGTCGAAATGGGCGTCCATCGCCTGGACGGCGGCGTCGACGTCGCGATCCATGATGGCGCGGGCCAGGGTGCGGTGGCGCATCAGCGTCGCAGCGCGGTCTTCAGGGCCTTCGCGGGTCTTCCAGGCCGCGGGCACGGCCTCCTGCATCAGCGGTGCGAAGGAGGCGACAATCTGGACGAAAAGGGCATTCTTGCCGGCGCGGGCGATGGCGTCATGAAAGGCGATGTCATGCGCCGCGACCTTGTCCATGTCGTCGTGATCACGGTCCATCGCCTCGGCCAGTTCGACGATAACCCGGGCTTCGGCGTCGCTCCGGTTCTGGGCGGCCAGGGCAGCGGTGCGGATCTCGATCGTGCGGCGCACGTCCCAGACATCAGCGACGGAAATCTGGGCTGTGGACACGGCGTGATCCAGCGAACTCGCGATCACAGCCCCGTCGATGGCACTGACGCGGGGTTTGCGGCCGTTGCCCACGTCGAGCAGGCGTAGCGCGGCGAGGACGCCGAACGCCTCGCGCATGACTGCCCGACTGACGCCCAGTTGCCCGGCGAAATGGCCTTCGCCGGGCAGGCTGTCGCCAACGCGCAACCCCTCGGCCCGGATGTGGGCACGGACGGCGTCAATGGCGCGCTGGACCAGCGACCCGCCCTCGACGCCAGAGCGCCCGCTCATGGTCAGGCCACTCATCAGGCGGCGATCCGGGCGGCCCGGTAATCGGACGGCGACAGGCCGAACCGACGCCCGAAGGCGCGGGCGAAACTGGCGTTGTTCAGATAGCCGTTCTCGTAGCCGATCGAGGAGATGGGCAGGTCGGTGGTGACCAGCATCCGGCTGGCCTCGGAGAGCCGTCGCTCGGCCAGGGCCTCGGCGACGCTGCAGGCGAACATCTTTCGGAAGCCGCGCGTCAGCTTCTCGCGGTTCATGCCGCAGCGGGCGGCAATGCCGTGCAGGGAGAGCTTCTCGCCCCACTGTTCGTCGATCAGGCGGCGCGCCTCCAGCAGACGGCGGCTGTCAGCCTGCGACAGGTCGCTGTCTCCGGCGGCGGGAACCAGTTCGCCCCCATCCAGCGCAGACCAGGTGTCGCAAAGAAGCTCGAGCGCCTTGGCGGTTCGATAGATGTCGCCCGCTTCACTGTCGCGGTCACAGTCCCGCAGCGCCATCGCGATGGCGCGCAAGGCACTGGGCAGGTGGAAGTCCAAGCGTTCGGCGGCTTGCGGAAGGGTGTCGGCACCGATGCGGGCCAGGCCCGAAGGCGAGATGAAGAGCACGATCCGCGTCGCGCCCGTGTCCTCGGACGCCAGTTCCTCCGCCCGCCCGGAACCCACGAGGCTCAAGGTCGCCGGCGCATCGATGGATCCGAGATCGAAGGCGACGACGACCGGATCCGGCGGGATCGAAGCCTCTTCAAAGGGGCCTCGCCCGGTGAAGACGGTGAACTCCGGCGAAACGACCAGGCAGCGACGCGCGACGGGCGCGGGGTTGGAAGTGATCATGGGCTCCTCCCGCCTCTCTGACGGAGGCCGAGGGATGACCTTGGAGCTATCTGACAGGTTTGGCAAGAGCTATCAGATAGGTGCTGCTTCAGCCGCTCAGAGGCTGAAAATCTTTCCGGGATTCAGCAGGTTCTGCGGGTCCATCGCCCGCTTAATGGTGCGCATGAGATCGACCGCATCGCCCAGTTCGGCCACCAGCCAGTCCTGCTTGCCCAGTCCGATCCCGTGCTCTCCGGTACATGTGCCGTCCATGTCGAGCGCCCGCTGGACCATGCGTCGGTTCAGGGCCTCGGCCTCGGCGGCCTCTTCCGGCTTGTTCGGATCGATGACGAAGACGACGTGGAAATTGCCGTCGCCAACATGGCCCAGGATCGGCCCGGGAATAGAGGCGGCCTCCAGATCCTTTTTGGTTTGGGTGATGCATTCCGCCAGACGGCTGATCGGAACGCAGACGTCGGTGGGCCAGCCGACGCAGCCTTTGCGCAGGCCGATGGCGGCATAATAGGCCTCATGCCGCGCCTTCCACAGCTTGGCACGTTCCTCGGGCAGGCTGGACCACTGGAAGGCACCACCGCCGTTGGCCGACGCCAGGGCAGAGACCGTCTCTACCTGTGCCTGGACGTAGCGCTCCGATCCATGGAACTCGAAAAAGAGCGTCGTCTTCTCCGGATAGTCGAGTTTTGACCAGGCGTTGACCGCCCGCATCTGAACGTCGTCCAGGATTTCGACCCGGGCCAACGGAACGCCCAGCTGGATGGACTGGACCACCGTATCGACGGCCCCGGCCAGGGTCTCGAAACTGCACACGGCCGACAGGATCGACTCCGGTATGCCGTGCAGTCGCAGGGTGACCTCGGTGATGATGCCCAGTGTGCCTTCCGAGCCGACGAACAGCCGCGTCAGGTCATAGCCGGCCGCAGACTTCCTGGCCCGTCGGGCTGTGCGGATGTCGCGTCCGTCCGGCGTGACGACGCGCAGCGACAGCACAGCCTCGCGCATGGTGCCGTAGCGCACGGCATTGGTGCCCGAGGCCCGTGTCGAGGCCATGCCGCCGATCGTGGCGTTGGCCCCCGGATCTATGGGGAAGAACAGGCCGACGTCCCGCAGATGTTCGTTCAGATGCTCGCGCCGGACTCCGGCCTGGACCGTCACGTCGAAGTCCTCGGCGTTCACCTGGACGATCTGGTCCATCCTGGACAGGTCGATGGTCAGACCGCCGTTGACCGGGGTTGTATTGCCCTCGATCGAAGTGCCGGCACCATAGGCGATGATCGGCACGCCGGCCTTTCCGCACAGCTTGACCGCCGCCACCACGTCCTCGGTCGACAGGGCGAAGACGACCGCATCGGGCAGGACGGTGTCGAAATGCGCCTCGCTGGCTCCATGCTGGGCCCGCATCGCCTCGCCGAGGTGAAGGCGGTCACCGAACACCCCCCGAAGGCTTTCAATAAAGCCATCGGGGAGTCGGCTCGGCTCCAGGGAAAGAGGCAGGGCGTTCACGGTCGATCCAACTCAGGTTGACTTAGAAGCTGTACCCCACGCGCACACCGATGCGCCGACCGTCACCAATCTGACCCAGGCTTCCCAGCGCCGGCAGGCCGGCGGCAGTCAAGGTGGAGCTGTCGATGTAGGATTCGTAGTACTCCTCGTCGAACAGATTATTGGAGAAGACCGCGAACTCCAAGCCGTCCACCCGATAGGAAATCGTGGCGTTGGCCAGGAAGTAGCTGTCCAGTTCAGGTGCGAAGGTATTGGACAGGCCCGCGCCGATCCGTTCGCCCTTGCCCACGATGCCGCCCGAGAACGTCAGGTCACCGCGGCCGAGCGGTATCACATAATCGCTCTGCAGGCTCATGGTCCAGGAAGGCTGGAATGGGATACGGTCGGTCGGCAGCAGGCGGCCGGTCGTCTGGCGATAGCGTGTATCGTCGGTGATCCGGGCGTTCTGCAGCAGGCCACTGGCGCGGATCGTCCAGGCTTCGGTCAGCTCGGCGGTGAGTTCTCCCTCTACGCCGAAGGAGCGTGCGTCGCCGGTATTCAGGTTGATACCGACGATGCCGGCCCCGGTGGTCGAGGGTGCCAGACTGTTGGCAGCGATGATGTCCTTGTAGTCGTTGTAGAAGGCCGCGCCCTGAAACGAGACCCGCCGGTCGTCGGTGCTTACCTTGGTCCCGAGCTCATAGGTCCAAACCGAGTCGCCGTCATAGGTCAGGTTCGGTGCGCCGGGGCCGTTGGTGCCGCCGCCGCGGAAGCCGCGCGCGATGGAGGCGTAGATCATGCGGTTTTCGTCGATCCGCTTGCGCAACGCGATCCGCGGCTGGACCTCATCGGCCTCGTAGCTTGAGTTTCGGGCGCTCTGGAAATCGATCTGCTGGTGATCGTAGCGCAGGCCGATGGTCAGCTCGAGGTCGGGCTGGATGTTCCAGAAGGCGGTGCCGAAGACAGCCCAGATATCCGCGTCGGACTTGGCGAAGGCCGGCACGGTGAGGCTTGCCGGCACGACCAGGGTCGCCGAGGTCTGGTCCAGAGTCTGGTTCGACCGGAACACACCGACCAGGGAGGTCAGGTTGTCGCTCCAGCGGCTGTCGATCCGGGCCTCGAGGCTCTGGGTCTCGAGGGTGTTCTCGCCGGTCGAGCGGAACAGGTTGATCGACTGGAAGTCGCCGTCGCTATCGGTGTTGGCGTCGCGCTTGTCATAGGAGGCGATGACGGTCAGGTCGTGCTGCTCGCTCAGCGGCATCTGCAGACGGCCGTTGACGCCGCTGTACTGGTAGTTGGCGGTACTGCGGAAATTGGTGCGGGCGTCGTCCACATAAACGGTCGGTCCGGTGGTGACGGCATACAGCGGATTGGTGCCGTTCACCTCGTCATAGTAAGCGTTCATGCTGACCACGGCGGGACCGGCTTGCCAACGCAGTGCGCCGCGGATCGTGTTCTGCTCCAGCCGGTTGGCATCGTCGAAGCCGAGGAGGCTGTTCTTGATGAAGCCGTCACGGTTCTGGGTGCCGATCGACAGGCGGCCGGCCAGCACGCCCGGAACGATAGGCCCGGCCACGGTCGCACCGACGATGTAGTAGTTGTCCGGCCCGGCGTAGGTCGCCGTCATCCTGCCTTCCATCACGTCCGTCGGCTGCTTGGTCGTGACGTTGATCGCGCCGCCGAGTGTGTTCTGGCCGAACAGGGTCGACTGCGGCCCGCGCAGGACCTCGATCTGTTCGACGGCCAGGGTCGGGCTGTTCAGGTACGACGTGTTCTGCTGGTAGACGCCGTCTACGAAGATGCCGACGCCGGGCTGAACCGTGTCCAGCAGTGTCGTGCCGATGCCCCGGATCGAGATGAAGGCCCGTCCGGCCGCGTCGGAGTTGATGTTCAAGCCGGGCGTGATCGCAGCGATGTCCCGGACCGATGTAAACTGGCGGTTCTCAAGAGTCTCGGCTGTGACGGCTGTGACGGCGACAGGCACGTCGATCAGGCGCTCGGAACGTTTGCGGGCCGTGACGATGATGTCGTCAATCGACGAGGCCTGGTCGGCGGCCGTCGCGGGAGCCTGCGGTGCGGACTGCGCCGAGGCAATGCCGCTGGACATGGCTGCCAGACCGACGCCGGCCGCAAGAATGGTGATGAAGCGCATTGTGGTTGTCTCCGCCCTTGAAGCGCCGGATCTGCTCCGGTCGTTGGGATGAACCTGCGCCTGTCGAGACCTATCTGAAAGGTCGGCGAGTATGCCGATCCGCAGCGAGACTTAGCGCGATGCCGCTTCCCTTGCATCGATGGCCAGCGCCAGCGCGCCCAGCGGACCTGCGCGATGGCCCAGGCCCGGCTGAGCGATGAAGTCGTCGATCATCGCTGCGATCCGGTCGGTAACGCCGTAGCCGTTGAGGCTCGCCAGCAGGGCGGCGCGAATGCGCGGCAGGAGATGCGGCTGGCCCATACCCAGGCCTCCGCCCAGCAGGATGCGTTCTGGGGCGGTGGTAAGCACGAGATTATGGCAAAGGGCGGCCAGGGCCGACACCACCACCTCCCAGGCCGTATCCGTCGTGGACAACTGCTCGGCGGGCAAACCGGCATGCGCCAGGACCGCGGGCCCCGACGCGAGGCCTTCCACGCAATCGCCATGAAACGGGCAGACACCCGCGAAGGTCGATCCCGGGGGCCTCGGGATGCGAAGGTGTCCCGCCTCCGAGTGACCAAGGCCGCGCACCGATCGTCCATCGACAACCGAGCCAACGCCGATGCCAGTCCCCACAGTGACATAGGCGAACGACGCGAGCCCCCGGGCTGCGCCCCACCGCCCCTCGGCGAGGGCTGAGCCGTTGACGTCCGTGTCAAACCCGATCGGCACGGCCCAGCGACGGAGGGGCCGCAGGAGGTCGAACCCGCTCCAGCCGGGCTTGGGCGTGTTGACGACACAGCCGTAGGTCGACGATCGCGGATCGAGGTCCAACGGACCGAAGCTCGCGACGCCGACAGCCTCAAACCCATGCCGTTCCGACCATTGGCAGAGCCGGTCATCAATGGCGTCCATCGTCTGGTGCGGACCAGCCGTCTCGATCCGGGCCTGCGCGCGAACGTCGTCGGGGCCCGTGCCCAGTATGAGCGCGCATTTCGTGCCGCCCAGCTCGATGCCGACCTTTAGCGGCGCGGGCTTCGCCGAATGGTTCATTCGCGCCATGTCGGGGCGATCGGAAAGTCCGTGTCCGTCTCCGCGCGCCCCTTGGCCAGCTGGTAGACTTGGCGCGTCCGGGCGTCGTACTCGGGCCACGGCGCAGAGCCGTCGCGGGCGAAGTCGATCCAGACCTTCTGAATGCTGTCGGCCAAGGCCTGGGGCGGCGGGGTCTGGCCAAGCAAGCCGATCGGTCCTGTGGCGGCCTCCAGGGTGTTGAACACGAACGGCACCTCCACGGCGTGACAGGCACCAAGCTCTCCACCCAGTGCAGGCGAGCGCCAGTCCATCTCATAGAAATGGGTGCGGCCCTGGTGCGCCTGGGCATAGGCCCGCGCCGGCCAGCGGAACACCAGGTCATTGAGGGCCCGGGTCAGGGTCGCACCACCTGAAACGCCGCGCCGCCCCAGTCCATAGCGTTGCAGAATACCCAGCGCCCCCGGCTCGGTCCGGCTGAGCAGGAACCAGGCCAGCAGCCGCCCCAGCTTGGCCTTCACCCCGGTCGGCACGAAATACAGGTTCATCTCCTCGGCGTTCGTTCCGATCAGAAGATCGACCTCCGCGCCCGCGCCCTTCGCCAGGGCCTGCAGCGGTGGGACCGGGATCACGTCATCACCGCGCACGGGCAGGAATTTGCTCAACCCGTAGGCCGGGTCGCGGCCGTTCTCGCCGCGCATGTCCAGGCCTGAGGTCGGAGCCTGCACGACATCCTGCGCATCGAGCCCGGCCTGAACGCTGGCCGAGCGAAATCCCGCCGCGTCGGCGGAGACGCCCAGAAGCTTCGCCAGCCGATGCACGACCTTTCTCATGGTCCTGACCGATCGGACCATGGAGCCGTGCCCGCTTTGCACGATCGCACGTCTGAACAGGCCACGCGCCGGAGGGGAGACCACCAGATCCGCGATCGACATGGCACCCGCAGACTCGCCGAAGACCGTGACATTTGCCGGGTCACCGCCAAAGCCCGCGATGTTGTCGCGCACCCACTTCAGCGCTGCGATCATGTCGCGCATTCCGAGATTGGTCGGAACACCGGGAATAGGCAGGAAGCCCTCGATCCCCAGCCGATAATTGATCGTCACGCAGACGACGCCCTTGCGGGCGAAGCTGGTGCCGTCCTGTGTCGGTGCCGAACTCGCGCCGCCCACCCAGGCGCCGCCGTGAATGAAGACCATGACAGGCAGGCCGGCCGGGTGCGAACCCTCCGGCGTCCAGATGTTGAGATTGAGGTATTCATCCCCCTGCACCCACCCGGATCCGACCAGCGGGGTGAGGTCGAGGGTGGGGAAATCCCGCAGTTGATAGGGTGCCGTTGGCCCGAAAGCGGTCGCGTCCCGGGGTTCGTCCCAGGAGGCGTGCGGCTCTGGCGGCAAAAAGCGCAGGTCGCCGACAGGCGGCGCTGCATAGGGAATGCCCAGATACCGAGCGACGCCGTCGATCACTCGACCTCGCACCCGGCCACTGGAGGTGTTGGCGATGACGGCGTCGGATGGATTCAGCATGGGGCTCACCATGGACCGGGCGAGCCGCATCCAGAAGGCGATCGGATCTGCTGACAGGCCGTTTTCATTGACTGATCCGCAGCTACAACAGACCGGCCATCTTCACCGGGACGGCTCCTGCTGGGATGGGGAACATCTCCCGGGCCTTTCCCCATCATCGCGACGCCTGCGGCCGGTGCCGGACATGGCGACCCGCAAGGGTCTCGATGCCCGCTACGCCCGCCAGAGCAAGTGTGCGTTCGAACTCTTCACGCAGAAGGCTGAGGGCTCGGGCTACGCCGGCCTCGCCGGCGGCCGCCAGGCCATACAGATACGGTCGACCGATCGAACAGGCGGTCGCGCCGAGGGCCAGGGCCTTGACGATGTCCGAACCGCGCCGGACACCCCCGTCGCATATGACATCCGGCCCGTCGCCAAGCGCATCTCTCACTGCGGCGACCTGATCGATCGGCGCAGGCGCACCATCCAACTGGCGTCCGCCGTGGTTGGAGATGATCACGCCGCTGGCGCCGGAACGGATCGCGCGGGTGGCATCCTCCGGCGTCATCAGGCCCTTGATCGCCAACGGACCGTTCCACTCGGCTGCGAGCCATTCGACGTCGCGCCAGGTCAGGCCGGGGTCAAACTGGCGGCCGATGAAGTCGAAAAGGCTCATCGGGTTCGTCGCAAGGGCTTCTGTCCTGTGGCTGACGTTGGCCAGATCGAACCTGGCTCCCGTGAGAGCGGGTATCGACCAGCCGGGATGCAGGGCGAAATCGAGAAGAGAGCGCGCCGTTAGACGAGGCGGCAGGGACAAACCACTTCGGCGATCGCGCAGCCGGTTGCCCGCGACCGGCGTGTCGACCGTCAGACAAAGTCCGGCGTAGCCGGCTTCACGGCATCGCGAGACAAACTCTCGCGTAAGCCCGCGATCCTTGAAGACGTAGACCTGGAACAACATCGGGACCGGGATGGCGTCGGCCAGGTCCTCCAGCCGCGTAGTGCCCATGGTTGAAAGACAGTAGGGAAGGCCTTGGGCGGCCGCTGCACGGGCCACGGCGGGCTCGGCGGAGCCGTGGAACATCCGGGTGAGGCCGGTCGCGGAGAGCGTGAGCGGCCAAGCAGCCGGCTGTCCGAAGATTGTCGTCGCTGTCTGGATTGACGAAACGTCCGTCAGGACATCAGGGACGATCTCGTAGTCCTTGAAGGCATCAACGTTGCGCGACAGGGACCATTCCTCATCTGCCCCGCCGTCCAGATAATCAAATATGGGACGAGGCAGGCGACGGCGCGCCAGAACTCTGAGGTCTGCGATGCTGTGGGTCTGATCAAGAGAGGGCACGCATCATCCTACCCCGATGCCACCAGCGATCGGAAGCCGACCTGCCAACGCTTCCTCACTGTAACCGTCGCGCTGGAGACCGTGCACATCCTTGGTGTGGATCGGCATAGCCTGGCGGACGAATTCGAAGCTTCGAAGACGCTGTGTCTCTCTTCCGGATGATCGAGGAGATTCAGCTGGAGCCGTTGCTCTTCCCCTCTGCTCAGGTTCGAGGCCGACCTTCAGCTTGTAGGCCTTCGAACGCCTAGTTGCGGGCACCGTGCTGATGTCAGATTCCCACCCATAGCGGACCCCGGAAGGGTCCGCTTTCGGGCCGAGTGCCTACAGCTCAATCTGCTCTGATATGGACAAGGCGTCGTCAACCTCGATGCCCAAATAGCGGACAGTGCTCTCAAGTTTTCCGTGTCCAAGAAGTAGCTGGCAGGCGCGGAGATTGCCGGTCTTCTTGTAGATCAGCGCGACCTTCGTCCTTCTCAGGCTGTGGGTGCCATAGGCGCCCACGTCCAGGTCGATCGTTCGAACCCAACTATCCACGAGCCGAGCATACTGGCGGGTGCCGATGTGCTCGCCCTTATGGATTCGGCTGGGAAACAGCCAATCGCATGGATGATCGCCACGGACCTCCAGCCAACGGGCAAGGGCATCCCGTGCTGGCGGCGTAATTTCAAATGGAACGGGCCGCCCCGTCTTCTGCTGGACGACAACCGACCGTTCACGAAGAGCGCCGCCCTGAACCACATCCCCGATGCGCAGCTTTACGAGGTCACAGCCCCGTAGCTTCGCATCCAAGGCGCAATTGAACATGGCTAGATCACGAATCCGTCCGGTCGATTTGAGCTGCTGGCGTATCCCCCAGATGTGCTTCGGCTTCAGCGGGGCCTTGGCACCAACGAGCCGGCCGGCGTTCCAGGGCTTGCGAGGAAAGGTGAAGAGATCGGTCTGGGCCATTGCGCCCTCCTTGGAGGCCCCCAACGAGGAAACGCGTCATTGCCGAAAGCGGACCGTCGAAACGTCTGCAATGGGTGGGGAGCGGACCTCGCCCAGACCTAACCCCCGAACTTGATCCTGATCCCGGCATTGGCTGTGAACCCCTCCAATGGAGCCCAAGCGTCAACCGTCCAGCTACCATCAGGCGCGCGCTGAGGCCGCGTCAGCGGGTCGTCGCGGGTCTGACGGACGTCCAGCAGGTTCTCGAGGTTCAGAAACAGCCGGTATCGCCCAAGGACGATTTCACCGAGCAGGCCCAACTCTACATAGCTATCGCTTTCGGTGCGGTATGGATTGTCTTCCAGCGGCTGCTCGCCCGTATAGTAGGCCTCGAACCCGATCCGTCCCTGGTCGTGCTCTTCCCACATCGCTACGAACCCGGCGGAGTGGCGTGGGGTGAGCGGAACGGCCTGGCGGGTAACACCGAAATCGCCCGGTTCGCTCGCATCGAGGTAAAGATAGCTGCCGGTCACGACCCAGGGCCCCTGTTTCCAACGGGTGAGCCCCTCGACCCCGCGCGTGCGGGTGACGCCGTCCACGTTCACCAGCCGAATGCGATCCGGAGCCGTCGTCTGCGGGTGCACCGCGTCTTCGATATCTGACGCGAAGAGGGTCAGTCCCAGTTCCCAGGGACCGGCGGCATAGCCGAAGTCGAGCGAGGCTGTTTGAGCGGTTTCCTCGCGCAGTCCGGACAGCGGCTCCAGCCGCGACAGACCCGATGCCTCGGTCTCCTCGACGAACGGCCCGGGCGCGTAGAAGCCACGCCCCCATGAGGCCCGGACCGTCCATGGGCCGGGCTTGTAGAGCAAGGACAGGCGAGGGCTGAACTGACCGCCATAGGTGCTGTGGTCGTCCCAGCGGGCGCTTCCCGCAAAGACGAGGTCAGCCGTCAGGTCCCGTTCCATCTGGACAAAAAGTGTCGGCGTTTCGAACCGGTAGTCGAAGACCGGGAAGGCTTCGGACGCGTAGTCCTCAGTCTGGTAGGCGATCCCGCCGACCCATGAACTGCCGAGGGCATCGGCTGAAAGTGACGCCTCGGCCAGGAGGGTCTGATGCTCGTCCATCTCGATCAGGCTGCCGAAACGGTGACGGTGGGATTGGGTCACGCCAGAGGTCCGGAGCTGGGCCACGCCCCAGTCACCGAGGAGGCGTTCCCCAACCATGCCGACATCGACGCGCCGCGTGTTCTGGTTTTGCTCGAATGTCTGGCCGTCCGGAGCCAGTCGGTCGTAGAGCGTGCCCCCGCGTCGGTCCTCTGTCATGGCACCGAGCGTGAGGAAGAGGCTTGAGCCGTCATCGCCATCCCAGAAGAGCCGGGGACGCGCCGATAGTCTCTCGTAGCCCGCCATGTCGATCCAGCCGTCCTCGTCGAGATCCTGCTCGGTCTGGCGATTGGCGGAGGCCAGGATCGATCCGCTCCAGCCTCCGCCAAGCGGCGCGGCTCCATAGGCGGACAGGTCTTGTCCGTCCCTGGACGTGGCGTTCAGGACGAGTTCGCCTTTGGCCTGATCACCGGGCCGTCGGGAGATGAGGTTGATGACGCCCCCCAGCGCCTGCCCACCATAGAGGGCTGACGCCGCCCCCTTGATCACTTCGACCTGCCGAAGGTCACTCGGTGCGATCTGTAACAGGCCCAGCGAGGACGCTTGGCCGCCATAGAGCGGAAGGCCGTCTGCGAGTAGCTGGGTGTATCGACCTCTCAGGCCCTGGACCCGGATGTTCGCCGCGCCCAAACCGGGAGACGTCACCTGAACCCGAAGCCCCCCAGTCTCGGCCAGTAGCATCGAGATGTTGCCGGGACGCATGAGCAGCTTTTCTTCGATCTCCTCCTGACCAAGAACCTCAACCCGGACCGGCTCGTCCTGCACGCGGCGGCGCGAGCGGGTCGACTGGACAATGATGTCGTCGATATGGGTGGCCTCGTCCTCATGATGGGCCGCGCCTCCAGCCTCCTGGGCCAGCCCGGAACCGGGGGCGATCAGCGCAGCAAGCATGGCCGCTGAGATCGTCAGGAGGGGAGTTCGCATCACCGCTGAGCCTTGGGTTGGGTTGGCTGGCGCATTGAGTGTGCGCGCGCAATCGGGTCAAGGGTTCGGGCAGCCAGCGCCCGCGACTGAATGACCGCTATGGGTGGCGGGCTCAACTGATCGCCGTCGAGACCGGACTGTCGCCGGAGGGTGGATAGCGTAAATCCGCTCCAGCTAATCCGTGGACGGTCGCCCATGCGCTGGATGCGGGTCTAGGATGTTGCCTGGGCCATATCCTGCTTGCCAAGGCGGAGCGGCCTCAGTTCAGGCCCCGTTGTGGCGACCGAATACGGTGGCCCGACCGCTTCGGTCGATCAGCAGGGTGACGTAGGGCTCGCGTCCCGCCGACTCCATGCCGGGCGATCCGGCGGGCATGCCCGGTGCGGCGAGCGCTAGGGCCTGGGGCCGTTCACGCAGCAGCCGGGCGACGTCGGAGGCCGGCACATGACCCTCAATGGCATAGGAGCCCACCACCGCCGTGTGGCAGCCAGCGTAACGTTGAGGGACACCATAGCGGGCCCGGACGGGAGCCAGGTCCTCGCGCTCGACGACGTCGACCGTCCAGCCGGCGGCGCGCATATGAACGACCCAACCGTCGCAGCAACCGCACCAGGGCGTCTTGTAGGCGGTCATCCGGCGGACCTGGGCGACCGCCGGGGTCGCCGACAGAGCCAGTGCACAGCCGATAAGCATGCGCCGACTGGGTTTGAGCGCGACCGTTCGCATCAGTGGACCATGAAGCGCACAGCGCCGGTCATCCCGTGCCCGTCCGCACCCTCGGCGGTCCAGTTCAGAACGTAGTTGCCGGGAGCGAGCGTCGGGAGATCCGCCGACACCCGTGTCGTCGCGGCAGCAGCGGCCACGGGGACCGTCAAGGCCGCCCGACCTGCCGGGGTCACGGTGACGGACTTGAGCGTCATCGGATGCGGGAAGGTGGCGGTGAACCAGTCGGGCGAGCCGTCGGTCATGGCACCGTCCGCCGGGCTGGTAACAACCCCATGAGCGGCGTGGTCGCCGGTGCCTGCCTGCGGGGCGTGACCCGCGTGTGCGCCGTGACCTGCATGGGGGTCTTGCGCCAAGGCAGGCGAAGCGACGGCGAGAGCGAGGATCGCGAGGGGGAGAAGGCAGCGCATGGGGATGTTCTCTAGAACCAGGCCCGGAGGCCGATGACGAAACGGGTGTGTTCGGGCTCGCCGCCCAGGGCGCGCGTCAGATCGGCCGTGCCGCCGAGGTCGCGACTCCACTCGACCCCGACATAGGGCGCGAACTCCCTGGCGATTTCATAGCGCAGGCGAAGACCGGCCTCGACATGGGTCAACCCCGAGCCAAGACCCAGTTCCGGAACATCGGACGCCGACGCCTCGACCTCGATACGCGGCTGCAGGATCAGCCGCTGGGTGATCCGCTGATCGTATTCGGCTTCGACTCGCACCGTCAGGTCGCCCCCGGTCGACAGAAAGGCGGCGGCGTCAACCTCCCACCAATGCGGGGCGAGCCCTTGGACACCTAGCACCAGATGGGTCGGGCTCTCCCCGTCTTCGCGGAAGTCCTGACGGACGCCCGCCTGCACGTCCCAGAAGGGCGTGACAGCGCGGCTGTAGAGCGCCTGGACCTCGCCCTCGATCTCGCCGTCGAAGTCGCCTTCCCCTTCCGACTTCCACCAGAACCGGTTGATGTCTCCGCCGGTCCAGCCGGCGACGTCCCAGAGCCAGCCTTCTTCGCTTTCGCCGAAGCCCGCTTCGAACCGGTCGATAATCACAGCAGTCGACCGCATGCCGCCGTTCTCGTGCAGGAGCATGGCGCGAGCGCCCGTCATGGCGGCTTCGCCCCACATGGCGTCGGCCGCATGGGCAGGTCCGGACAGGGCGGACGGGGGCGGCGGCGGAAGCCGGGGGCGACCGGGATCATCCACGCTGGTCGGAACGGCCGGAGGCCCCATCGCCGGCCCGCTCATATCATGTCCGGCATGCGGATCAGTTGTCCGGGGCGGCGCTCCCATGTCGTGACCGGCGTGTGGATCAACAGGTTGCGGAACCGGACGCATGTCATGCCCGGCATGCGGATCAACTGCCGGCGGGGCGGTCGCGGGCGTCCGGGCCGGCGGCGTGTGATGCTGGTGGTCCTGGGCCGACGCGGCGCCCGCCGCGAGCATCAGGGGTGCCAAGCAGGTCAGAAGCCGGATCATGCTGCGCCCCTGTCCAGCGGGCGGACGGTCACGACGTTGAACATGCCCGCGTGCATGTGCATCAGCATGTGACAGTGGAAGGCCCAGTCTCCCGGCGCGTCGGCGGTCAGGTCGAACGTCACCTTCGATCCCGGCGCGACATTGACCGTGTGCTTCAACGGCTGATGTCCGGCCGGGCCGCCTGTGACCAGTTCGAAGAAATGGCCGTGCAGGTGGATGGGGTGAGCCATCATGGTGTCGTTGACCAGGGTCACCCGCACCCGCTCGTCCCGTTCGAACCGGATCGGCTCCACTATCTCGGAAAACTTTTGACCATCGAAGCCCCACATGAACCGTTCCATATTGCCGGTCAGGTGGATCTCCAGCGCGCGGGAGGGCGGTCGCTGATCCTTGTTGGGCGTCAGGGAGACGAGGTCCGTATAGACCAGCACCCGGTGCGGCGCGTCCTCCAGCCCCATGGGCCGTTCGCCCAGGCGATTCGCCGGAGCGGGCGAGATCATGTCGACACCCACGCCCACCGTCATGGCCGCAGGCGCATTGTCGGGGTTGCGCATGTCGTGGTCCATGCCGCGGTGGTCCATCGCCGCCGCCGGCGCAGCGTGTCCCATGGCGGAATGATCCATGGTTCCGTGGTCCATGCCCCCCATACCCATGTCCCGCATGGTCAGGGTCGGGACCGGGCGCAGAGGCGGGACCTCGGCACTCATGCCCAGGCGGGGGGCGAGGGTGGCGCGCGCCATGCCGGACCGATCGACCGACTCGGCCACGAGCGTATAGGCGCGGTCCTCGACCGGGCGCACGATGACGTCATAGGTCTCGGCGACGGAAATCTGGAACTCGTCGGTCTCGACCGGTCGCACATTCTCACCGTCGGCGTTGACCAACGTCATGGCCAGACCCGGGATGCGCACATTGAAGATCGACATGGCCGAGGCGTTGATGACACGCAGCCGGACCCGTTCGCCGGGCCTGAACAGGCCGGTCCAGTTCTCGGTCGGGCCATGGCCGTTGACCAGATAGGTGTAGGTCGTGCCGTTGACGTCGGCGATGTCGCGCGGGTCCATCCGCATGGCCCCCCACATGCGCCGTTCCTCCAGCGACATGCCGTCATCGCCGGACAGCAGGCCGGTCAGGGTGGTGCGTGAGCGGTTGAAGTAGCCGGGACTCTTCTTGAGCTTCTCGAGGATCGTGTGCGGATGGAGGAAACTCCAGTCCGACAGGACGATGACGTGCTCGCGGTCATAGGCGACCGGGTCCGCGCCCGCCGGATCAATGATCAGAGGTCCATAGTGGCCCATCGCCTCCTGAAGGTTGGAGTGCGAATGATACCAGAAGGTGCCCGACTGGATGACGGGGAACTCATACTGGAAGGTCTCGCCGGGCCGGATACCCGGGAAGCTGATGCCGGGCACGCCGTCCATCTGGAATGGCAGCAACAGGCCGTGCCAGTGGATCGAGGTGTCCTCGTCCAGCGTGTTGGTGACCGAGAGTCGGGCTGTCTGACCCTCACGCAACCGGATCAGGGGGGCGGGCAAGGTCCCGTTGACGGTGAAGGCGTGACCCGTGCGGCCGCCGACCGTGAAGGGCGAATGGCCGACGGTAAGCCGCACCTCGGGCCCCGCGAGGGTGGGCATATCGGCGCGGAGACCCGGTGACCCGGTCTGGGCCCAGGCCGGCAGGAAGCCCTGCCCTGCCAGCAGCCCGGCGCCCCCCGCGAGGCCGCGCAAGAGCGTTCTGCGATCTGTATCCGTCCGTCTCATGTTTCGATCATAGCCCGTTTGTCGGATAACGATTGCATCTTCGCCGCGCCGATCCCTCGCGACCGCTGGTCGCAGGCTTCTATCGGCCGGACCCGAGCGATCAGCGAGACCCTTGCGCCCCAACGCACCAGGAACCTGGAAGGTCCGCTGAAATGGGGCATAGTCCTCCTGTCCGTTCCAGGGAGCCATGGATGAAACGCCTGATCCTCGCCGCCGTGCTCGCCCTCACGGCTCCAGACGCCATGGCGCAGGGGCTTGTCGCAGGCCCTGCGCAGATCACCGATGAAGCGACCCTTCCAGCCGTCGCGGTTGTGGACGCCTTCCATGCGGCGCTGGGTTCCGGGAATGCCGGGGCGGTTCTGGATCTGCTGACCGAGGACGTGATGATCCTTGAGGAAGGCGGCGCTGAACGGTCCCGTGAGGAATACGCCGGCCATCATCTCCCGGCGGACATGGCCTATGCCGCCGCCACCGGGACCGAGGTCACCCGCCGGAGCGCATGGATTGAGGGCGACATCGCCTGGGTCTTGTCCGAGGGTCGAACGAGCGGTCAGTTCAATGGCCCGGCCGTCAACCGACTGACCGCCGAAACGATGATCCTGCAACGCCATGCCGACGGCTGGCGCATCCGCCACATCCACTGGTCTTCGCGCGCACCGCGCTGATCACATCGACGCCGGCGGCATCTGCACGCCCATCACTGCCACCACGCCGAGCAGGGCGATCCCCGCCAGCATCTCCAGTCCGACGCTGAGCCTCAGATGCCGGACCTGGACCTGCGTACCGGCTCCGCCGTCCAATGCGCGTGACAAGGCCGGGGCAAGGGTGAAGCGGTTGTGCGCCGCCAGTCCCAGCATCAGGACGAACAATGCCAGTTTGACCATTAGCAGGACGCCCCAGGTTGAACCCATGATCCGCCCCAGTCCGTCCGGCCCCACAAGGAAGAAGGTGTTGAGGGTGCCGGTGATCGCCAGGGCCGCCACAGCGCCCGTTCCAAGGACGGCGAAGCCGGTCAGGGCGCGGGATGTACCCTCGACATCGCCCGGCCGGGGCCTCGCCAGAAGGAGGCAGAAGCCGGCCAGGGCACCCAGCCAGACGGCGGCGGCGATGAGATGGACGATGTCAGCCGTCAGATGAAGGAGGCCCGCAGAGCCCTCGGTGGCCGCCCCGTGGCCGCTCCAGGCGAAGCTGGCCATGGCTCCGGCAAACGCGAGGATCGCCAGTGTGGAGCCCGGCCGGCTCCCCGGACCCGGTAACAGGAGAACGACGCCGATGACGGCCAGTCCCGCCCGGATGACATGCGCCATACCCAGGCTCGTGGACTGGATCACATAGCCCAGCGCGGCCGGGTCCAGGCCAGCCCTCCAGCCACCTGCCATCATGGCTGTCTGCGCTACCAGTCCGCCTGGCGCGGCGAACGCAAGAACCAGCCCGGCCGCAATCGCAAGACGCGACTCGGGCCCTGACCGACGACCGCCTGATGCAAGAACGCCAAACAGCGGCAGCCCGAGCGCCGCCACGGCTGCGAGGTATTGGATCCAACGCAGTCCGCTGACCGCTGCGTCGATCATCGGCTCATCGCACCGTGAAGCTGTAGGAGCCGGTCATGCGATGACCGTCCGCCGCCGCTATGGCCCACCGCACCTCATAGGTGCCCGTCGGCAGCGGGCGCTCGAAGGACCCGCCCAGGGTCTTGCCGTCCTGCGAGACCTCTTGCCTCAGCGTGACAGCCTGGCCCTGCGCGTCCCTCACCTCGACACTGGAGAACGGCGCGGCGAAGCGTTCGCTGAATGTGAGACTGACCGCGCCCGGTGCCGACACGACCGACCCGCTGGCCGGCGTAGCTGAAACCAGCCGGGCATGGGCGGAAGCCGGCGAGGCGCTGATGACCACCGCAGCAGCGGCAAGGAACGAAAGGACACGAACCATGGGAGCCTCCTGAAACAAGCCATACGATGGCTGTGTGTAACCAATCCCTCATAACAGAACGTCTGCGGCTCTGGCGTATGACCAGGTTGTCGCTGCACTGGTCTCACCCGGCGTTCGCCCGAGAGCACCCGCTGAGGCCCCCGCACTTGCCAGAACATGGGAGTTGCGCCCACTTTTCGATGCTACGTGGGTACAGGCATGACAGGTTAACCCGGCCGAGCCGAAAGCACACTGAAGCTGCCCCAGGTGGAGACAAGTCGCCGTCAGACTGCCGGCTGTAAAGCCACCCAGCCGTGACCCATGCATCGACCCTGCGTTGCTGCCCTTGCGCCGCTCGCCCGTCGCTTTCCTGTTTTGGAGGCTCTTTGGAGATACACGGTGCCCCCTCCTGGCCGAGAAGCAGACGCTTCCAAGATCCGCTTTGGGTCGCTAGCGGTCAATCGCTCACGCCCCGAAAGCAGACATCGTGCTTGGCCAACTCCTCGCGTGCGCGCTTGCGCGTACTGTTGGCGAAACTTGCTCGCCGGGCCGCCGGGCCGATGTTTTGCGACACTCCGCACCGCTTGCCGACAAGCACCCCGCCGGGTTCCTTCCGTCGAATGCCCAGCCGTTCGCGCGCCGCGTCGTCCGCGCCTTTGAGAACGTAGTCCAGTGTCTCGGCAAGGTTCGCCTCATAGGATTGGCCGTCGATCTCCCCCATGGCGTAGTGGCGGAGGTTCCGACCGATGGGGCGGGATTATCGGACTTTGCCTTTCCACCCCGCGCCAGACGCCTTTTGCCAGCCCCGTTGACGGCGATTGAACCCGGCCGCCAGATCGGGAGGAAGGTGCAACAGCAAATGGACGTGCGCGCCCTTGTCGGGGCCGGTTTCGCGAACCCAGATATAGGCGAACTGACCACCGCACGAACGAACCCAGTCGCCGGCCAGCTTCAACCACCGGGCCGTCGCGGTTAGGTCGTCAGTGACGCCGCCAGCTGCCCAATGAACCGTGACGAACCGATTGAGGCCAAGGCCAGCGGACAGGGCGAAGGCCGCCGCGTCGATCAAACCGGCCGCCGCCGTCAGCGACAGGGCAGACGATGACCGGTCCCGCCGGTTCCTTGCGCCGCCCCTGCCTGATATCGGGATGAATGAGGCGCGCTGTTTCGAGGTCGGGGCTGGCGGGCGCGTCGCTCGGCTTTGCGGACAAGCCGCTAGCCGCCCGCCTCCACCACCGCCGCATAGGCTGCAACCTCTATAGAGGAGGGGGACGCTTTTCGGGTCCTTTGCGGGGACGGTGGATTGCGGCGCAGGTTCAATGCCTTGGCCCGCTTTCAGATCGGCATCTGGCGGTGGTCCCTTCGCAGGTTTCATCCGCGCCCGTCCCCGGTGGTGCGCGGGCCTCGGCGAATAGGTTTTCGGGTGCTGCGACATGGCGGGCGCGAGGCGTCGCGGGCGGCGCTGCGGACGAACAGCCCGGCGGGGCAGACACCACCACCGGGCCGATGCGCTGTAGAGCCGATCCGTGAACGTCAGGCCGCTTCCGGGCATGGGGACACCGAACCGCACCCCGAACGGTCACGGATGGCCCGCGCGGCGCATCCGCGACGGTTGGCGTCGATCCTGCCCGCAACGATGCCGACCGCCTCTTCATGCGAAAGGTCGCGCCAGTCGTCAGGAAGGCGGGAGGCGTCTCGCGCCCGGATACAGTCGGGAACGCCACCCGCCAGCGGACGGATCCGCCAGAGCGGGCAATCCGTCAGATGACAGGCCGACACCTGTTGCCGCCAAGTCCCGGACGCCCGGTCGTCATAGAGACAGTCCCGGCATTTCGCCGCTATGGCCTCGCCGCGCGTCGGGGGACGGGTTGGCGGGATCGTTCCAGCGGTGGTTTCGAGGGTCGTCATGTCAGGCCGCGCGGTTCATGGCTGCGCCTTCAATGAGCGCGTCGATGCTGCGAAGCGTCACCAGCCGACGCGAGCCGATGGTGACGGTCTCAAGCAGACCTTCGGTGATCAGCTCATAGGTTTTGGTCTGGCCGATGCCCAGGAGCGTGCGGGCTTGCTGGATGCTCACCAGCCGGGGTTGGAGATAGTCGGTTGTCATGGGCGCTAGCCCTCCATGCAACGCCGAGCGGGGATGCCGGGCGACACACGGAGGATGCTGGCGAACGGTAGCGGTCGTCGTTTTGAAACCTATCAAAACGCTTGGAAACCCTGCTGGATGGGGTTTCTACAGGTCAGGTTCCCAAACTCGAAATGCTTCAAACATCCGTTTCGCGTGCGGACGGGCCGCCGCATCCGACATCTCAGGCGCTCCGCCGGACGACGCCCATTCCTGCAAAGCCCTGACGACATCTGCGACGGTCTTAGGCTTCAAGTTCCCAAGGTAGAATTGTCCAGCTATCGCCAGCGCCGCCGCTTCCCAATTCCATTTCGGGGGACGCCCGCCCTCGTTTGTTGCATCGACCAAGGGCAGCAATTCAGGAAATTTCCTTGGCGGATCACAGACTACGATACAGCTAGCTGAGAACCATTCCTCCCTATCTGGCCCGAGTAGTAAGGCCGTCTCCATGCGATTCTTCTGCCAGTCCCATTCAGCTTTCTCGAAATGCGGAAGGTCGCGGCCAAAGGAATATCCGTTGCTAAACGTTGGTAGAGGGTTGCCGTCCGGCCACGGGGCAAGGCCGCGCGCCAAACCGTCTCTGAGACCCTTCCAACGTTCGAGCGGGATCATGGCCGTCCGTTCGACCTCGTGAATCTCCCCTGCCCAAGCAGCCCACTGCCAATCACCTTGGGCAACCCATTCTCCTTCACAGAGCCGCCTAAGAGCCTCTCTGGATGCATCAGGGTGGCCGTCAAATGCGAGTGTATTGATCGCTTCTCTCAGATCATTCCAAACCCAATGCGTCACGTCCCAATCGATCGCATACCCAGTCATAGCGCCGCCGCCTTCGCCGGGAAGCGGACTACCTTCGCCCCACTGCCGTTAGCGCAATAGGCCCCCCATGCATCCATGAGCCGCCGCCGCTTTTCGACCATGGACCCGCGCTGATAGGCGGCTTCAACCTCATTAGGGTTGGTATGGGCCAGAGCCGCCTCCGCCACCTCACGCGGGAAGGCCGTCTTTTCGGCCACCCAATCGCGGAAGCTCGACCGGAAGCCATGCACCGTGAACGGCTCCTTGGCGCGCGCCAGCACCTTTCGCATGGTCATGTCTGACATGAGACCACCACCCGCGCCGGGAAACACCAGATCGGTTCCCGCCAGCCGCACCGCCGCCGCGCTCTTCACCACCGCCAAGGCTTGCGGAGATAGAGGGACGGTATGCTCGCGGCGAGCCTTCATCCGTCCCGCCGGAACCGTCCAGAGGCCCGCTTCCAGATCCATTTCTGACCACCGCGCGCCGCGCACCTCGCCGGACCTCGCCGCCGTCAGGATCACGAATTCCAGAGCAAGGCGTCCCCACACACCGCCGCTGGCGCGCAAGCGGGTCAGATAGGCGGGAACGTCCACATAGGGCATGGCGGCATGATGCCCGCCCGCCGGTTGGCGAGGCAGACCTCTGCCAGCCGAAAGGGATCGGGCCGGGGCTTCCGTGGCCCGCCAGCCGCGCGCATGGGCATAATCGAGCGTCGCACATATCCGCTGGCGGACCCGCCGCCCGGTTTCCGGTCGCGCCTTCCACACCGGGGATATGGCGGCGATGATGTCAGCCGCCGTTATGGCCCCCGCCGCCTTCGCCCCCAAGGCCGGGAAGGCATAGGTTTCCAGTGTTGCCAGCCATTCCCCGGCGTGTTTGCCCTCCGCCCATTGGTGTTTGTTGGCCTCATGCAACGCCAGCGCGGCTTCCTTAAAGGTCACGCCCGCCGCCTTGGCCTCGCGCCGTTCCGCCACAATGTCCCGGCCTTCCTCACGGATGGCGCGCCGGGCTTCCGCCGCCTTGGCGCGCGCACCGGCCAGGGTGACAAGACCCGCGCTGCCCAGCCCGATGTCCCGACGCTTTCCCGCGTGTTGAACGCGAAGGTTCCAACTCGCCCCCCCTCGCCGGTCAACTTTCAGGAATAATCCGTCGCCATCCTGATAGGCCCCCGGCTTGGAAAGATTCGCCTTCACCTCATTGGCGGTCAGCTTGCCCACGGTCGCGTCCCTGCGTTTTCGAGGTCATTCCCCCACACTGGGAAAACACCCCCACGCCCTCCCCCACACTTTAGCCCGGTTGGTCACGGTTGCAAGCGAACGGGAGCGACCGTCAACGGGCCGTCAAACCGCCTGCCGCCGGGGCTTTCGGCGGGTTGTGGCGAATAGCGATGAAAGGGGTTCTGGCGGAGACGCAGGGATTCGAACCCTGGGTACCCCTTACAGGGTACGACGATTTAGCAAACCGTTGCCTTCAGCCACTCGGCCACGTCTCCGGCAGGCGGCGTGATTAGCCGAGCAAACGGGCGGGCGCAACGGTCAAGACGCGAGGTTCGATGCGAACCGCCCCGTCGGAATGTCTCACCGTTAACGGGACAGTGAGAGCGGATGTGCATGGTGGCGGGGAACTCCCAGCCGCGAGCCCCATGACCGACGCCGCAAGACGCTCCTCATTCGACGACCGCCTGTCCGGAGCGGGGGTGCTGGACGCGTCCGGCCTCCAGGCCCTGGCGGCCGCAAGCGTGTCCGCGCCGCCGGAGGCCGCCGCGGACGGCGCGGCCCGCCGTGGGCCCTTCCGCCCCGAGGTCTGGCTGAACGCCCGTCAGCGGCACGCCTCACGCCTCGCGGCCCACTATTTCCGCGCCTTTGACACCCTGGCCGTGGTCGCAGTCAGCCTTTTGTGCGCCTGGGCTGCGGCCCCCGGTGCCCTGATCCATACCGAGGTCTCGCGGGTGCTGCCGTTCGCCGTCGGGGCGATGACCGTGCTCGCCCTGATGCGCTCGCTGGGGCGCTATCGCTTTGCCCGGGGCCAGAAGACGGCCGTGCATCTGGCCGCCGTGGCGGCCATGGTGCTGGCGGGCGCGATCATGACCCTGCTGGCGGGATGGGTTCTGCGAGGGAGCGAGGCCCAGGGCACCGCCTATCTGATCTGGGCCGGGCTGATGCTGATCACGCTCCATGCCCTGCATATCGGCTGGAGCGACATGGTCGGCCGCTGGCGCGCCTCCGGGGCCCTGACGCCGAACATTGTGCTGGTCGGGGCGACGCGACACGCCGAGTCCCTGATCCGCGAGGCGCTTAAGCGCCGTGATCTCAATGTCCTGGGGATCTTCGATGATCGCCTGGCACGCAGCCCCCAGGCGATCGAGGGTGTGCCGGTGCTGGGCACGGCGGCGGATCTGCTGACCCACAAGATGACCCCCTATGTCGACCGGATCGTCCTGGCCATCGACCCGCGGGCCGAGGCCCGGGTGCGGGAACTGAACGCGACCCTGCGGACCCTGCCGCATGAGGTGACCCTGCTGGTCGAACCCAACGGGGCCGATGAGACCCGATCGGCCCTGGACCGGCTGGCCGCCGCGCCCCTGGCCGATGTGCAGGGCCCGGTCGATGATGACCGCCGGGCCTTCAACAAGCGACTGCAGGACATGGTGCTGGGCCTGGTCGCCCTGTTGCTTCTGGCCCCGGTCATGGCGGTGATCGCCGTCGCCATCCGCCTCGACAGCCCCGGACCGATCTTCTTCCGCCAGCGCCGGCACGGCTTCAATCACGAGGAGATCGTGGTCTGGAAATTCCGCTCCATGAAGCAGGAATCCGCCGATGCCACGGCCAGCCGGCAGGTGACCCATGACGACGACCGCGTGACCCGGATCGGCCGCTTCATCCGCAAGACCAGCCTCGACGAACTGCCGCAACTGCTGAACGTCATCGCCGGCGAGATGTCGCTGGTCGGACCCCGGCCCCACGCCATCGGCATGAAGACCGGCCATGTCGAAAGCGCCCGTCTGGTCGCCGACTATGCCCACCGCCACCGCATCAAGCCGGGCATGACCGGCTGGGCCGCCGTCAACGGCTCGCGCGGGCCGCTGCACACCGCCCAGGACGTGCGCCGCCGGGTCCAGCTGGACATCGACTATATCGAGCGCCAGTCCCTGTGGATGGATCTGTGGATCATGGCCATCACCGTGCCCGTGCTGCTGGGCGACCGCGCGGCGGTTCGCTGATGTTCTGGCGCGGGGTCTGGGGCTATCTGCCGGCCAATATCGTGCAGGGCGTGGTCGGCTTTCTGGCCATCATCCTGTTCACCCGGCTGCTCAGCCCCGAGGATTTCGGCCGCTACGCCCTGGCCTTTTCGGTCATGACCCTGGCCCATGTGGCGGTGTTCAGCTGGCTGGAAGCGGCCATGGCGCGCTTCTGGGCGGCCCAGGCCCCCGGCGCGGCCCACGCCCATTTCGCCAGCCTGTATCGCACCGCCTTCGTGCTCGGCGGCGGATTCCTTGCGGTAACCGCCCTGGCGGTCTGGCTCCTGCCCGTCGACCCCCTGTTCAAACTGGCCCTGGCGGTCGGACTCGCCGGTGCCCCGGCGCGCAATCTGGTCAAGCTGGCCCAGGAGCGGTTCCGCGCCCAGGGCGAGGTGGCCAAGTCCGCCCGGCTGGACATGGCCGTGACCGCGGGCGGCCTGGCCATCGGCGTCAGCTTCGCCCTGGCCGGCGCCGGGGCAGCGGCCCCGCTGCTGGGACTCGGACTGGCCCCGCTGGCCGCCCTGCCCTTCATCCTGCCGGGTGAGCTGAAACAGGCCCGCGGCGGGGCCTTCGAGGCCGGGCGGGTGCGCAGCTATGCGATGTACGGCTATCCGATCGCGGCCTCCCTGGCCCTGACCGTCGTCCTGGCCTCGACCGACCGGTTTCTGCTGGCGATCTATATGGATGAGGCGGCGGTGGGCGCCTATCACGCCAGCTATTCGATCGCCAACCGGACACTGGACGTCCTGTTCCTGTGGCTCGGCACCGCGGGTCAGCCGGCGCTGGTGATGGCGCTGGAACGCGGCGGGATGGAACGGCTCAAGGTCGCGGCGCGCGAGCAGCTGTCGACCTTCCTGCTGGTCGGCCTGCCGGCTGCGGCGGGCGTGGCCCTGGTGGCACGCCCCCTGTCCGAGGTGCTGATCGGCGAGGAGCTGCGCACGGCGGCGGCCAGTGTGACGCCCTGGATCGCCCTGTCCGCCCTGCTGTTCGGTCTCACAGCCTATTATTTCGGCCAGGCCTTCACCCTCGGCAAGAAGACGAAACGTCTGCTGATCGCCATGGCCATTCCGGCGGGACTGAATGTGATCCTGAACCTGATCCTGGTGCCGCGCTTCGGCCTGATGGGGGCCGCCTGGGCCACGGCCGCCAGCTTCGGGGCCGGCATGATCGCGACCTGGATGATCGGTCGTCGCGTCGTGACCCTGCCGATCCCCTGGGAAAGCCTGGCCCGCTGCGGCGTGGCCACCGGGGTCATGGCCCTGGCGGTGTCGCAGCTGCCGGCCATCGGCGGCCTCGGTGAACTGATCCTCGACGCCTCGGTCGGCGGGATCGTCTATGCGGCGGCGGCCCTGATCCTGAATGCCGCGGGCGTGCGGGATGTGGCCATGGACCTGATGGCCCGACGGGGACTGCGGGGAGCAACGGCATGAGCGCACGGGCAAGAATGACCGACAGCCGGACCTGGAAGGCCGCACGGCCTGCGGTCTCTGTGCTGATCCCCTTTCTGCGGGATGACCCCGCCGAGCTGCTGACCCTGCTCGACGAGGAGGCCGCCTCGGTCGGAGGGGCGGTCGAGATCGTCCTGCTGGACGACGGCACCCGGGATGCGGCGCTGACGGCGCGGCTGACAAGGCAGATCAAGGCCATGGCCCTGCCGGTGCGGTTGATCACCCTGTCCGCCAATGAGGGGCGGTCGATCGGACGCAACCGGCTGGCCTCGGCCGCGCGCGGCGGCAGCCTTTTGTTTCTCGACAGCGACATGCGGCCGGACCACCGGCGTTTCCTGCGGGACTGGGCCGATCTGGCCGCGCGCGAGGATCCGGCGGTGGCCTTCGGCGGCTTCTCCCTGCTGCAGGCCCCGACCGACGCCCGGTTCGCCGTCCACCGCGCCATGGCCGCGAAGTCGGAGTGCGTGCCCTGGATGGAGCGTGCCAGACAGCCCGAGAAATACGTCTACACCTCCAATCTGCTGGTCCGCCGGGACGTGTTCGAGTCCGAGGCCTTCGACCCCGGCTTCACCGGCTGGGGCTGGGAGGATGTGGAGTGGGCCATGCGGGTCTCGCGCCGCTTCCGCGTCGTCCACCTGGACAATGCGGCCACCCATATGGGGCTGGACACCGTGGCGGCCCTGGCCGGCAAATACGAACAGTCCGCGCCCAATTTCGCCCGCATGGCCGAGCGCCATCCGGCGATCGTGGCGGCCTATCCCAGCTACAAGGCCGCCCGGCTGCTGAAACGTCTGCCCGGTCTGCCGCAGCTGCGGCGGATGATGCGGCGCGGGGCCGAAACCGGCTGGCTGCCGGTGGCGGCGCGGGCATTCTCCCTGCGTCTATACCGGGCCGCCCTCTATGCGGATGCGGTCTGATGGCAGACGTCGGGATCATCGTTCCGACCCTGAGGCGGCCGGAAAGCCTGGAACGGGCGCTGCGCTCGCTGTTCAGCCAGACCGGCGTCGGCGACCGGGTGTCCGCCATCGTCGTGGTCGACAATGATCCTCACGGTTCCGCCGCCGCGACCGTCGAGGGCCTGCGCAACCACTGCCCCTGGCCCCTGACCTATGTCCATGCGCCCAAACCCGGGGTGGCCACGGCCCGCAACGCCGGGCTGGCCGCCACGGATGCGCCCCTGATCGCCTTTCTCGACGACGACGAGGCCGCCTCGCCCGGCTGGCTCGCGGCCCTTCTCAAGGCCCGGTCCGGGACCGGGGCGGATGCGGTGTTCGGTCCCATCTCCGGCCGGGCTCCGGATGCCGCGGCCTGGCTCAAGCCCTGGCTGGAGCGGTTCTTCGGTCGCGAGGGGCCCGCGCGCACCGGGCTGATCGACCACCCCTTCGGCTGCGGCAATTCCCTGATGGTGCGGGCCACCGCCCTGCCCGGCCCGGCCCCGTTCGACGCGGCGACCGACCAGGCCGGTGGCGAGGACGACGCCCTGTTCGCGGCCCTGGCGGCTCGCGGCGGCCGGTTCGGCTGGGCGGCGGATGCCTGGGTCGAGGAGTTCGCGCCCGCCCATCGTGCCACCCTGAACTATGCCCTCGCCCGCGCCTTTGCCTATGGCCAGGGGCCGAGCCAGACGGCGGCGGCGGCGAAGGACTGGCTCGGCGTGGCGCGCTGGATGGTCATCGGCGCGGCCCAGACCGGTGTCTGGGGCGCGGCCTCGGCGGCCCTGACCCTGGTCGCCAGCCCGAAGCGGGCCGAGATGTATGACCGCACCGCGCGCGGCGTCGGAAAGCTGTTCTGGATGAAGGGGTTCGAACCCCATTTCTACGGCGCGCGCGAACTGGCGCGGCTGGATGCGGCCAAGGCCTAGCCGGTCAACCGCTTCAGGAAGGCCGGCGGATTGTAGGTCGAGCGATTGACCACCACACCGGCGATCTTGCCGCCCACCGCCTCGATCTCGTCGCGCAGCATCATCGGCTCATTGGCCGCCCCGCTCTCGGCCGCCACGACCAGGACGGTGGCGTCGACATAGGGCGCCAGGGTGATGGCCATGTCGTTGCGGTCGGCAGCGGGCGCATCGATCACCACCGTGTCCGCATGCTTGCGCAGGGCGTCCCAGTAGCGGGCGTCGCTGACTGCATCGGCCCGTTGACCGGAGCGCAGGTGCTCGGCCGCGAACCGGGTGACCCACAGCCGCCCGCCGAGGCAGGGCCGCGCCGTCATCAGCCGGGCCGGGTGCACCGGCTTGCCGGCCCGGTCCATGATCCGCGGTGTGACCGCGAAGAAGATGGAGCCGTCGGGGGTGGCGATGGCCGCCTTGCCGATCTGGCCGAAACGGTCGGGCTGGGCGGCGACGGCCTCCATCTGCCCCTGCTGGGCGAGGTCGGCATCGATCAGCCAGACGGGGCGGCGGGCCCGCACGGCGGCCAGACGGGCGTATTCCCGGGCGACCGTCGACACACCCTCGCCCGAGCTGGCGGCGGCGATCTGGATCACGCGGCCGCGATGGCCCGGCGCTGGTCCCAGCGCCGCCCAGAGAGCCGCCATTTCGGATGTCAGATCGACCATCGAATCGCTACGCGCCCGGTTACCGGCCCCTACGCTAACACGGGCAGGCTCATGGAGCCTTCATCGGGGCGACCGCGAGGACCGGCATCTCCAGGGTCCGTCCGGCCGAGGCGGGGGTGACATAGCCGCGCCGCGTGAACACCCGCAGCAGGCCCACGCAGAGGGCGGTGAAGCCGGCGAACAGGAAGACCGCTACCAGCAGGGGCAGCTTCAGGCTGGTGCCCTTGGTCGGGGCCTCGGCGCGTTCGATCACATTGACGTTGTCGGCCCCGGCAGCGACCAGGGCACTGTCGGCGCGGGCGGCGCTTTCGCGCTGCTGGAAGTCGCGCACGAGGGTGGTCAGGACCTCGCGATTGCCGGCCAGATTGGCATTGGCCGATTCCAGCCGGGTCATCTCGGCCAGGCGCGAGCGCAGCTGGCTGAGCTGGCCCTCGGCCACGGCCAGCCGGGCGGCCAGGCCGTCGCGGTCGGCGGCGGCGGTGATCCGGGCCGTCTCGATCTCGGTGAAGATAGTGCTGGGGCCGGTGCGGACCTCCTTGGGCCCGACCGTGGTCCCGGTGGCCACATAGGCCTGCAGGTCGGCGATCTGCTGGTCGATGTCCCGGACCGGCTGGGCCTCGGGCGTATAGCGCGACAGCAGGGCCTCCCGCTGGGTGCGCAGCTGCAGGATCTGGTCCTGGGCCGAGATGTTCAGGTCCTGTTGCAGCACCACCTCGGCGGGCTGCTGGGCCAGTTGGGCCTCGAGCGTCGACAGCCGTTGGCTGGCCTGGTTCAGCTGCGCCCGCAGCGACAGGGCCTCGGCCTGGGTCGTCTGGAAGCTGGCCGCGAGACTGGCCTTGAAGGTGGCGAAGTCGCCGATGTCGTTGGAGGCCAGAAAGGCATTATAGGCCTCGTCCGCCGTGGCCAGGTCGACTTCGAAGGCCTCGCGCTGGGCCGCATAGGCCGGGGTGGTCGAGCCCTGGAAGATCAGGCGGCGCTGGACCAGATACTGGTCGACCACGGCATTCAGGATCCGGGCCGCGCGTACGGGATCACCGGCCTGGTAGGAGACGGCGATAATCGCGCTGCCGGGGGTCACACCGACGCCGAGCCCGCTGTCCAGCGCCTTGAGGGCCGCGGTCTCTTTTTCGGCCGGGGTGCCGGTTGCGTCCGGGCCCAGGATGGCGTCGGCTCCGATGGCGCGGATGGCGCGGCGCTTGACGGCCAGACTGCCCAGGATCCGGGCCTCCGCCCCGGCCACGGCGTCGGCCTCCAGCGGCTGGCTGGGATCGATCGCCCCCACGCGCGACTGGTAGACATACTCCTGCCCGGCCCCAGCATAGACGCTGGCCGTGGCGGTGTAGGATTTCTTCAGCGTCAGCACCGCCGCCGTGCCGATGGCGACCACGATCAGAAAGACCACGATCATCAGCAGGGTTTCGCGGAACAGCAGGCCGACGACATCAGCGAAGCCGTAGCGCGGGCGGACTGTCGTGTAGGCCGACGAGCGCATGAGGGGCGGACTGATTCCATCGTACCGGACTTGGGCTTTCAGCCTTGGAGCAGCGGCGTTAACCACTGGTTACCCATAAGCACCGACCCTCGCCCTCAACGCTGATTTCGCCGAGTGAGTCTCCATGTCCATCGACCGCCGTCTGTTGCTGCTGGGCCTTGTCGGCGCCGGTGCGATGGTCAGCGGCTGCGGCGGTGTGCCCGGGCTGCGCGGCGGTGACGACCATGGCGCCCGCATGCCCCTGCCCCAGGGCGGCCGCGGTGCCGACCGGATCCAGAATGTCGGCCGGACCTCCTTCCCCGAGATCGGCTTCGCCGACTGGACCGAGATGGAGCCCGAATACGTCCTCTATCCCGGCGACGAGATCGAGATCGCAACCCCCACCGCCGCGGAACTGACCCGCACCCAGAGGATCGGCCCCGACGGCCGCATCTCACTGCCGCTGGTCGGCCAGATCATGGCGGCTGACCGGACCATCGCCGAGGTCGAGGCCGACGCCTCCGCCGCCTTCGCCAGCCAGCTGCGCCGCCCCGTGGTCGAGATCACGCTGAAGGCGGCCGGGCCGCTGAAGGTCTGGGTCGATGGCGAGGTGCGGACCCCCGGCGTCTTCGACATGGCCGGCGACATCGACGCCTATCAGGCTGTGATCCAGGCAGGCGGCTTCATGCCGACCGCCAAACAGGGCGAGGTGGCCCTGATCCGGCGCGGGCCCGGCGGCCGGCGCATGATGCGGGCGATCGACCTGCGGCCCCGTCGCGGCGAGGTGATCGCCCTGCGGCGCGGCGACATCATCTACGTCCCGCGCTCGACCCTGGCGGAGGCCGCGAATTTCATCACCCTGTTCCGCAACGCCCTGCCGGTCGGGTTCAGCTATGTGATCGGCGGGCAGTATCAGCAGTTCTGACGGGGCTAGTGGCTAGTGGCTAGTGGCTAGTGGCTAGTGGGGAACATCCAATGGTTGTATATTCTGTCAACCATTGGCGGATTTCCCATTGAAAGCATGATCACCAACTATCGGGATCTCCAGGTCTGGCGGAAAGCGCTCGACTGGGCCGAAGCGATCTACAGGGCGACCGGCCGCTGGCCTCGTGAAGAGCGTTTCGGCCTTATCAGCCAGGTTAGACGCTCCGCGCTCTCGGTCGCATCCAACATCGCCGAGGGCGCAGCGCGGTGCACGACGGGAGAGTTTCTTCAGTTCGTCGGTATCGCGCAGGGCTCCCTGGCCGAAGCAGAGACCCAGCTGCTGCTGGCCCAACGCCTTGGCTATCTAGCCGGGCGCGACGCCAATGACCTTCTCGGGTCAGGTTCCGAGATCAGCCGAATGTTGGCCGGACTGGCCAGCTCTCTTCGTCGACGCAAAAACGCCTGATCCAGCTAGCCACCAGCCACTAGTCACTAGCCACTAGCCACTAGTCACTGGGCAGCCTTCCTGCTCGCCCCTCACCCCACCGTCACCCCCGGCGGCGGCACGCTGTCTTCCGGAACGAAGAAGTCCGGCATGAGCGGTTTCCCCGGCTCCACGCTGTATTTCCCGAAATCGCGCTCGCCGCGCTCGTACAGGAAGCTGTCGTCGATCAGGAAGCGGCCGGTCAGGTCGCGGGACGGGCTCGTGAAGATGGCGTGGGCGGCGTCGGCCATGATTTCGGGCGTGCGGCAATAGGCCAGGCCCTCCTTGCCGGTCAGGGCGAATTCGATGGCGGCCGTGGCAATGCCGGTGCGGGGCCACAGGGCGTTGCAGGCGATGCCGTCCTGACGGAACTCCTCCGCCATGCCCAGCATGGCCAGGCTCATGCTGTATTTGGCCATGGAGTAGGCGACGTGCGGCCCGAACCATTTCGGCGACAGGTCCAGCGGCGGCGACAGGGCCAGGATGTGCGGGTTCGCGGCCCGCTTCAGATGCGGGATACAGGCCTTGGAGACCATGAAGGTGCCGCGGGCGTTGACCTGGTGCATCAGGTCATAGCGTTTCATGTCGGTCGCCAGGGTGCCGGTCAGCTGGATGGCCGAGGCGTTGTTGACGCAGATGTCGATGCCGCCGAAGCGGGCGACCGCCGCCTCGACCGCCGCCATGACCGAGGCCTCGTCACGGACATCGACCATCAGCGGCAGGGCCTGTCCGCCGGCTGCCTCGATCTCGGCGGCGGCCGAGTGGATGGTGCCGGGCAGGTGTTTGTGCACCTCGGCCGTCTTGGCGGCGATGACCACATTGGCCCCGTCGCGCGCCGCCCTCAGGCCGATGGCCAGACCGATGCCGCGGCTGGCACCTGTGATGAACAGCGTCTTGCCCTGAAGTGACATGAGGCTTGGCTCCCGGTTGGTTTCAATAGAAAACGCTTCAGACACCAGAGACGCAGATTCCGCACAGGAGTGAAAGACCCATGTCGGCCTTCGAGATTTCCCGCGACGGTGCCGTCGCCCATCTGAAGCTGTCGCGGCCAGAGGCGTCCAATGCCCTGGACCTGTCGTTCTGGCGGGATTTCGGCCCTGCCCTGAAGGCGCTGGACGCGACGGGCGAGGTCCGGGCCCTGGTCATTGCCGGCGAGGGGCGCAATTTCTGCGCCGGCATGGACATCTCGGTCTTCTCGGGCGGGGCCATCCTCAAGACCGACACGGCGGCCGAGCGGCAGGCCTTTCATCAGGCCGCGCGTGAGTTGCAGGACACCCTGACCATGATCGAGCGGGTGCGGTTCCCGGTCATCGCGGCCGTCCAGGGGGCCTGTGTCGGGGCGGGCCTCGACCTCGTCTCCGCCTGTGATCTGCGGCTGGCGGCGGCCGGGGCCTATTTCCGCATCGAAGAGATCAATATCGGCATGATGGCCGACGTCGGCAGCCTGCAGCGGTTGCCTTATGTGCTGCCCGAGGCCGTGGTCCGCGAACTGGCCTATCTGGGCAGCTCCCTGACGGCGGACCGGGCCGAGCGGCTGGGCTTCGTCAATGCGGTACTGCCGGACGCCGGTGCCCTGCTGACCGCTGCCTTGGAGATGGCCCAGGCCATCGCCGCCAAGGCCCCGCTGGCGATCTCGGGCTCAAAGGCCGCCGTCACCTATGCGCGGGACCATACGGTCGCCGAGGGGCTGGAGTGGGCGGCGGTGATGCAGGGCTCGATCTGGAACACGGCGGACATCCTGGCCGCGATCCAGGGCCGGATGACACGGACGCCCGCCGGGTTCGCCCCCCTCGCCCCCCATGCCGGGTTCGGCACGGCTGCGGACTGAGGCGCGCCCCCGGCCCGGCTGCGACAAGATGGGTGTGGGCGGGGGCAGACCTTTGGCGCATGAATGGAACCGATTGACCCGGGGCCGGCTTCTTCCGGCCATGCCCCCGGACACCGCAATGGACCGCAAGACCATGAAATCGAAAATCGTCGCCGTGGCCGCGGCTCTTCTGACCACAGCCTGTTCGACCGTGGGCGTCCGCTCGGGCACGGAGGAGCCGGCCTTTACGGAGGTGGAGCGGATCGGGGACATCCAGGTCCGGACCTATGGCGAACGGATCGCGGCCGAGACCATGGTCACCGGCTCCAGCGAGGCGGCGCGCAACCGCGGCTTCCAGCGGCTGGCCGGCTATATTTTCGGGGGTAATGAGGCCCGGACCAGTATCGCCATGACGGCTCCGGTCGCCCAGGGCACTGACGCGGCCGCGGGCCGGTCGCAGAGCATCGCCATGACCGCGCCGGTCGCCCAGGGCGGGGCCGGGCAGGACCGCTGGATGATCCAGTTCTTCATGCCCTCGGAATATACGATGGCGACCCTGCCGGTTCCGCGGGATCCCGCGGTCGTCCTGACCGTGGTCCCGGCCGAGACCTATGCCGTGCTGCGCTTCAGCGGTCTCGCCTCGGCGCGGACGGTGGCGGCCAAACAGGCCGAGCTGGAAGCCGGGCTGGCGGGCAGTGCCTGGGTCAGCCGGGGCGAGCCGGTCGTCTGGTTCTATGATCCGCCGTGGACCCTGCCGCCGGCGCGGCGCAATGAGGTGGCCGTGCGGGTTGTCCGCCGGGCGCGCTGAGCCCCGGCGACTTCCCGGGCCCTGGCGTCAGGCCGCGAGGCTGACGACGCCCGCGTCGATCCAGCGGCGGGCCGCCTTCTGGGCCTCGGCGATCTCGTCCTGTTCCATTTCCTGGCTCATCTCGCGGCGATAGACGCGCGCCTCGATCGAACCCTTCATGGCGGCCAGGTTGAAGATCATATGGGCCGAGACGCGGTCCATCGGGCAACCGCCCTGGCCGCTGGAATACATCATGCCCAGCCGGAAAAGTTCGTCGCCGCTCATGTCGGCGGTCGGCAGGGGCAGGCCCTGCTCTTCGTTGGCCTTGGGCGCCATTTCTTGCGCGTTCATCACCGTATCTCCCGAACCGGAGCCTTTCTGGCCCCGTCCTCTGAGACGCGATCAAATACCCGCGATTTGAAGGTAAAGTTAACAGCGCGGGCCGTTTGAGCCCTTTTCAGTACAGTTTGACTGAATACTGCGACCTTGTTCAGACCTCTGAAATAGTTCGGAAATCCCTGATTCACACCTGCTAACGGGACATGACCGGGAGGCTTACGAAGGGTTACCGCGCGCGTTGTCCGAACAGGACCTTGCGGGCCGTCTCGGCCGCCTTGCCCGAGGCGGCGAGGTTGCGGCGCATCTCATCGCCCACGGCCCGACCGGCGATCACGGCGGGCCGCGCGCCGACCCGCGCCATCCAGGCCTGGAGATTGGGGAACTCGGCCAGGTCCTGCCCCTGCAGGGCCGGCAGCACCCAGGGCCAGGCCGCCATGTCGGCGATGGAATAGTCTCCGGCCAGATAGTCGCGGTCGGCGAGGCGGCGGTCCATCACGCCATAGAGCCGGTGGGTTTCGTCGGTATAGCGGCGGACACCATAGGCGATCTGGCGCTGGTCCTTGATGATGGCCGGGGCGTACTGGCGGAAATGATGGGTCTGGCCGGCCATCGGACCCAGGCCCCCGACCTGCCAGAACAGCCACTGGTCGACCTCGGCCTTGCCGCGCGGGTCCTGCGGATAGAACAGGCCGGACTTGACGCCGAGATACTGCAGGATGGCCCCGGACTCGAAGATCGACAGCGGCCGGCCGTCCGGCCCGTCCGGATCGACGATCGCCGGCATCCGGCCGTTCGGGCTGATGGCCTGGAAGGCGGGATCGAACTGTTCCCCGGTGCCGATGTTCACCGGCTTCATCTCATAGGGCAGGCCCATCTCCTCGAGGGCGATGGAGATCTTCCAGCCGTTGGGCGTGGGCCAGTACCAGAGTTCGATCGGCGCGGTCATGGATGTGTCCTGTGAAGCTGGACGACAGGTGGGTGGGTAGCCGGCGGAGCGCAATGCCGCCGCCGCCGATCCTGACATTCGCGTTCAGGGGGAGTTCATGCCCGGGGCCAGACGCTCGACCTTGATGAACGGGCCGGAGCCGGACTTCGGTCGCCGTCCCCAGCAGGAGAGTGATCATGAACCGCTTGACCAGGGCTGCGGTGCTCGGACTGGTGCTGGCCACCGCCGCCCCCATGGCCGCCGAGGCCCAGAACCGCCGCGACTATCGTGAAGACCGTCGTGACGACCGTCAGGACTTCCGCCAGGAACGTCGCGATGACCGCCGTGACTGGCGTCAGGGCGACTATGACAACCGCCGGGATTATCGTCAGGACCGCCGCGACGACCGTCGCGACTTCCGCGAGGAACGGCGTGAGGATCGTCAGGACTTCCGTCGCGAACAGCGCTGGGATCGCAGCAATCGCGACTGGTGGCGCGGCCGCAGCGACTTCCGCGACTATCGCGGGGCCCGCAACGGCTACTGGTACGCCCCCAGCTATGGCTACTACCGGGTCGAGCCGCGCTACTACGGCCAGCGCTGGCAGCGGGGCCACTATCTGCCGCCGTCCTATCGCAACTACTATGTGCGCGACCCCTATGACTACGGCCTGCGCCCGGCCCCGCGCGGCTATCGCTACGTCCACGCCGGCAATGACATCGTGCTGATCGCCGTGGCGACCGGCCTGATCGCCAGCGTCCTGGCCGGAGTCTACTAGGACCCATCCCGGCCGAAGATGCGCCCCGCGAGCCCCGCTCGCGGGGCGTTTTCATGCCCGGAATCATGCCGTGTAATCTGTTCAGTCACGGTTCATGATGAAGACGCGACCTTGGCATCAAGCCGCCTGACAGGGGCGTGCGGAGAAAGACGACGATGAAACGCTCACTGATGGTCGCCGCAGCGGTTGCGGCCTTTGCGGTCCCGGCCATGGCCCCCCTGACCGCCCTGGCCCAGGACGGGGAACGCGACGGCGGCCGCCGCGGCGCCGCCCTCCAGAACGGCGACGAGTCCCGCGAGATGCGGGCCGAACGTCCCGACAGACCTGACCGGCCGGCCCCCAGTGGTGGCGGCGACGGCGGCGGTCGTCCGGATCGCCCCGACCGACCGGACCGTCCTGACCGGCCCAACCCGGGCGGCGGCGGCGGCGGCGGAGGTGGCGGCCAGCAAGGCGGCGGCGGTGGCGGTGGCGGCGGTGGTCGTCCCGATCGTCCCGACAGACCGGATCGTCCTGACCGGCCCAACCCGGGCGGCGGCGGCGGTGGCCAGCAAGGCGGCGGCGGTGGTGGCGGTGGCCAGCAGGGCGGCGGCGGCGGTGGTGGCCGTCCGGATCGCCCGGATCGTCCCGACAGGCCGGATCGGCCCGATCGGCCTGACCGGCCCAATCCGGGTGCCGGTGGCGGCTTCGGCGGTGGTGGGGGCGGTGGACGTCCGGATCGGCCCCAGGGCCCGGGCGATCGCTGGAGCGACCGGGATGATCGCCGCGACGACCGTCGCGACGACCGTTGGGATCGCCGTGACGACCGGCGTGACGACCGTTGGGACCGGCGTGATGATCGGCGTGACGACCGCTGGGATCGTCGCCAGGATCGCCGCGAGTACCGCGAGTTCCGCAATCGCTTCAACAGTGACCAGTGGCGCCGGAACTGGGATCGCAGCCACCGCGGTGACTGGTGGCGCAATGACCGGCGGTTCCGCGGCTACACCGGCCTGCGCCTGGGCTTCTATTTCGCGCCCGGCTACGGCTACTACCAGGTGCCGCGCAACTACTGGGGACGGCGCTACTATGCCGGCGACTTCCTGCCGTCGATCTTCTGGCGCTATCAGCTGGATGACTGGCGGACCTTCGGCCTCGGTTATCCCCCCGTGGGGACACGCTGGGTCCTGGTCGACAACCACATCTATCTGATCGACCAGTACGACGGCTACATCATCGAGGTGATCTACGACGCCTGGCGCTGGTAAGCCGTCAGGAAACGGTGGGAACGCCGTCCGGCCCCGGGGTCGGACGGCGTTTTCAATTCCCCGATCAAGGTTGCGGCCATCGCCGGGTCAGGTCAGAACCGGGATCATGAGTGATACGGCGATCAGCAACTCGAGCACCGGCGGGGACATCCCCTCGTCGCGCGCGCCACGGCTTGCGCTGTCCGGAGAGCTGATGGCCTCGCCGAGCCGCTTCTTCAACCGCGAGATTTCCTGGCTGGCCTTCAACGGCCGGGTCCTTGAGGAAGCCGCCAACCCCGCCCACCCCCTGCTCGAGCGGCTGCGCTTCCTGTCGATCTCGGCCAACAACCTCGACGAATTCTACATGACCCGGGTCGCCGGCCTCAAAGGCCAGGTGCGGGAGCGGGTGCGGGTCCTGTCTGCCGACGGCCTGACCCCGGCGGAGCAGCTGTACAAGGTCAATGTCGCGGCCGGGACCCTGATGGCCGAGCAGCAGCGCCGCTGGCGCAAGCTGCGCAAGGAGCTCAAGGGCGTCGGCATCGAGGTCGTCGACGCCGGCCGGATCACCAAGACCGAGCGCGAGCGGCTGGAGCCCGAATTCCTCAACCAGCTGTTCGCCGTGTTGACGCCGATGGCGATCGACCCGGCCCACCCCTTCCCCTTCCTGCCCAACCTCGGCTTCTCCCTGGCGCTGAAGCTGAAGCGGCGGTCGGACAACCGCACCCTCTACGCCCTGGTGCCCGTCCCCACCCAGGTGAAGCGGTTCTGGCCCCTGGCCACCGACGGTCGCTCGACCCCGGGGCGCAAACGCTATCTGACGCTGGAGAGCCTGCTCATGCTCTTCATCGACCATCTGTTCCCGGGCTGCGACGTGCTGGAGCGCGGCGTCTTCCGGCTGATCCGCGACTCGGACATCGAGATCGAGGAAGAGGCCGAGGATCTGGTCATGGAGTTCGAGGAGGCGTTGAAACAGCGTCGTCTCGGCTCGGTCGTGCGGATCAAGATCGAGGCCTCCATGCCCGACGATCTGCGCAGATTCATCACCAATGAGCTGGATGCCGCGCCCCAGGACGTCGTTCTGGTCGACGGCATGCTGGGTCTGGCCCAGCTGGCGGAGCTCATTTCCTCGGGCCATCCCGACCTGAAGTTCAAGGGCTATGAGCCGCGCTATCCCGAGCGGGTGCGCGACAACGGCGGCGACATCTTCGCGGCCGTGCGCGAGAAGGACATGCTGATCCACCACCCGTTCGAGAGCTTCGACGTGGTGGTCCAGTTCCTGCGCCAGGCCGCGCGCGATCCCAATGTCATCGCCATCAAACAGACGCTGTACCGGACGTCCAAGGACAGCCCCATTGTCGCGGCCCTGATCGAGGCGGCCGAGAACGGCAAGAACGTCACCGCCCTGGTCGAGATCAAGGCGCGGTTCGACGAGGAGGCCAATCTGCGCTGGGCCCGGGCGATGGAACGGGCCGGCGTGCACGTCGTCTTCGGCTTCGTCGAATGGAAGACCCACGCCAAACTCAGCGTGGTCGTGCGCCGCGAGGGCAACGAGCTCAGGACCTACTGCCATTTCGGCACCGGCAACTATCACCCGGTGACGGCGCGGATCTACACCGACCTGAGCCTGTTCAGCTGCGAGCCCATGCTGGCCCGGGATGCCTCACGGGTGTTCAACTACATCACCGGCTATGCCCAGCCCGACGAGCTCGAGGCGCTGGTCGTCTCGCCGCTGAACATGAAGACCACGCTGATCGAGCTGATCGGCAAGGAGATGGCCGCCGCGGCCCAGGGCAAGCCGGCCGCCATCTGGGCCAAGATGAACTCCCTGGTCGATCCCCAGGTCATCGACGCCCTCTACCGGGCCAGTCAGTCAGGGGTTCGGATCGAACTGGTCATCCGCGGCATCTGCTGCCTGCGGCCCGGGGTCGAGGGCCTGTCGGAGAACATCCGGGTCAAGTCGATCGTGGGCCGTTTCCTGGAGCACAGCCGCATCGTCGCCTTCGCCAACGGCCGCAATCTGCCGCACGACAAGGCCAAGGTGTTCATCTCCTCGGCCGACTGGATGAACCGGAACCTTGACCGGCGGGTCGAGCTGATGACCCCCGTGCTCAATGCGACCGTCCATGACCAGGTGCTGGACCAGATCATGGTCGCCAATCTGAAGGACGACGCCCAGAGCTGGTCGCTGGCCTCCGACGGGGTCTATCACCGGGTCGCGCCCGCCGATCCCGAGCGGCCGTTCTCGGCGCACAAATATTTCATGACCAATCCCAGCCTGTCCGGACGTGGCCGCAAGGTGAAGACCCTGCCCGGCCAACTCAGCTACGAGCCGTCGCGGAAGAAGCGCTGATGCCCGAGGCCCTGCTTTCGGCGATCGGCGCGCCCCGCGACGTCGCCGCCATCGACATCGGCTCCAACTCGGTGCGCCTCGTGCTGTACCGGCTGGAAGGCCGCGCCATCTGGACCGTGTTCAACGAAAAGGTCCTGGCCGGACTGGGCCGGGACCTGGCCGTCACAGGCCGACTGTCGGTCGAGGGCGCAGCCCAGGCCCTGACGGCGCTCAAGCGGTTCGCGGCCGTGATCGACGGGGTGCGGCCCGCCCATACCTTCGTCGCCGCCACCGCCGCCGTGCGCGAGGCCGGGGACGGTCCGGACTTCTGTGACCGTGTCGCTGCCGAGACCGGGCTGCGGATCCGTGTCCTGTCCGGCGAGGAAGAGGCACGCTATGCGGCCCTGGGGGTCCTGGCCGGTATTCCGAAGGCCGACGGGGTCGTGGGCGACCTCGGCGGATCCAGTCTCGAGCTGGTGCGGCTGAACGACGGCAAGGTGGGACACGGCATCACCCTGCCGCTCGGCCCGTTCGCCCTCGCCGATGGCCGTGAATTCGACGCGGACCGGCTGCGCGAAACCATCGCCGACCGGCTCACCCCCGCCCACGACTACGGGGCCGAGACCCTTTATGCCGTCGGCGGAGCCTGGCGAACCCTGGCCCAGGTCCATATGGGCGTGAGCGACTATCCGCTGCGCATCGTGCACCAGTTCGAGATGGACGCCGGCGAGGTACTGGGGACGGCGCGGCTCATCGCCCGGTCCTCCAGGGCCTCACTGGAGAAATGGCCGGGGCTGTCGCGCAAGCGGGCCGAGACCCTGCCCCACGGTGCCCTGGTTCTGGAGGGGTTGATTGAACGGCTGGGACTGAAGCGCATCGTCCTGTCGGCCTGGGGCGTCCGCGAAGGCCTGTTGTATGAGGCGCTGGAGCCGGAAATCGCCTCGGCCGACCCCTTGCTGGCCGGCTGTTCCGCCCTCGGTGCCCGCCAGGGCATTTCACCGACCCTGCCCGGGGCCCTGAATGGCTGGATTGCGCCGCTGATGGCCGCCATGCCGCCGGTGTTCGATCGCGCGCGCGACGCCGTCCTGGCTGACGCCGCCTGCCGTCTGGCCGACCTCGGGGCCCGACTGCATCCCGACCACCGCACCGTTCTGGCCTTCGACCAAGTGTTGCGCGCGCCGGTACCGGGCCAGACCCACGCCGAGCGCGCCTATCTGGCCGCCGCCGTCAACGCCCGCTACGGCGGCAGTGCCTCGACGCCGGAGCCGACCACCGTGGCCCGCCTGCTGAACGAGGAACAGCGGCAGGGGGCGCGCGTTCTCGGCCTGGCCATCCGGCTGGCGTGCGACCTGTCGGGCCGTTCGCCCCAGTTGCTGGTCAATGCCCGTGCCGGGGTCGCGGGCGGGACCCTGGTCCTGACGGCGGCCGCCGGCTATGCCGACGTCCTGCTGGGCGAGCAGACGCGCCGCCGCGGCAAGGCCCTGGCCGAGGCCATGGGTCTGAAACTGGATATCCGGTCGGGCGACTAGTCGCCGGCCCACCAGCGGAGCTGGACCGTCTGTGCCGGTGCATCGCCGACCGTCAGCTGACCCGTGACCACCACGCCTTCATCACCGAGGTTGCGGCGCGACGTCGCCAGGGCGGCCGGATCCAGCGTGCCCTCGAACCGGACCCGACCCAGTTCGGGCGAGCGGCCCTCGAAGCTGAGGCTGGTGTCCGTCACCGAATAGGCGCCGGGCAGGACGCGGGCCGAGACGCTGCGGGTTTCGCCGATCTCGGTCTGGACCATGGGGCTGGTCACGTCTTCGAACTGCAGCATGACCGGGCCGAACGTCTCGCTCCGGCTGCCCCCTTCCCAGCTGCGAAAGTCCTGCGCCTGGCCGACGAAGATGTGGTCGAAGGACCAGTTGCCGATCCGCACCTCGCTCGCCGGCAGATAGTAGCCGGACAGGTCCGCGCTGATGGCATGGCTGAAGGCCGCGGTGGCGGGCGGCGGCTCCGCAGGGGCCTCGGGCCGGTTGCAGGAGGCCAGAAGCAGGATGCCGACAGCCAGGCCGATCAGATTTCGCATGGTGAGCCCCCTTGAACGTGCGACGGCAACCGGACCACGGCACCGTGCGCCTGTCCACCGTCAGGGCAGGTAGGTCATAACCTGCAACCAGCCCGAAGCCTGGCCGATGTCGATCAGTTCGAACAGCGGAATGGCCAGCAGGAAGACCAGTCCGTCGAGGATCGTGGTCACGAACAGGGCCGGACGGATGGTCAGATGCTCCTCATCCCGCCAGAGCGAGAACCGGGGCCAGAAGCGCGGGGTGCGGGCCTTGTAGGCGGCATAGACGGCCCCGAACTCCCGTTCCAGGAAGGCCTCCTCGCGCTTTACGGTCATGTAGAAGACCACCATGGCCGCCAGGACGAAGGCGGCCCCGATGGTGGCACTGCCGCTCTGGGCACCGATTCCGAAAGCACCGATATAGCTGAATACATACAAGGGGTTGTGGGTAACGGAGTACGGACCGCGATCGACGATCTCCGACTTCTTCCGGCCGCCGATGTACAGCGAACACCAGGCCCGGCCGACGATCGAGAGGACGATGGCGACAAGGCCGATCGACTCGACCCGCTCATGCCACTCACCGTCGATACCGTCGATGGACTGCGTAACCATTGACGCCCCCATCAGTCCGATCAGCGCCACCAGCACCGCCAGCTTGCGAATCCTCTGGACCCGCTGAAGGTCAAAACCGACCGTCGTCATCACAAAAGCCTCCGAACCGCCATGGGTTCGGCCAAGCCGCGCGAGGATGCAACATCTAAGTTTGCAAACGAAACGCGGTAGCGGCTACCGGCCTGGAAACTAGCGGTTCAGCCCGCGATCCAGCGCCCGGAACGAGGCGATCGACAGCTCGGTTGCGCTGATGAAGACCGAAGGCGTGATTCTGTCGAAATCGTCCGAGGGGCGATGATAGTCGGGGTGGTAGTTCACCCCCAGATACAGGAACGGCACCTGGGCCCGGTGGAAGGCCGCATGGTCGGAGGCCTCGACCCAATTGTCCTGACCGGTGTCCTGCGGCGTGTCCTTGCCGAAGGCGAGGGCGACCGCGCCATTGGCCGGAATGGCTTCCAGCATCGGGCGGAAGGCCGGGTGCTGGAAGGTGCCGGTGACCCACAGCTTGCCGTCGGTCTCGGCACGCGCGGTCATGTCGAAATTCAGGTTCATGGCGATCGATTCGAGCGGCATCGGCGGGGCCTCGACGAAATGTTTCGCGCCCAGCAGGCCGTGTTCCTCGCCGTCCAGGGCCACGATCAGGACGTTGTGCTCAGGGGCCTGACGCTTCAGATCGGCGGCCAGGGCCAGCATGGTGGCGACGCCCGAGGCATTGTCGTCGGCCCCGTTGAACACCTGACCCTCGGCATTGACGCCGACATGGTCGTAGTGGGCGGTCACGACGATATAACGATCCATCACGCGCGTGCCGGGGATCATGCCGATGATGTTGATGCCGTTGAAGGTCCGGGGCCCGGACCGGGTCCGGCCCTGCATTTCCCAGGGCTGCAGCCGGCCCATCGGCGGGGCCGCCACGCCCAGGGCCTCCAGCCGGCCGACGATATAGTTGCGCGCCATCTCTCCGCCCGGTGCGCCCGTGTCTCGCCCCTGCATGGCGTCGGCGGAGAGGATTCGCACATCCTCCAGTAACTGGACGTGCATGGCCGACGGGGCCGGCGCGGCAGGCGCGGCGGGCGGCGTCCCGTCAGACCCGAACAGGCTGCCGCAGGCTGAAAGCAGCAGGGCACCACCGAGGGCGGTGGACAGGGCGAGAAGGCGGGCGTGACGCATGGCGACTCCTTGGGACCGCCGGAGGCTAGCGGAGCGCCGGCGCGGTGTCAGTTTAACTCGCTGTCATGCGGGATTCTGTGGCTGCCATCCGACGGCGGACCTCGAAACCCTGACGGGCGATGCTAGAACAGCCGCAAGATTCCCTCCGGCGAGCCCTTCATGTCCGACATCCCCGTCGATCAGCTGACCGAGTCCGACGCGCGCGAGGAACTCGACCGGCTGACCGCCGAACTGGCCCGCCACGACGCCCTCTATCACGGGCAGGACGCCCCGGAGATCAGCGACGCCGACTATGACGCCCTCAAACGCCGGGCGCTCGCGATCGAGGACCTGTTCCCCGACCTGACCAGCCCTGCCTCGCCGTCCCAGGTGGTAGGGGCCGCCGCCTCCGGCCAGTTCGCCCCGGTGCGCCACGGCGTGCCCATGCTGTCGCTCGACAACGCCTTTTCGGCGGCGGAGGTGACCGATTTCGTCGCCCGTATCCGCCGCTTTCTGAAACTGCCCGTCGATGAGGTCGTGGCCTTCGTCGGCGAGCCCAAGATCGACGGCCTGTCCGCCAGCCTGCGCTATGAGAACGGCGTCCTCGTCACCGGGGCCACGCGCGGCGACGGCCGGACCGGCGAGGACGTCACGGCCAACCTCCGCACCCTATCCGACATTCCACAGACCCTGGCCGGCCAGGGCTGGCCGGATGTGATCGAGGTGCGCGGCGAGGTCTATGCCCCCAATGATGCCTTTGACGCCTTCAATGCCGCGGCCGAGGCGGAGGGCCAGCGCACCTATGCCAATCCCCGCAATTTCGCCGCCGGCTCCCTGCGCCAGAAGGACCCGGCGATCACGGCGAAACGGCCCCTGCGGTTCTTCGCCTATGCCTGGGGCGAGACCTCGACCGCCTTCGCCGACACCCAGGCCGACGCGCTGAAGGCGCTGGAAAGCTGGGGCTTTCAGGTCAACGTCCGGTCCCGCAAGGTCGAGGACGCCACCGGTCTCCAGGGTCTGTACGCCGAACTGGAGCGCGACCGGGCCGGCCTCGGCTATGACATCGACGGCGTGGTCTACAAGGTCGACCGGCTGGACTGGCAGACCCGCCTCGGCTTCGTCGCCCGCACCCCACGCTGGGCCATCGCCCACAAATTCCCGGCCCAGCAGGCGACGACCGTGCTGGAGGGGATCGACATCCAGGTGGGGCGGACGGGGTCGCACACCCCGGTGGCGCGCCTGCATCCCGTGACCGTCGGCGGCGTGGTCGTGCGCAATGCCACCCTGCACAATGCCGATGAGATCACCCGCCTCGATGTACGCCTCGGCGACACCGTCACCCTGCAAAGGGCCGGTGACGTTATTCCGCAGATCCTGGGCGTGATTGACGCCGACCGCCCGGACCGGGGCGAGCCCTGGGCCTTTCCGCATCTCTGCGCCTGCCCGCTGAAGACGGCGCTGGTGAAGGAGACCAATGCCTCCGGGATCGAGAGTGTGGTGCGCCGCTGCACCGGCGAACTGGCCTGTCCGTTCCAGCGGATCGAACACCTCAAACATTTCTGCAGCCGCCGCGCCTTCGACATCGAGGGCCTGGGCGAGAAGCAGCTGACCGCCTTTCATGAGCGCGGCTGGATCAGCCAGCCCGCCGACATCTTCCGCCTCGCCCGCGATGCGGAGAAGCTCGATGCCCTCCGCGCCGAGGACGGCTATGGCGAGACCAGCGTCGGCAATCTTGTGGCCGGGATCGACGCCCGCCGCACCATCAGCCTGGACCGGTTCATCTACGGGCTGGGCGTGCGCGATATCGGCGAACAGACCTCCATCGTCCTGGCCCGCGCCTTCGAGACCTGGCCCGCCTACGAGGCTGCCTGCCTCGCCGCTGCCGACGGCATCCCCGGCGAGGCCTGGGTCCGGCTGAACGAGACCCCTGCCGTCTCGCCGCGCGTGGTCGCCACCCTCGCCGAGGCTTCACCGCCCGCTGAGGACCCGTGGCCCGAGGCCCCCATCGACCAGAAGATCGCCCTCGCCTTCCCCGGCCTCGCCGCCCCGGCCCGGCGCGGTCTTGCCACCCTCGCTGACGACTGGGCCGGACTGGTCCGACTGGCGGCCGTGGCCCGCGACGAGGGCCCCTCCGAAGGCCTCGGCCAGATCGCGGCCGTGTCAGGCGTCGGCCCGGTCGCGGCGCGCGCCCTGGCCCTGTTCTTCCGCGAGACCCACAACCGCGCCATGGTCGATGCCCTCGTCGCCGAGATGACGCGGATCGAGGATGCCGAAAAGCCGAAGTCCGACACCGCCGTCGCCGGCAAGACCGTGGTCTTCACCGGTGCCCTCGAACGCTTCACCCGCGACGAGGCCAAGGCCCGGGCCGAGAGCCTCGGGGCCAAGGTCTCGGGCTCGGTGTCGAAGAAGACCGACTATCTGGTCGCCGGCCCCGGCGCCGGCTCCAAGATGGCCGATGCGCTCAAGCATGGCGTTACCGTCCTGACCGAGGACGAGTGGCTGGCGTTGATCGGCGGTTAGCGGTTCACCGGTTCAGCGCCGACCGCGTTCCCTCGGCATAGCGGTGGCCCGAGGCGGCCCCCTTGGGGAACACCGCCTCGATCCGCGCCAGGTCGTCGGCGGTCAGCACCAGATCGACGGCCGCAGCATTCTCTTCCAGCGTCCGGATGCGGCGCGTTCCGGGAATCGGCACCAGGGTCTCGCCCTGGGCCAGCACCCAGGCCAGGGCCAGCTGCGCCGCCGTCACCCCCTTGTCGGCCGCGATCGCCGCGACGGCATGGACCAGGTCGATGTTCTTCTGGAAATTCTCACCCATGAAACGCGGATTGGTGCGCCGGAAATCGCCCTCGGCCAGGTCGTCGATCGATTTGATCTCGCCTGAGAGAAAGCCCCGGCCCAGTGGGCTGTAGGGCACGAAGCCGATGCCCAGTTCGTCGCAGGTCGCCAGCAGTTCGTCCTCGGGCTCACGGCTCCACAGCGAATATTCGGTCTGCAGGGCCGTGATCGGATGCTCGGCATGGCCCCGGCGCAGGGTCGCCGGCGAGGCCTCGGACAGGCCGAGGAAGCGCACCTTGCCCTCCTTCACCAGCTCGCCCATCGCCCCGACCGTCTCCTCGATCGGCGTGTTCGCATCGACCCGGTGCAGATAGTAGAGATCGACGTGGTCCATCCCCAGCCGCTGCAGACTGCCCTCGATGGCGCGACGCACATTGGCCGGCGAACCATCGATGGTCAGGCCGGTGCGTTCGGCATTGAAGCCGATGCCGAATTTTGTCGCCACGAAAGCGCGGTCCCGGCGGTCCGCCAGGGCCTTGCCGATCTGGATCTCGTTGGTGTGCGGCCCGTACATCTCGGCCGTGTCGAGGAAGGTGACGCCCAGCTCCAGCGCGCGGTGGATCACCGTCGTCGCCTGGGTCTCTTCCAGACCCTGACCATAGAAGGCCGCCATACCCATACAGCCGAGGCCGATGGCCGAAACCTCCGGGCCGCTGCGGCCGAGTTTGCGCGTCTTCATGGGAATTTCCTGTCGGGGTCGCTGGAACGACTCATTTCGGCAGCCAGGGTCCGACCTGCAAGGTCAGACGGCCTCCGTAATGTCCGTCCGGGAAAAGTCGTCGCCTTTGAAGAGTAGCGGCTCGCCGGTTTCCTTCGCGAGAGCGTAGGCGAAACAGTCACCGAAATTCAGCCCCGCCTGATGATTGCCCTTTCCGAATTCGCGATAGGCCTCGCGCGCCAACTCCGCCTGCCGGCGGGTCACCGATACGATCTCAAACCGCGTAATTGCCAGAAGGCGCTCGAAAGCCTCGGCCGGAAAGGTGTCTTCTGACTTGCGATCGATCACCATGCCCGTCTCAAAATAGGTGGCAGCCGACATACGGGGCGATCCGGCCATAAGACGGTCAAACAGGTCGTCGCCCTCCGGTTCTCCGAAGATGATCGCAACGAGTGCTGAACTGTCCACGATCACGCAGGCAGGCCCGTTTCGGGATCATAGAGAAATGCCGTTGGATCTTCGTTCGGTTCAAGCGGCCGAAGGTGTTTACGCATCTCGGCAAGCAAGGCCTTCACGTCTCCCGCCGACGCCTTGCCTGACCCGACCGGTTCCCGGGCCAGTTGCTCTCGCAGGGCAACCGTCACCGCAGCCGTCAGGCTTTCTCCACGCCGATGCGCGAGCTCTTTGGCGAGGCGGTGCGTCTCGGGGTTCTTGATGTTCAGCATGGTAGAACCGGTTCTACCATACGCCCGACGCCACTTAAAGCGGCGCAGCCTGCGCCTTCAGCCAGTCCAGCACCTCGCCGTCGAGCAGCGGCCCGACCTTGGCGAGGACCTCGGCGTGATAGGCGTCGACATAGGCGCGCTCGTCCGAGGTCAGCAGTCCAACGTCGATCAGCTTGCGGTCCAGCGGCGCCAGGGTCAGTTGCTCGAAGCCGTGCATGGGCCGCTCGCCACCCGGGATCGGCGTCGGCGCGGTGACCACCTGCAGCGTCTCGATGCGGATGCCCCAGTGGCCCTCGCGGTAATAGCCGGGCTCGTTGGACAGGATCATCCCGGTCAGCAGGGGCTGGGTGTTGCCGGCCTTGGCGACCCGCTGCGGTCCCTCGTGGACACCCAGATAGGAACCGACGCCGTGGCCGGTGCCGTGGTCGTAGTCGTGGCCCGCCATCCACAGCGGCAGGCGCGCCAGGGCGTCCAGCTGGGAGCCAGTCGTGCCGACCGGGAAACGCACCACGGCCATGGCGATATGACCCTTGAGCACCAGGGTGAACATGCGGCGCTGGTCGGCGCTCGGCTCGCCCACGGCCATGGTGCGGGTCACATCAGTGGTGCCGTCCAGATACTGGCCGCCGCCGTCGACCAGCAGCAGGCTGCCCGTCTCCATCCGCCGGATGGTGCGGGTCACGGGCTTGTAGTGCGGCAGGGCCCCGTTCGGGCCGCAGCCGGCGATGGTGTCGAAGCTCAGGTCCTTCAGGGCCCCGGTGGCCTCGCGGAAACCTTCCAGCGCCTCGGCGATCTGGCGTTCGTCGGGCAGGGTCGCCTGCCCCACGGTGTCGACCCAGTGCAGGAAGCGGGTCAGGGCCGCGCCGTCGCGGATATGGGCCTGACGCGTGCCCTCGATCTCGACCGGATTCTTGCAGGCCCGCGGCAGGGTGCAGGGATCCATGCCGCGCACCACGGTCGCGCCCGCCGATTCCAGCCGGTCGAAATACCAGGCCGGGGACTGGCCGGGATCGACCAGCACCTTCCGGCCCGACAGGGCGTCCAGCGCGGCGTCCAGCGCGGCCGGGACCTCCAGAGTCACCGCATCGCCCAGCCAGCCGGGCAGCTCATTGGTCACCTTGCGCGGATCGAGGAACAGCGACGCCGTGCCGTCCGCCTTCACCACCGCCTGTCCCAGCGGCAAGGGGGTGCGGATCACATCGCCGCCGCGGATGTTGAACAGCCAGGCCAGCGAGGCCGGTGCCGTCAGGACGGCGGCGTCCGCCCCGGCGCGGGCCACGGCCTGGCCGATGCGGGCCCGTTTGGAGGCGCTGGTCTCGCCGCTGTAGCGGTCCTCGTGCGGCACGACCGGGGCGGTCGGCTGCTCCGGCCGTTCGTCGGCCCAGGCGAGATCGAGCGGGTTCGGATCGACCGGCCGCAACTCGGCCCCGGCCTTCGCCGCCGCACGCTTCAGCGCGGCCAGGGCATCCGGGCTGTGCAGGCGCGGATCATAGCCGATGATCGCCCCGGCGGGCGCGCGCTCCAGATAGGCCGGCACGCCGCCGTCCACGAGGTCGAGGATCTCGAACTGCGCCGCATCGACCTGGGCCCGGACCTGGACGGTGTAGCGGCCGTCGGCGAACACAGCCGCCCGGTCCTTCATCACCACGCCCGCACCCGCCGAGCCGGTGAAGCCGCTCAGCCAGGCCAGCCGGTCATTGGCGGCCGGCAGATATTCGTTCTGGTGCTCGTCCTCATGCGGCACCAGCAGACCGTCGAGCCCCTGTTCGGCCATCTTCGCGCGGACGCGGGGAAGGTGCTTCGCCCCGAAGGACGGATCGGTGGTTTCATCGAAGGACTGGCGCATGGGCGAGGCATAGCACCAGACGTAATGGTGTGGGGAGAGGCCAAGCGTTCTCCCTCCCTCTCCGAGGGAGGGATGTCGGCGCGAAGCGACGACAGGGTGGGAAGGGCTCGGCGACGCAAGCGCCGGCGCCCGTGGTGCTGAACCGCCCCCACCCGGTCGCTGCGCGACCACCCTCCCCCGAGGGGGAGGGAGACTGCGGTATCCTAGCCCACCCGCCTCAGCACCAGGGCGCTCCAGGCGTCGCGGTGGATGCGGCGCTCGAGCACGAAGCCGCGCGACAGATAGGCCGCCGAAACCCGCCGCTCCTGGGTCCGCAGCAGGCCGGACAGGATGGCGACGCCGCCGAGGCTGAGCGCATTCTTGATATCCTGCGACAGGGAGACCAGCGGCGGGGCCAGGATGTTGGCGAAGACCAGATCATAGGGGCCGTGCTGCCGCACCTTGCGGTCGTTCAGGCCGAAGGCGTGGACGAAGCGGGCATCGGCCATGTTCAGCTTCGCGTTCTCGTTGGCGATCCGCACCGAGGGCTGGTCGATGTCGGTGCCGACGGCGACCTTGGATCCTGTCTTCGCCGCCGCGATGGCCAGCACGCCCGTGCCGCAGCCGACATCGAGCACACGCTCGAACCGTTCCTTCTTGAGCAGCTCATCGAAGGCCATCAGACAGCCGACCGTGGTGCCGTGATGGCCGGTGCCGAAGGCGGCGCCGGCGTCGATCTTCAGATTGACGGTGTTGTTCGGGACGATGCCCTGGTCGTGGGCGCCATAGACGAAGAACCGTCCGGCCCGCACCGGCGGCAGGCCCGACAGGGACATGGCCAGCCAGTCGGCATCGGCCAGTTTTTCGACGATCACGGTCAGGCCTTCGTGGGCCTTCAGCCGGGCCTCGATACCGCGCGCGTCGTCGTCATCATTGGGAAAGGCGTCGATGCGCCAGATGCCCTTGTCCTCGTCTTCCTCAAGGATGGAATAGGTCGCGCCTTCCAGCAGCGGATCGGAATCCAGCGACACGGCAGCTGCCTCGGCGATCGCCCGCGGGCCCCTCGCGATTATTTGCACGGCAGACTCGGACATTTCTCAAACACCGCTATCATTGCGAATCAAGGCAGGCGCTGGTGTTCTCACGGGTGCCAGCATCAACCAATCGAACCGAGGGGTCGGGGAATTCATGGCTAAAGCACCATCCAAGCCTAAGGCGGCCGCCAAACCGAAGGCGGCACCCGCCGCTTCCAAGCCGAAACCGGCAGCAAAGTCGAGCGCCGCACCGAAAGCGGCTGCAAAACCTGCTGCCAAGCCGGCCGCACCGAAGGCCGCCGCCAAGCCCGCCGCCGTGAAGGCAGCGCCCAAGGCTGCCGCGAAGCCGGCCGCAAAACCGGCGGCCAAGCCCGCTGCCAAACCGGCCGCCAAGCCCGCGCCGAAGGCTCCCGCAAAGCCCGCTGCCGCCCCCAAAGCCGCGGCAAAACCGGCCGCCAAGCCGGCTGCAAAGAAGCCCGCCGCCAAGGCCGC
>JAIESL010000031.1 GCA_019746095.1 Caulobacteraceae bacterium
GCCACCCCAACCAATCACGGCTCAGATCACCCAAGGACTCTCGTTATGGCTGGATGAGAAACGGGGGTCACGTCACTGCCTCTGAAGCAAAAATGCGGAAGCGCGACACGCTAAGTGATGACGCTTCACTTCTTTTCCGCCAGTTCTTCTCACGAATTAGCGCTGAATCCGATCCAGAGATGCTGAAGGCGTGTTTCGTAGAGACGCCGGAGAGCCGCAAAGCGGACACTGAGATTCAGAAAATTACGCAGAAGCTAATAAACACTATCACTAATCTTGAGGTTGGCACCGGCAGCGCGCTTCAGGCCGAGGTCGAGCGCGCGTTGACCGCAATGCAGTCGGAATCCATTTTGCTTATCGGCAATAAGGGCGCGGGTAAGTCGACTTTCATTACCCGCTTCTTTTCCGATGTTCTGCCGCCTGCCGTTCAATCTCAGTGCGTGGTCGTCCGAGTGCCGTTGGACGCGTTCACCGGGGAGCCGTCTCAGTTGCTGAACTGGGCCATACGGCGACTTCGGGATCAACTAGAAGCCGCAGTTTGCGCCAGTACCCCTCCGACCTACGATGAACTCCAAGGCGTCTTTTGGGCGGAGTATGAGAGGCGCAGACAGGGGTCCGGCCAACATCTTTACGAGACAAATAAAACACAGTTCAAAATCGAATTTGGCGAGCACATCGAACGCATTCGTGAGTCTGAACCAAGTTTTTATATCGCACGCCTGTTGGACCGCTGCGTGCACAATAATAAACAGTTGCCGATCCTTGTTTTTGATAATGCCGATCAACTGATACCTTCCGTTCAAGACGCGGTATTTCAGATGGCATACTCATTCGGCGTCGAGACTCCGGTGCTAACTCTCGTCCCCATCACAGATAGAACTGTGTGGCGCTTGTCAAAAGCCGGCGCTTTACAGAGTTATCCTTCCAAGTCGTTCTACCTGCCCGTACCTGAGGCCAAGCAAATTCTATCCAAGCGCATCGAGTATATAAACATTCGGCTAAAAGACGACCCTAAACTGTCAAAGCATTACTTTAGTAGCAAGGGGTTTCGCGTCCAGCTAGAAAGTATTGATAAATTTGCAAAGGCGGTCGACCGGCTCTTCGTTCAAAATGATTTTGTCTCGGGAATGATCGGCCAGTTAGCAAATTTTGACATTCGCCGGATGCTTAAGATCGCGGAGCGCGTTTTCCTCTCACCAGAAATTCAGATTGATGAGGTCCTTCGATCATCATTCGGGGTGGCACCGGGGCGGGCGGAATTTCATCGAATTCACAGAGGTATTCTCAAAGGTGAGTATGATCGTTATGTAGAAAGGGAGAACGAGTTTGTCCTGAACCTGTTCTGGACCGACGTGAATGGCCCGGCGTCTCCACTGCTGTCATTATATCTGCTCGTCGCACTAAAGATGCGGAACGCGTCATCTCGTCCGGAAGACGTAGATTCCCGCATGCTGTCTGTTTCAGACCTATACGCAATTTTCGACGTTACAGGGACTCAGCCTGACCAGACCCATACTGTTCTACAACGGCTGCTCGACCGCGGCCTCATAGAGCCACTTAATCCAACGGCCTCAAAGATATCTACGAACCAGCGACTTTCTATAACTGAGGCCGGTTTGGCGCATATCGACCTCGCTTTCACTTCATCCGTCTACCTCGAACAGATGGCTCTGGCGACGGGGCTAAATAGCCGGACCACGTTCAATACCCTCAGGGACCTTCGTCAAAAACAGACGCAGGAAGCGTTCGCGGAGTTAAGGCGGTCCTTTGTTGACTACTTGATTGAGGTCGACACCTTGAGGATCAAGATACCCAGTTCCCCGGAATATGCTGGCCTCGCGGAAGCGAAAAAGCGCTTCAGAGGGCTGGGTCACACGAGCATCCGAACGGCGTCACATGGGCCGGCGTCTGAGAAGACTGAGCCAACCGCCAGCGTGGGCCGTTCCAAGCCGCAGTTTCCGTTTTCGAAGCCGAGGTCTTAAAGCCCGTCCCCGGAGCATGACGGTCGGGGCCGATCCAGCGCCATGGCAGACAGGACTACGGTGTCAGCACCCTCTGCCCGTATGGTGCCCGGACCAATCCCTGCCCGAGCAAGCACGCTTCTATTTGGTCGCAGTCCATCTTCCCGTTGGCACGCAGTTCCTCGGCCAAGGCAGTGATGGCTTTCCAGACCGTGGGACGGGCAACAAATCGGCGGCTGATTTCCCAAATGCTCAGAACCATCCGCGATCTCTTGGCCGGATCGGTCACCAAGGGCTCAAGAGAGGCTATTGCGTCGGCACAGTCACCATCTGAGGCCCAGACCTGCGCCAGAACCGTCCGGGGCCACCCACGGCGCGAGAAACGGGCTTCTGCCGCTGGTCCTGCCCCGGACATAAAAACATTATCCACGGCGCGCCGGATGATGCTCGCCTTGGCACCCGGATTCGAGGCCAGTGTGGCCTTTATAATCGCCGGCATTGCTACACGAAGTGACCCGTCCATCAGACCGGCACAAGCGACCGACTGACCGTTTCGATTGATGAGCGTGCCCCGGTGGGGACCGATCTGGACCTGATGGACGAGGTGACCGCACAACACGGATGCTACGACATGACCCGCCTCATGATGAGCCGTGGTCCGAGACCCGCGGATCACATTCCTGTCGCGGCGGGACGAGGCAATGGCCTTAGTCATGACAGAGCGACACGAATTTCGCGCCTCCAGCCAAGATGTCCAGAAACTCAAAAATGTCAGCGAAGTTTTCAGGCGCGAACTGGGTACCAACCTGTTGGAAACAGTGAGCCGGAAACTGCCTGTACATCTCGGATTTGACCGCTCGCCAGTCCTCTTCCGCGATCTTTTCACCGAGGGGCCAGCCGATGACCTCGTGGCCGAACCAGTCATTCTTTTCCAGAAATTCGACGGGGTCAGATGGATTGTGAACCGTGATGTACCCGTTGCGACGTGTCACCATGAGAAGCCAACTCATGACGCCACCCTCTGCGCATAACGGCGGCGCTCAACTTCCACATCCTTGCCAGCCGCCTGCCATCGGCCTTCACGAACCCGTTCAGCATGGGCTTCGCGTTGACGGGCTTTCAGGGCCGCCTTTTCCTCAGGGGTCTTTGCGGCGTCGCCCCGGATGCGCGACCGGGTCATGATCCGATCATCAAACCCCGGCAGTTCGATATGATTGATCCCCACCTTCAGGCCATAGGCGACCTCAACGAACCGCTTCAGGTGGGATGCCTGCTGATAGTCATAGACGTTGGCCACCACGGGTTCGGTGCTGCCCGGGTCGCGGATTGATGATCGCAGAACCAACTGGCTGATCGTCTCGTATTCCCGCTCGGCGATGATCAGGCGTTCGTCGATGCCGCATAGACGGTTCAAACAGACCTCTTGGTGGCTGGGCTTGGCCTTGTAGATCACCGTGACCGCATGGTGGCCCTGATAGGAGTTCAGGCCATGGCTGATCGGCTGAAGCAGATCACCGGGCAGGCTGAACACCGTGCTGCTATTTTTCATCCAGAAGTGATTGACCTCGGTGCACCACGGCTGGGCGCGGCACCACCCTTGGATCAGAGCCAGATTTGGTCTGGCGAACTGGTCGATGGCCGACTGACTGAACGCATGGTTCTGAGCAAAATAATTTACGGTGATAAGCCGCTGAAGCCACTGCCTGTTGGAGAACGGCACCATGGTGACCTGCACACCCGGCACATCCATCAACAACCGGCAGGTCACGGTCTCGGTGATGGCGTTGGCGAACATATGAACGCGCCGGAAGCCGGCCAGTCGCTTGATGTCGAATATGGAGTAGGCGAACCAATTGGGGTTCTCATCCAACTCGGCCCAGTCCCGCACGTTGGTGAAAACCTTCTCACGCCCATTGCAGACCCGCTGGTGAAGGTCTGCCAAGCCAGCGACCAGACTGTCACGGCGGACAGCGTTCACGGTGATGCCGCCAGCGGGTTTAATCTCGCGAAGGCTGGCGATCACACGGCCATCTTCGTCAACGGCGTCTACCAGCCGATACAACGAGGCCAGATAGGCAGCAGTGGCGGTGCTGTGGTGCACAGCGTGGTTCCGCACGGTCAGGACTTCATCCACCCAGCAGTTCCAGTCCCGGAACTCACCATGGTCCAGTGCCCTCAGCAGGCTGTCATGGGTGAGGACGAAGATGACGTGATCCTCGGCCTCTAGGCGCTTCCGTTCGGCATTAATCGCATCGGCTACGGTCTCTGCCCGTCCATCCCCATGGTGGAAGGCCAGAATCAACGGCTTATACCCGTCGATCAGGTTGAACTCGTTGATGTAATCATCGATTAGTTTAACAGTCGGAACTGCAATGATGTGCTTGCCGAATGTAGACAGCGCCTTTCGGCGGATTTCGTAAGATTTTCCAGCACCGCATGGTGCTGAAGTCATAAATAAATTCATGGTGACCGGTCCTTCATATGATGGTCATTGAAGGGTTCGACTGTTTGTCGCGGTCGGACCCTTATTTGAGACCACGTTGAGGCGGTCATAATGTTATTTATGACATTGTGATCAATTGTTTGAGTTATGATCGAAAAATTCGTTGTGACGTTGCGGACACATTGTGTGATGACTTGATCTTTAAGTAAGAACAAATGATCACAACAATGAAACAGTGATCTACAACGTCGTTCTTATATTGTAATCATACTTTTGATCTGATGATGATAGAACTAACACCATCTGGCTAATCATGTGATCTGATGGAATTACCACCAACACACCCGAGAGGGCTTGCAGCGCGCCAGCGATGTGGTGGAGCCGCGAGGCGCAACTGGTGATGGCCAGCATGGTGTCGGACTGGACACATCAACCGGGACGGCTCGCGCCCTCCTGCACGGACTAGCGCCCGTGTTCGCCTTTCGGCCTGTGGTGGTTCAGGGAAGGGCAACCACCATGATGAGCGCGCCCCTGCGAGGGACCACCTGAGAGGCACGGTCACCGCGAAACAACATCTGCCGAAGGAAGATGTTTTGAGCCCCGTTCATCAGGGTTGGATCAGGGTTCGAGCGCGCTCAGGAATGAGTCCGCAACGTCACGGCCAACGACCCCGATTTCCGACGGTCTGGCGGCGATGAACGACTAACCCGCTAGCCATCGACTCAGAAGCTGCGGCATCAAGCCCCAGCCGTTGCTTTAGGCTTCCGAGCCTTGGGTGCCGGCTTGGCCTTTGGTGCCGCAGCCTTTGGCATACTGCGTCCGCCGGCCCCGAGGCCAATTGCCTTAGCCATCGCACTTCTCAGCGCACTGTAACTCTGAGCGGTCGACGGGTAGTCCGCGGGAAGACCAAACCGCTCCCGGTATTCATCCATCGTCATCCCATGGAGCCCCACATGGCGCTTCAAAGTGCGATACTCTTTGCCGTCGATGAACGAGATCAGATGGTCGGCTGTGATCGACCTTTTGATCTCTGCTTTGGATTTTGTCTCGTCCGCCGCCGCTTCGGGAGCGGCTTCGCCGCCCACGCCAGTCAGAGCTTGGTGGACCGACAGGACCAGACTGGCGACCTGATGAGGCTCAAGTCGGTTCTTCATCACAAAGGCTGAGACAATCGCGGCGGTCATGCCGGTCAGGTCGGAAGGCTCTGTTGCAACGTCGGTCATGATGTTTCCCGGGTTTGGCCGCCCACGCTAGAGGGGAACGGTCTGGAACTAAACCTTTTCCATCTTGCTCACCCCTCCAAAATTTTCTGCAAGAGGTTACAAAAACCCCCAGATTCCGGCCAAAATAGCTATAAAAATCAGCGCAGAACGAAGTCGCGCAGGGATTTGTAGGCCAATTCAGGACGCTCCGTCAGAGCGTCTGGATTAGGCGGACGCGGGCGTCCTGTCACGCCATGGCGGGTGCGGCCTTTTCAGTAGGCCCGGGTATCCGACACCAGTGCCCACAGTGGCAGACGCAGGGCACTGGTCGCGGCACCGATCTGGACAGAGGTCAGGCGGGCCCGGCCGGCCTCGGCGCGGCGGGCCTGCTCGACCGGCATGCGAAGCGCGGCGGCCACATCCTCGATGGCCATGCCGCGCGTCTCGCGCCACCGCTTCAGTCTTGCGCCGACCGCTGCGTCCAGCGGATCGACGCCGGGAAACCCCAGCACCGAACCCATCCGTTGGCTCCCTCCGCGCGCACCGTCTGATCGCGGCGCGTCACGCCCATTCTTCATCCCATTTGAACGCGGGATCAATCCAGTCGCCGAGACGACCTTCGGGGCGGGCGAGGGCGTGGATGCGGTCCATCTCCTCGTCCGAGAGGCGGAAGTCGAGGATGTCGAAATTTTCCTCCGCCCGGCTGACCTTGCTGGTGCGCGGGATGGCGATGACGTCCTGCTGGATCAGCCAGCGCAGGGTCACCTGTCCCGGGGTCTTGCCGTGCGCCTTGCCGATGTCGATCAGGGTCGCGTCGTCGGCGATCGCACCCTGGGCCAGCGGCGACCATGCCGTGATCGAGGAGCCGAGGGCCCTTGCCGTATCGATCAGCTTCGAGAGCTTGAGGTAGGGGTGGTATTCGACCTGGTTGGTGACCAGACGCGCCGGCGACAGTGCCTGCGCCTCTTGGAACTCGGCGGAGGGGAAGTTGGACAGGCCGATGGTGCGGGTCAGGCCCTGGTGCTTCGCCTCGTTCAGGGCCCCGAGCGTCTCGGCGAAGGTGGGCTCCTTCTTCGGCCAGTGCAGCAGCAGCAGGTCCGGGGTGAAGCCGAGGCTGGCCGCGGACTCCCGCGCCTGTGCCAGCAGGCCCTCGCGGTCGAAATGGGCGACCCAGATCTTGGTGGTCAGCCAGATGTCGTCGCGGGCGACATGGCCGGCGGCGATGGCGTCGCGGATGCCGTCCCCGACCGCCGCCTCATTGCGATAGATCCAGGCCGTGTCGATGTGGCGGTAGCCGATGCGCAGGGCCTCGGCGACCATGGTCCGGGCGACCTCGGGCGTCAGGTTCCAGGTGCCGAAGCCGAGCAGGGGAATGGCGTGGCCGTCGACGGTGATGGCGGGTTGGTCGGTCATGGGAGGCTCCGGCCCCGCGGCGGCGGGGTAGTCATCTAACTGGGCACAGGGGCGTGGGGTTCAACCAGCCAGTCGAACATCTCGTCCCACAGAGGCTCCAGTCCCTTGCGGAAGGCACCCTCGTGGCCGATGCGGGTGACGCTGTAGTCAGCGGGGCTGCGGACCACGACCTCGCGCTGGGCGTTGGGATAGGCCTGCAGCAGGATGGGCGAGGTCACCGGCGTGGCGATGGGATCATCAGTGAAGATCCAGGAGCGGATCGGGGCCGTGACGGCCTCGAAATGATGCGGCCGCAGCCGGTCCTTCAGCTCCTCGAGGAAATAGGGCTCCTGCAGGCACCAGCGTCGCCAGGTCTTCCAGACCCCGGCCGGCAGGTCGGTGCCCCCCCACAGGCCGCCGCCCTTGATATAGCCGCGCCGCATCAGGCTGAGCGGGCCGAAGCCGAGCCAGAAGAACAAGGCGAGCGGGATATAGGACCGGTGGTGCCGGCCCCACCAGCCGCTGCCGACCGAGACGAAGGCGTGGCGTGCGATCCTGTCGTGGTTGGGCATGAAGCCGAGGAAATGGCCGCCGACGCTGTGGCCGACATGGACGACCGGCAGGCGCGGCGCGGCGGCGATCAGGGCGTCCAGCGCCGCGGGCATGTCGAGCCGGCCCCAGTCGGGATAGTCCATCTGCATGGCGGCCAGATCGTCGGGCCGCGAGCCGGCGATGCCGCGGAAATCATAGGTCAGGACCGCTGCGCCGCGCGCCGCCAGATGGCGGGCGAAGCGGTCGTAGAAGCCCTTGGGAAAGCCGGTCCCGGAACTGACCAGAACGGCCACCGTCGGGGCCTCGGCGGAGACCAGCCGCATCGACAGCGGATAGCCGTCGGAGGCTTCGACGATGAAGTCGCGGATAACGGGGTCGCGCATCTGAGGTCCGTAGTTATACGCAACGAACCTAGCCGGATGACGTAGCGTCAGGTCAAGCGCTCTTGGAGCGGCGGCCGTCCTCGGCTAAAGCCCGCGCCTTCTCCTGTTTTCCGGGCCTTCTCGCCATGACCGATCTTCCCGACCGCCTCTGCGTCGATCCCGACAGCCCGTTCCACGACGCCGACCTGCTGGCGAAGGGCGTGGGCGTCCGCTTCAAGGGCGAGGAAAAGACCAATGTCGAGGAATACTGCATCTCGGAAGGCTGGGTCCGCCTGGCCGTCGGCAACCGCGTCGACCGTCGCGGCAAGGCCCTGACCGTCAAGCTGCAGGGGCCGGTCGAGGCCTGGATCAAGGGCGAACAGGTCTGACGACGCCTATCGCGTCCCGGGAAATTCTCTGACGCGGGCCGCTTGTCCGCGCCCCCGGCAAGGTTCAGGCTTCGGCTCCCGTCTGAGTCCCGGAGCCGTCATGCGCCTGTCCGTTCGCCTTCTCGCCGCCAGCGCCCTGGCCATGACCCTCGTCGCGGCCCCGGCTGTGGCCCAGGACGCCGCGACTATCCAGCGGGCGGAGACCATCCGTGACGCGGCGCTGAACCAGAATATCGCCCTCGACTATCTGACCCAGCTGACCACCCGGTTCGGCGCGCGGCCGGCGGGGTCGAAGGCCGAGCAGGACGCCTCGGCCTGGGCCGCCGACTATATGCGGGCGCAGGGCTTCCAGAATGTGCGGATCGAACAGTTTCCGCTGGTCGGCTGGGAGCGGGGCGAGGAGAGCGGATCGATCGTCGGGGCCCGGCCGCAGCGGCTGGTGCTCGCCGCCCTCGGCCATTCGCCGGGCACCAATGGCGTGATCGAGGCCGATGTCGTGCGGTTCGACAGTCTGGAGGCCCTGAACGCGGCCCCGGCGGGCTCGCTGGCCGGCAAGATCGCCTATGTCGACGCCGGCCAGATGGTGCGGATGCAGGACGGCTCGGGCTACGGCCCGCTGACGCGGATCCGGGGGGCCGGTCCGGGTGCCGCGGCCGCCAAGGGGGCGGTGGCCTTCATCATGCGCTCGGTCGGTTCGGATGAGCACCGCATGCCGCACACCGGCACCACCCGCTATGTCGACGGTGTCGTGCCCCTGCCGGGCTTCGCCCTGGCCGCGCCCGATGCCGACACGGTTTCGCGTCTGATCGAAATGGGCGAGACGGTGCGCCTGCGCCTGTCCTCGACGGCCCGCACCTATCAGACAGTCAGCCAGAATGTGATCGGCGACATCCCCGGGCGCACGCGTCCCGATGAGATCATCGTCCTGGGCTCGCACATGGACAGCTGGGACCTGGGCACGGGGGCCATCGATGACGGTGCCGGCGGGGCCATCACCCTGGCCGCGGCCAAGGCCATTGCGGCAAGCGGCCGCCGTCCGGAGCGCACCGTTCGCGTGGTCCTGTACGGGGCGGAAGAGGTCGATCAGCCGACCGACACCGGCAATGGCGGCGGTGCCTATCTGCGCGGCATCGGGTCGGCGGTGGAGCAGCATGTCATCGCCGGCGAGAGCGATTTCGGGGCCGACCGGGTCTATGCGCTGCAACTGCCGCCGGGAGCCCAGGGCTCGGAGTTTGCCCGGGCGGCGGCGCGGGTGCTGTATCCAATCGGCGTGCTGTCCTCGTCTGTGCCGGAACTCAGCGGCGGGGCCGACATCGCCCCGCTGGCCGGCGCAGGCGTGCCGGTGTTCGGCCTCAGCCAGGACGGCACCCGCTATTTCGACCTGCACCACACGGCGGACGACACCCTCGACAAGGTCGATCCGGCGCAGATGAGCCAGAACGTGGCGGCCTGGGCGGGTCTGGTGTGGCTGATCGCCGATTCGGAGGTGGATTTCCGGGCGCTGCGGGCGGCGGCGGCACCGGCAGCGCGCTGACCGCATGGTCGAAGACGGCGGGCGCTGCTAGATCACGCCGCAGCCTGCGAGCGTGGCGAAACTGGTAGACGCAACAGACTTAAAATCTGTCGCCCGAAAGGGATTGCGGGTTCGACCCCCGCCGCTCGCACCACGGTCTCCCGGATCTGACGTGCCTTGCCTTGTCATCCCGGCCGAAGCGAAGCGGAGAGCCGGGACGGCAGGACCACGACCTTGCTCCTCCCGGAAGCGGCGACAGCCGCTATCCGGGAGACGGGTCAGGGCGTGGCGCGACGGCAGCCCGTCTCCCGGATAATCGCTGCCGCGATTTCCGGGAGGTTGCAGAGAGTTCCCGCACTCCGTCCCGGATCACCGCTGTGCGGTGTCCGGGATGACAAGGTGACCCCCCCGGGTCGAGTGCCCGTTGGCCTATCGCTTCTTCCCCAGCTCAGCCGCGATGTCCTTGACCATGCGGCCGGCCTTGCGGTGGGCGGCGGTGAGCTGGTCGCGGGTGACGCCCCAGCGCTTCATCCAGTGTTCGACGGCCTGACGTTCGGACAGGTCCAGCCGGTCCTTATCGATGAAGCCGCGCTTGTCTTTCAGGCCCGCCATGGTCCGCTCCGTTGCCGGGTGAGAGGTAGCGCGAAACGCGGTCGGGCGCGACCGGGCGGCGTAACTTCGTGTTTCGTGCAAAGAACCGCCCTTAACCCGACGCGGTTTCATGGGCACAAGGGGCAAACTCCTCCGATCGCATGGATATTCGATGAAAAGAGCCCGGCGCGCCCGTATCGTCGCGACCCTGGGACCCGCCAGCCGGGCACCCGGCATGGTCAAGGCCCTGGCCCAGGCCGGGGTCGATGTTTTCCGCCTGAATTTCAGCCACGGCACGCATGAGGACCATGCGGCGGCGCTGAAGGCCGTGCGCGGGGCGGAGATGGCGCTGAAGCGGCCCCTGGGCGTGCTGGCCGACCTGCAGGGGCCCAAGCTGCGGCTGGGCCGGTTTGCGGACGTCGAGATCGACATCAAGCCCGGCCACAGGATGCGGTTCGACCTCGATCCGACGCCGGGCGATGCGACCCGGGTGCAGATGCCGCATCCGGAGATCTTCCGGGCCCTGCGCACCGGCATGCTGCTGCTGCTGGACGACGGGCGGGTGCGGCTGCGGGTCAATGAGCGTGATGACACCTGGGCCGATGTGACGGTCGAGAGCGGATCGAAACTGTCGGACCGCAAGGGTGTGGCCGTGCCCGAGGCGGTGGTGCCGGTCTCGGCCCTGACCCCCAAGGACCGTGAGGACCTGGCCTTCGCCCTGCGCATCGGCGTCGACTGGGTGGCCCTGAGCTTCGTGCAGAAGGCCGAGGACATGGCCGAGCTGAAGCAGATCGTGAAGGGACGGGCCGCCTGCCTGGCCAAGATCGAGAAGCCGCAGGCCCTGGCGGAACTGGAGAGCATCCTCGACTATTGCGACGGGGTGATGGTGGCGCGCGGCGATCTGGGCGTGGAACTGGAGCCCGAAGAGGTGCCGGTGGCGCAGAAGCAGATCATCCGCGCGGCCCGCCAGCGCGGTGTGCCGGTGATCGTGGCCACCCAGATGCTGGAGAGCATGACCGCCTCCCCGGCCCCGACCCGGGCCGAGGCCTCGGACGTGGCCAATGCCGCCTATGAGGGCGCCGACGCCCTGATGCTGTCGGCCGAGACCGCCTCGGGGGACTATCCGCTGGAATCGGTCGGGGTGATGAGCCGGATCATCGAACGGGTCGAGCGGGATCCGAAATGGCCCAGCCTGATGGATGCCGAACACGCCGGTATGGACGATATCGATGCTGACGCCCTTGTGGCCGCGGCGCGCAAGGCCGCCGAGGCCCAGTCGACGGCCTGTATCGTCGTGTTCACGACCCTCGGCGGGACGGCCCGGCGGATGGCGCGTGAGCGGCCGCTGCAGCCGGTGCTGGCCCTGACGCCCAACCCTTCGACGGCGCGCCGGCTGGCCCTGGTCTGGGGGCTGGAGACGCGACTGGGCAAGGAGCCGGCCTCGCTGGAGGATGTCACCGACGATGCGGTCAGCAGCGCGGTCGCCTATGGCCTGGCCGAGCCGGGTCAGCGCATCCTGATCCTGGCCGGGACGCCCTTCGGCGCACCGGGGGCGGCGAACCTGCTGCGACTGGCCCATGCGCCGACGAAGGCGAAGCGCTGAGGGCGGAGCGACCACCCGCTAGAGTATGAACATCAGCAGGGCCGCCCCTGCCATGACGGCCGTGGCGAGCCAGCCCATGATGCGCAGGCCGACCGGCGCGACAAAGGCCCCGAGATGCCTGCGGCTCGAAACCACCAGCATGGTGGCGATCATCAGGGGCACGGCGATCAGGCCATTCAGGACCGCGCTCCAGAACAGGGCCTTGATCGGGTCGATGGGCAGAAAGAGCATCAGCAGGCCGAAGCCGAACGACAGGGCGATCACGCCGTAGAAGGCCCGGGCGTTTTCCGGCCGGTGCTCGAGACCGATGCGCCAGCCCCGCAGCTCGCCGACCGCATAGGCGGCCGAACCGGCGAGCACCGGCAACGCCAGCAGGCCCGTGCCGATGATCCCGAGACTGAACAGCAGGAAGGCAAACTCGCCGGCGATCGGGCGAAGGGCCCGGGCGGCGTCGGCCGAGCTGGCGATATCGGTGATGCCCTGGGCGTTCAGCGTGACGGCGGTGGTCAGGACGATGAAGAAGGAGATCAGGGTGGAGAAGCCCATGCCCAGAAGGGTGTCCCAGGTGATCCGGTTGAGTTCCACGGGGGCCTTGTCCGGGTGGTCGAGCAGGGAGCCGTCATCGGACAGCTTTTCGTCCTCGACCTCCTCGGCGCTCTGCCAGAAGAACATATAGGGGCTGATGGTGGTGCCGAACACGGCGACGATGGCGATCAGGGTCTCGCGGCTCAGGGTGAACTGCGGCATGAATACCGCCCGCGCGACCTCGCCCCAGTCGATGGCCACGGTGAAGACCACGGCGACATAGGCGAACAGGCTCATCGTCAGCCATTTCAGCACATGCACATAGCGGTGATAGGGCAGGAAGACCTGCAGCAGCAGCGAACCGACCGCAAAGGCCACAGCGAAACCCACCTCGCCCCAGCCGAGGACCAGCCGTGCCGCCGCGCCCATGGCGGCCAGATTGGCGCCGATGTTGACCGTATTGGCCACCAGCAGCAGGCCGACGATGACATGGACCAGCCATCGCGGCAGGACGTGCGCCATATTGGCGGCCAGGCCCTCACCGGTGACCCGGCCGATCCGGGCGCAGATGGCCTGGATCGCGGTCATCAGGGGATAGGCGAGGACCGGCATCCAGATCAGGCCGAGGCCGAACTGGGCCCCGACCTGGGAGTGGGTGGCGATGCCGCCGGGATCGTCGTCCGCCGCACCGGTGATCAGGCCCGGACCCAGCCGCGCAAGCAGGGGCCTGGGCCTGGGGTCAGAGGGTTCTGTGGACATGGCCGCCCCTTCCCTGCGGACGTGCTGAACGGATGATCATGACCGGTCGCCTGCCTTCGCTACGGGTGGAGCCCCGGCCCGACCATGCCCTGCCCTGAGCCGAACCGCACCCTTTGGCTGACGCTAGCGCGTTTCGCCGATTGACTCGCTCTTTATGGATGGATGACCCTTGCGTCGAAGCGCGTCAGGGCGCGGCATCTCCGCCGCTCCTCCCCGGGAGGGCGAAGGGAATGGGTGGATGATCAAATACATCGGATCGAAACGCGCGCTGCTGACCCAGATCGCGACGGCGATCCGCGGACAGCTGCCGGACGGCGGCACGGTCTGCGACCTGTTCTCCGGCTCTGCCCGGGTCGGCCATGCCCTGAAGGGGGCGGGCTTCCGGGTCTGGTCGAATGACCACAATGCCTATGCCCACGCCCTGGCCACAGCCTATGTGCAGGCCGACCGCGAGCGCTGGCTGGACCAGGCCGGGTCGGTGCTGGCCGAGCTGCGGACCGTGAAGCCCGAGGCCGGCTGGTTCACCCGGACCTTCTGCGAGGACGCCCGCTATTTCACGCCCGAGAACGGTGCGGTGATCGACGCCATGCGCGAGCGGATCGCGGCCATGGCGCTGGAGCCGGAGCTGGAGGCGATCGCCCTGGTCAGCCTGATGGAGGCTGCCGACCGGGTCGATTCCACCGCGGGTCTGCAGATGGCCTATATGAAGAAATGGGCCACCCGGGCGCTGAAGCCGCTGGAGCTTCGTATGCCCGACATCCTGCCCGGCGTGGCGGACGGGCCGTGCAAGGCCACGCGACGGGATGCGGTGGAACTGGCCCCCGAGGTCGAGGCCGACCTCGTCTATCTGGACCCGCCCTACAACCAGCATTCCTATCTGGGCAATTATCACTGCTGGGAAAGCCTGGTGCTGTGGGACCGGCCCGAGACCTATGGCATCGCCAACAAGCGGATCGATGTGCGCACCCGCAAGAGCGCCTTCAACAGCAAGCCCGGGATCGCCCCGGCCCTGCAGGCCGTGATCGAGGGGCTGAAGGCCCCGAACCTGATCGTCTCCTTCAATGACGAGGGCTATCTGGGCCGGGACCAGCTGGTCAGCATGCTGTCGGGCCGGGGTGAGGTGCAGGTGATCGAGATCGCCCGCCCGCGCTACGTCGGGGCCCGTATCGGCATCCACAATCCGCAGGGCGAGAAGGTCGGGGCGGTGGGGCGGCTGCGGAACGTCGAATATCTGTTCGTGGTCAGCGAACGGCCGGTCAGCCTGGCGGATGCGGCCTAACCACCGGCGGGTTCCAGCAGCGCCCGGATCGGGGCCCAGCTCCGGCGATGGGCCGGGCTGGGGCCGAGCGCCTTGAGGGCGGCGGCATGGATCGGGGCGTTGTAGCCCTTGTGCCCCGCGAAGCCGTAGCCGGGATAGGTCCCGTCCAGTTCGACCATCAGCCGGTCCCGCGCCGTCTTGGCCAGGATCGAGGCGGCGGCGATGGACAGTGACAGGCTGTCACCCTTGACCACGGTCTGGATCGGGCACGGCAGTTTGAACCGGTAGCTTCCATCGACCAGAGCGGCGGCCGGCGGGATTGCCAGCCCCTCGACGGCCCGGCGCATGGCCAGTCCGGTGGCCTGCAGGATGTTGAGCTGGTCGATCTCTTCCACCGAGGCGAAGCCGACGCCCCAGGCGAGGGCCCGGGCCTTGATCTCGATCTCCAGCGCCTCGCGCCGGGCATGGGTCAGGGCCTTGGAGTCGTCGATGCCCTCGGGCAGGTCGTCGGGATTGAGGATCACCGCCCCCGCCGATACCGGGCCGGCCCAGGGCCCGCGTCCGGCCTCGTCCACACCGCAGACCGGGCCGCCGCTGCTGTCGGTGAGCGCCAGTTCCAGCGTCAGGGTGGGACCGGTCCGGCGCGGACCGGCACCGGCCGGGGCTTTCGATGGGGCTTTCACGACCGGGCCATCGCGCGCGTCGGCGCATGGCGAAGACAGTTCAGGTCGTGGTCGTTGACCATGCCGACCGCCTGCATGAAGGCATAGACGATCACCGGGCCGCAGAAGGTGAAGCCGCGCTGCTTCAGGGCCCTGGCCATGGCCACGGACTCCGGCGTCTGCGTCGGGCGGGGGCCGCCTTCGTGCTGGAACGGCGTGCCGCCGACAAAGGACCAGAGCCAGGCGGAGAAATCCTCGCCGTTGTCGCGCATCTCCAGCCAGATCCGCGCCCCCTTGATGGCGCTGTTGATCTTGGCCCGCGAGCGGATGATGCGGGCGTCGCCCAGCAGGCGCTCGATGTCGGCCTCGCCATAGCGGGCGATGATCTCCGGGTCGAAACCATGGAAGGCGTCACGCATGCCCTCGCGTTTCCGCAGGATGGTGATCCAGGCCAGGCCGGCCTGGAAGCCGTCCAGCACCAGCTTCTCCCACAGGGCGCGGGCGTCATATTCGGGCACGCCCCATTCCTCGTCGTGATAGGCGACATAGAGGGGATCGGTCCCGCACCAGGCGCAGCGGTGAAGTGAGTCGGCCATGGCCACAGGGTAGCGGATCGGCCACGAAAAAGGGCCGCGCCCCGAAGGCGCGACCCTGATTTTCCACCCGTCTGGTCGATCAGCCGGCGGTGTAGCGATACTCGCTGATTTCGCAGACGTTGATGCGGTAGCGGATCAGCTCGTCGCCGTCCGAGAAGCGGGCCTTGAAGTCATAGATGCAGGCACCCGAGCCGTCATCGATGTTGATCCGGACCCGGTCACCGGAGGGCAGCACGTCCTGACCGAGAATGTCTTCTTCCCAGTCGTTCCGGCCCGAGTTCGAGGCGTAGAAATGGGTCATGGTGACGCCGGTCGCGTTGATGATGACGACGCGACGGTCCTCTCCATCATTGGACTGGAAGGCCATCGTCCCGAAGGCGACGGCGGAAACAGCGGCCGCCAGTACGGCACGGCGTGCAAAAGCTTTGAACATTCTACGGATCCTTTTGAGGGATGCGCCCCCTGCGCAACGCCCACCTAACGCCGATGTTTCATCCGTGTCGAGAAGGTGGCGCGATAAATTCATCCCTGCCTGAAATCCGCGTCGATGGCCGAAATGGTCTGTGCGACGGGTCGGCCAGGCAAGGGGGTTGGACGACCGGACAGCAATCGCGTTAGCCTTGGCCGACGAGGACGGGACCGATACAGGTCCGGGGGAGGCGCGCCGATGAATTCCGTGCTGATCGGTCTGGCCGGCCTGATGGCGGCACTGTCGCCCGGGCCGGATGTTCGCACCGGAGCGGCCCATGCCCCGCCGCCCGGGCTCAGGCCGGATGCGGCGTGCGAGATTCGACCGGACGCTGCCTACATCAACCCCAGACTGCCACTGGGCCGCGCGGCCTATGCCCAACGTCCCGCCTGCCGCACGACCTGGGCCCCCGGCCCCGGAGGGCCGGGCCTGTATGTGCAGGGGCCGCCGATCCGGGTCGACGCGCCGCCGGTCATCATCGGTGGCCTGAGACTCTTTCTGGTCCCGCCGGAGGTGATCGTGCTGCCGTCCCCGGTAACCATGGAGGCACCGCAGGTCCAGTCAGTGCCCGCGCCCGAACCGGCTGCAGAACCGCCGTCCGGCGAATGACGCCGGCTTCGCCTGCGACCGGCCAGTCTCGATCCGGGCAGGAATAGCCGCCTTAAGGCCGCGCCGGATCAGCCGGCGCGCAGGCTTTCGAGATAGGCGATCAGGTCGTTGATCTCCCCGGGGCGCAGCTCGAACTGGGGCATGGCCGGATGGCCGGTCATGATGCCCTCGCCGAACGCCTCCTGCAGCTGGGCCGGGGGATAGAGGTCGGCGATGTCGCGAAGGGGTGGTGCGGCGGGCAGGGGGCTGGTTCCGACCGGCCCGACGGCATGGCAGCCGCCGCAACGGGCGGAGGCCATCAGCCGACCGCGCTCAACCGAGGCAACACCGGGTTCCGGGGAGGCAAACGGTGGCGGGACCGACGCGGCAGACCCGGCAACGGCGCAGCCCGCGCAGGCCAGGGTCAGCAGGGCCGCCAGGGTTCGGGTCAGCAGCATGACGGTCTCCTCGAACAAAGAGGCCCCACTCCGGGCCCGAACGACGCGATCGGGCGGGATTTTCACCCCGCCCGGAAAATCAATCCGGCAAGCTCGCCGCCCCCGGGAGGGAAGGGAGCGGCCCGGAGCCGGGTCGATTTCGCCGGTTGATAGAGGCCACGGTTCTGGTCGGGATGGATTGCGCCAGAGCAAGGCGGTGACGCCCCGGATGAGCCATCTGGTTGATGACGTCCCCGGTGCCCCCGGCGCGCGTGAGATCAGGGCCCCGACGGACGAACGGTGTCGGTGCTTGACCCCGGGTTCCCGATCCTCAGCCCCCTGGTGAATTCGCCCCAAGAATGACCGCCCCCCAACTCCTCGGCTACATCGGCTGGGCGGCCCTGATCCAACTTGTCCTGTGGGGCGCTCTCGGGGTCTGGCTGAGCCGCCGCCGGAGGCTTCATCCTGCCTTGCCTGACGCCGCTCCACTCGTGGGCTGGCGGCCGTTCCGGGTCGTGCGGCGGGTGCTGGAAGATCCCGAAGGGTCCCAATGCTCCTTCTACCTCGCGCCGCTCGACGGCGAGCCCTTGCCGGATTTCCGGCCGGGGCAGTTTCTGACCGTGTCCGTCAACGTTGCCGGCGAGGGCCGGCCGGTGGTGCGGTGCTATTCGCTGTCGAGCCGGCCGGACCCCGGTGAGTTCCGGATCACGGTAAAGCGCGCCCTGTCTCCGCCGACGCGTCCTGACCTGCCGCCGGGCCTCTGTTCCGGCCATCTTCATGACCATGTCCAGGTCGGCGACACCCTCGGGGTGCGCGGCCCGTCCGGTGCCTTCTGTCTGGATCCGGACCCCGACCTGCCGGTGATGCTGATCGCCGGCGGCGTCGGGATCACGCCCATGGTCAGCATGCTGGGCTGGCTGGCCCAGGCCACGCCGCAACGTCGGGTGCATCTGGTCCAGGCGGTCCAGAACGGTGCGGTTCATGCCTTCCGGAGCGAGCTGGAGGCGGTGTTCCGATCCTGCCCGGCCTTCCACCAGACGGTCGTCTACGCCCGGCCGATGGCCGGGGATGTGTTGGGGCGGGACTATGACCGGGACGGCTATGTCGACCTGGCGCTGCTGCAGCCGATCCTCGATGGGCTGGGCCGCTGCGCCGTCTATGTCTGTGGCCCGGCACCGATGATGGAGGCCCTCGTCCCGGCGCTTCGGCTTGCCGGGGTGGCCGAGGCCGACCTCCACCATGAGGCCTTCGGCCCGGCCTCGGTCCCGCGTCCGGCCGGCCTGTCCTCCGAGGTCCCGGTCCATGGCGGCCTCGATCTGCCGGTCCGCTTTCTCCGGTCGGGACGGACCCTGGACTGGTCGGGCGAGGCCGGGAGCCTGCTCGATTTCGCCGAGAGCAATGGTGTGGCCATCGACTCGGGCTGTCGCGCCGGTCAGTGCGGCAGTTGCGAGACCCGGCTGGTCTCGGGCGAGGTCCGGAACCTGCAAACGCCTGTCTGGGAGGTGGCTCCCGGCTATTGCCTTCCCTGCATCTGCACGCCGGCCTCGGCTGTGGAGCTTGACGCATGACCGGCTGGCGCGCCCATCTGATCAGCCGCGAAGTGCTGCCCTTCTATCTGGCGCTGTTGCTGCTCGGCGGCACGGCCCTTGTGCTGGACGGGCTGCTGCATGTCCTCGACCTGGTCTGGATCGGTCGCTGGCTGGGCATTCCGGGCGTGCTGCTGATCATCGGCTCGTTCGGCTACTCCCTGGCCCGTCGCAAATGGATCAAGGTCAGGTCGCCGGCCGGTCTGCTCCGGCTGCATGAGCGGATGGCCTGGGCCGGATCGTTGCTGATCCTTGTCCACGCCGGGGTGCATTTCAACGCCATCCTGGCCTGGCTGGCGGTGTGGGCGATGCTGATCAACATCGCCAGCGGCCTGACCGGGAAATTCCTGATGAAGCGGTCCCGGGCGCGGCTGGAGGAAACCCGGGCCCGGCTTCGGGCGCAGGGGCTGTCGGACGAGGCGCTGGAGGCCAGCCTGCACTGGGACAGCCTGACCTATGACGTCGTCCGCAAATGGCGGGTGGTCCACTATCCCGTCACCCTGGCCTTCGCCGTGCTGGCCCTGGCCCACATCCTGGCGGTCTTCTGGCACTGGAACTGGCGATGAAGCGGTCATGGATCCTGGCCATCATCGCGGCCAATCTGGGGGTGCTGATCGCGCTGGTCTTCCTCTATCCGGAAGCCATGATCGGGCCCGGCCGGCTCTCGCCAGGCCACGCCGATCCGCCGGTCGCCTGTGCCAGCTGCCACCTGCCGTTCCGGGGTGTCACGGGAGAGCGCTGTGTGACCTGCCACGCCGTCGCGACGATCGGGCTGAAGACCAGCGCGGGCGAACCGCTGGTACGAACCCGTTCCGGCCCGCCTTTCCATCAGGCCCTGAACACCCCGGACTGTCTGGCCTGCCACACGGGGCATGCCGGGCCCCTGCTCAGCCATCCGGCGCGGCCGCGCTTTTCCCATGACCTGCTCAAGGCTGAGGTCCGGCCGCGCTGTGAAACCTGTCATACGGCCCCGGCCAATGCCCTGCACAGGGGTGTACAGGGCAATTGTGCCGCCTGCCACACGCCGGCGGGCTGGACCCCGGCGACCTTCGATCATGAGCGCTTCTTTCCCCTGACCGGGCCGCACAATGTGCGCTGCGCGACCTGCCACACCGGCGGTGACTTCAGCCGCTACACCTGTTTCGGCTGCCATGAGCATCGTCCGGCCGCCATACTGGCGGAACACCGGGAAGAGGGCATCAGCGACATCCGCGACTGCGCCCGCTGTCACCGGGCAGGGACCTCGTTCGAGGGCGGGGAGGACGATTGAGGATGCCGCGACCTAGGCCAGGGCCTCGGCCACCCAGTCCGGCCGCACGATCGATACCCGCCGTCCGTCGACGCTCAGCGCTCCGTCGAGCCGGTCCAGGCGGACGCTGGCCATGGCCAGGCCGTCGATCCCGCTGAGCACCTGCCCGGCCCTGAGCTCACCGTTCAGGATCTCGGTGCCGAAGGGCGGGGGCGGCCCGTCGAAGGCGATCGGCAGCATCCGGGTCTTGATCGCGCCGCGCCGCTTCATGCGCGAGGTGGTTTCCTGGCCGACGAAGCAACCCTTGCGGAAGTCGATCCCGTTGAGCAGGTCGAAATTGGCCTCGATCGGATAGGTCTTGTCCGAGAGGGCGTCGGCGGTCGGGTCGGGGACGCCGAGGGACAGGCGGTGGGCCTGCCAGTCGCCCTCGGAGGCATCGGTGGCGATGTCCACACCACAGGCCCGTCCACCGAGGCCGACGAGCCGCGGGTCGGGCGTGAAACCTGCGGGCAGGTCGCCGCCCCACGCGGCGAACACCGGGCGGTCGTCCGCCTCGATCGTGACCTGCGCCCGGAGTTTGTACATGGCGAGCCGCTGCAGCAGGGACTGGCGGTGGTCGGCGGCGACATCCAGCACGACGGCGTCGGCCTCGCCCCGCAGGAACAGGTCGAACAGCAGCCGCCCGGGCGGTGACAACAGACCGCCGAACCGGAGCATGCCTGGTGCCAGGCTCTCGGTGTCCTGGGTCAGGAGATTGTGCAGGAAGGGACGGGCGTCGGGGCCTGACACCCGGATCAGGGCGCGGCTGTCGAGGTGGGTGATACGGGTGCTCATACCCTCTAGATAGGATGCGGCGCGGTCGTGAGCCATGCCTGCATGCCGTCTGCAGCGCGGAGAGAATCCGTATACGGTGCATCCATGACGGGACGGTTCCCCATCCTCTATATCGCCGAGGCGGACGCGAGCGACGCGATCCTGTCGTCGGGCGTGCTTGCCTATATGGTCGAGGCCATGCCCCAGGCTGTGTTCACGGTGGTAGGCTCGCCGAAGAGTGCGCCGCTGTTTGCCGACACGCCGCGTCTGGACCGGCTGATCGTGCTGGAGCGTGACAGCCGGCTGGACTGGCTGGGGCTCTGGAACAAGGTGCGCGAGACCCGCTGGGGGCTGGTGGTCGACATGCGCGGCACCACCCTGTCCAGCAAGCTGAAGCGGCAGAAGCGGGCGGTGCGCGGGGCCTGGGAGGCCGGAGTCCATGCGGTCGAACAGGCGGCGCGGGTGCTGCAGCTGGAGGAGGTTCCGGCCCCGAAACTGATTGTGTCGGAGGCGACCCGGGCGTCCGCCGACGCCCTGATCCCCGTGGAGGATGCGCCTCTGCTGGCCATCGGGCCCGGTGCGGACTGGATGGGCAAGGTCTGGCCGTCCGAACGCTATGCCAAGGTCGCCGTCGCCCTGGTCGGTGACGGCGGGCCGCTGGAGGGCGGGCGGGTGATCGTCGTGGGCGACGAGAATGCCCGTGACACCGCTCATACCATCCGGCTGTCGCTGCCGCGAAACCGGGTGACCGAGCTGCAGGGACGACTGAATCCGCTGGAGACGGTCGCGGCCGTCAGCCGGGTGGCGCTCTATGTCGGGGCGGATACCATCTGGACCGATCTGGCGGTCGCGTCCGGTGTCCGGGTCGTGGCGGCCTTCGGGCCGTCGGATGAGGCCGAGCACGGGCCGTGGGGCGGGATCGCGGTGCGGGGGCCGCGCTCGGTCGATGAGTTTCGCAAGATCGATCCGAACCTGAACCAGGCGATCCAGCACATGAACGACCTGCCCGCCGATCGGGTGATCGCCGCGGCGAAGAAGCTGTTGGCCGGGCACACGCCGGGTAATGGCTGACAGCCTGTGCCAGGCCGCAAATGCCCTCTCATCGGGCCGGCCGGTTCAGTTCTTGGGGACGCTGCTGTCCTGACGGCCGAGGCGGGCCATGACGGCGTCGCGGTAGGTGCGGCTGGCGACCAGTTCGGCCCCGCTGGCCATGGTCAGCTTCCATGAGCCGTCCGACAGCGACCGGGCCTCGCTGACGCGCGCCAGATTGACCAGGGTCGCCCGGTGGCTGCGGGCGAAGACCCGGCCGTCCAGGCGCGTCTCCAGCGCCTTCAGGGTTTCGCGGATCAGACCCTCGCGGTCGGCCCAATGGACGACGACATAGTTACCTGCGGCGGCGAACCATTCGACCTCATCGAGCAGCACGGGTGCGCGACGGTTGCCGGTCATCACCATCAGCCGCTCGGGCGGGCTGGAGGACCCGGACATGGCCTGCCGGGCAGTCGACAGGGCACCTTCAAGCGCGCGCGCGCGGGCCTCCGCTTCCACCGCCCGGCTGCGGTGCGCCGCCGCCGCACCGACCGCACAGATGGCGGTGTAGAGCAGGATGGATACCGGTATCCGGGCCAGAATCCGGGCGGGTGCTTCCGTCGGGCTTCCCACGCCGAAGGCGAGGTCCACGGCCACCGCGCCAAGGGCCGTGAGGGGGACGATCACCAAGCCGGCGACGGGCAGCGCCGCCAGCGCCCAGCGGCCGACACCAAAACGCCGGATCAGGATCCAGACCACTCCCGCGACCGGCAGCCAGACAGCGTAGGCGGCTCCCTGCCAAAGCAGGGACGTCGCGACATCGAGCCGGCCGCCGTTCGCCGCGACCGCCTGCCGCGCGAACCAGGCGGCGCAGGCCGTGGTCATGGCGTAGCTGTAGGCCGTGAAGAGCCAGACCCACCCGGCGGTGGTGATCCGGCTCAGGTGACTGCCAGCGCGCGCCGCCGCCCCATGATGAGGACCGCGATCCAGATCATGGTCACGGTCTGGAACAGGACGGTCGGCCAGAGCTGGCTCCATGGGGTGGGCAGGAAGGTCAGGAAATTGCCGGAGAAGGCCGAGAGTGCTCCACCATAGGCCCCCAGCATCTTGGTCAGGTGCTCATAGTTCCACAGGTTGGGCGAGAAGGGCCAGTCCGTGGGTCGGGCGAACCGCCAGAGGTCCCATCCGCCATAGGCCAGTGCGCCGTAGGCGAGGGCGGCTGACACTGCCGCCCGATCGCCCGTCTGACCTGTGACCACCAGGACCAGAACCCAGAGCCCGACACCAACGACCCCGAGGGTGACGATCCAGTCGAGCGCCTTCGCCCGGTCAGCGCGCCGCAGGTCGGGCCGCTTGCGACCCAGCACCCGGAGGCCCGAGAACAGGGCCATGGTCGCGGTAGCCGAGAGGGCGAGAAAATAGGGGCTGAAATGCAGGGCGGTCATCAGCCAGGCGCACGCCAGCAAGGTCGCCATCAGTACCGCGAAAACCCGTCCGGAAAGACGGTGCAGGCGCGAGCCCTTGCGGGTGAAGATCGGGGCCAGGCCGACGACACAGGCGGCGAGACCACAGCTGATGTGGAGAAACAGGGTGGGAGCGAAGACGGAGGTCATGTCCGGACGCTTCCGGTATCCCGGCCTTCACGCGACTCCGTTGGGGCCGGCGGCGGCTGGCGGGGACGAAATGCGGCGGAAAGGCTTCAGCGCGGCTGCAGGATAAACCCCGCCACGTCCTCGACCACGCCCGGAGCGAGCGGCAGGGTCGGGTCGCTGTAGGTGGCGGTGTTGGCGGCGCGGTCGGCCGGCGCGATCTTCAGCAGGTGGTTGACCCCCTCCCAGATCACCAGGCGGGCGTCGGGACGGGCGGCGGCCAGGGCGTTGGCGTCGGTCAAGCCGACCTGGATGTCCGTGGTGCCCTGGCCGATCATGACCGGTCCCGGGTAGGCGGCGACCATGGCCGCGGGGTCCAGCGGCAGCCACGAGATCAGATAGGGCTGGACCGAGGGGCGGAACAGGGCGGCCAGCTGTGGCGGGACGTCGGTGACCGTGCGTCCGGCCTCGAGCTCGGCGAGGATGGCCACGGCCTGTCCCCGCAGGGGTTCGGGGGCGTTGGCCAGTTGCTCGCGCAGGACAGCACCGATAGGCCGGCCGGCACCGGCCAGCAGCACGAGGCCACAGATACCGTCGTCCCCGCCGGCCACAGCGGCCAGGGCGACCAGCGCCCCCTCACTGTGTCCGATCAGCCAGGCGCAGGGCTGGCCGGACTGGCGGGCGGCCTCGGCGGCCCAGGCGCGGGCGTCGTCGGCATAGTGGGTGAAGCGCAGGTCGGCCTCGACCCTGCCGGCGCCGGTGCTTTCGGCGACGCCCCGCTTGTCGGCCCGGATGGTGGCGATGCCCTGTTCGGCCAGACCCTCGGCGAGCAGGCGGTAGCTGGAGGATGAAACACCGAGCGGGCTGTTGCCGTTCCGGTCCGTCGGCCCGGAGCCGGCGATGATCACAGCCGCGGCACGGGTCGGCCCCGCCGGGGTGAGCAGGGTCCCGTGCAGGGGCGCGGGTTCTGACGGCAGGGTGACCGGGGTGGTGACGGGATCAGTCAGCAGGCTGGCGGCAAGGATGAGGCTGATCATGGCAGGTCTCCGGACGTTGGGCCGGCCCTGCGGAAGGCCGGCGGGGTCACTGACTAGGGCAGGGCCGCAAACCGCTCCACCTTTTGCGTCTGACCGGCGACGATCAGCAGATCGCCTTCGACCACAAGGGTGTCCGGTTTCGCATAGGTGAAGTCCTCGCGGGGCCGTTTCACGCCGACGACCGTGACCCCGAACCTTGAACGGAGCTGGGACTCGCCGAGCGTCTTGCCGACCGCCTCGCGTGGCGGTCGGGTCTTCACGATCGCGAAGTCGTCGTCGAACTCGATGAAATCAATCATCTTGCCGGTTACCAGATGGGCGACGCGTTTGCCCATGGCCACCTCCGGATAGACCACATGGTGGGCCCCCGTCCTCTCCAGGATCTTTCCGTGGTTGGCCGTGACCGCCTTGGCCCAGATGTCCGGCACGCCCAGTTCGCTCAGGGCCAGGACGGTCAGCACGCTGGCTTCGATATCGCTGCCGATCCCGACCACCGCATGTTGAAAGTCCGCGACACCGAGTTGCCGCAGGGCCTCGATGTCGCTGGAGTCCGCCTGCACCACATGGGTGAGGCGATCGGACCAGGATTGCACGAGGGTGAGGCTTTCCTCGATCGCCAGGACCTCATGGCCCAGTCGCGTCAGGCTCTCGGCGACAGCCCCGCCGAAACGGCCAAGGCCGACCACCACGACATTGTTCGGGATCTGATTTTTCGGTCTAGCCAACGATCGGGCGCTCCTGCGGATAGCGATAGGGGACATGCCGGGCGCGCAATGCCAGCGACGCAGCGACGGTGATGGTTCCGACCCGTCCAACGAACATGAGCCCGATGAGGATCATCTGGGCGGAGGGGGGCAGGGCTGCCGTGATTCCGGTGCTCAGCCCGACCGTCGCAAAGGCCGAGATGACCTCGAACAGCACCTTGTCCAGGGGTTGGGTGGTCAGGGACAGGATGGCGAGGGTCGAGACGCCGACGAGGCCCACGGCCAGCAGCACCACAGCCAGCGCCTGGCGCTGCGCATCCGGACAGATGCGGCGACGGAAGGCCGTAACATCGGAGCGCCCCCGGATCTCTGCCCAGACCACAAAGCCGAGCAGCAGGAAGGTCGTGACCTTGATGCCGCCGGCCGTACCGGCGCTGCCGCCACCGATCAGCATCAGGCCGTTTGTCAGGAACAGTGTCTCGGGGCGCATCTGCCCGATGTCGACGGCGTTGAAGCCCGCCGTCCGGCTCACCACCGAGTGGGTGAAGGCGTTCAGGGCCTTGCCGCCGGCCGACATGTTGCCGATCGTGCCGGCATTGTTCCACTCGGCCACGGCGACGCCCGCAAAGCCCAGAAACAGAAGACCCAGGGTGCCGAGCAGGGTCAGTTTGGCGTGGATCGACCACCGCCGGGGTGTCCGCCACTCCCGGAGCACCTCGTTGATCACCGGAAAGCCCAGTCCACTGACGATGACCGCCGCACAGAGGGGCAGGAGGATCAGAGGGTCGAGGGCGAACCCCATGAGGTTGTCGGAATAGGTGGAGAAGCCGGCGTTGTTGAAGGCCGAAACCGCGTGGAAGAGTCCGCTCCAGGCCGCGCTGCCCCAGGGTTCTCCGTAGCCAAAATGAAGCCGCACGGTCAGGATGGTGGCGACAACCGCTTCACAGACTAGGGTGACCGCGAGGATGGTCAGCAGCACGCCCTTCACATCGGCGAGTTGAAGGCTTCGGGTTTCGGCCTGGGCAACCAGACGCTGACCCAGCCTCATGCGTCGGGAGATCAGCAAGCCCAGCAGGGTGGCCCCGGCCATGATACCGAACCCCCCCCACCTGGAAGAGGCACAGGATCACCACCTGACCGAAAGGGGACCAGAAGGTGGCGGTATCGACGGTGACCAGTCCCGTCACGCAGGTCGCGGAGGTTGCGGTGAACAGCGCGGTGAGCAGGGGCGCCGGGCTACCGCTGGTCGTCGCCCACGGGAGCGACAGCAGTGCCGTTCCGATCAGCACCGTGACGAGAAACGCAAGCGGTACGATGCGCGCGGGGTGATCGAACAGGGATTTGCGCAAAGGGCCACCTTCGCTGACGGGGCCCCTGTTATACGCGATACCAAGGATCGGAATAGCCATCCGGAGGCCGGCCGGCTTTCCTGCGCCGGCGGTCGCTGACCACCGTTGGCGGACGTCCCGTCGTGCCCGGCGAGCACCGTGCCGTCAGATCGAGAAACTGACCCCGCAGCCGCAGCTGGATGCTGCATTGGGATTGCGCACCACGAACTGGGCGCCGGCCAGATCATCGACGAAGGCGATCTCCGAGCCCTTGAGGAAGGGCAGGGAGACGGGGTCAACGAGCGCGGCCTGGCCGTCGGTCTCGATGCGGATGTCGTCGGCCTCGGCGGCCTCGATCAGTTCGAAGCGATACTGGAAGCCGGAGCAGCCGCCGCCGTCGACGGCGACGCGCAGCAGGACCGGATGACCCTCAGCCAGGGCCAGTTCGGCCAGTCTTGCGGCCGCGCTCCCGGACAGCGACAGGCCGTGCCCGCCGGAGGCCGGCGAAATCTGGAACAGGGGGGCGGACTGGACGGTGCTCACAGGGGGTATATGAGGCGTGAAGGGCCGATCGCAAAGGCCCGGATTCCGAAAGAGCGGCCGATCTTGATCCCCGAACGCGCGCCCTATGCCGAATATCCCGAACACAGCCGCGGCCGGCTGACCCCCGAGCCGATCAGCCGGACGCGCAATGCCTATGCCCGCGACCGCGACCGGATCATCCACGCCACCGCCTTCCGTCGCCTGAAGGAGAAGACCCAGGTCTTCGTGGCGCATGAGGGTGATCACTATCGCACCCGCCTGACCCATTCGCTGGAGGTGGCGCAGATCGCGCGGTCGCTGGCCCATGCCCTGCGGCTGGACACCGACCTGGCCGAGACGGTGGCGCTCGCCCATGACCTGGGCCACCCGCCGTTCGGCCACGCCGGCGAGGACGAGCTGCAGGCGCAGATGGCCGCCTGGGGCGGGTTCGACCACAATGTCCAGACCTTCCGCGTGGTGACCAAGCTGGAGGCGCGCTATCCGGGCTTTGACGGGCTGAACCTGAGCTGGGAGACCGTCGAGGGAGTGGTCAAGCACAACGGCCCGGTCTCGCACCGGCTGGACGAGCCGGCCTGGAAGGCCATTGCCGACTATGCCCCGGGCTGGGACCTGCGGCTGGGGACCTTCGCCTCGCTGGAAGCCCAGGCGGCGGCCATTGCGGACGACATCGCCTACAACAATCACGACGTCGATGACGGGGTGCAGGCGGGGCTGTTCACGCTCGAGGACCTGAACGATGTGCCCCTGATCGGGCCGGTGCTGCACGGGGTCCGCCGGGACTGGCCGGGGATCGACGACCGGATGCTCCGGATCGAGGCGGTGCGGCGCATGATCGGGGCCATGGTCGAGGATGTGCTGGCCGAGACCGAGTCCCGGATCGCGGCGGCCGATATCCGGTCGACCGAGGCGGTGCGCACGGCCGACCGGATGCTGGTGGCCTTTTCGCCGGGGATGCTGGCCGATCTGGGTGTGCTGCGGAAATTCCTGTTCGAGCGGATGTACCGCCACTATCGCGTCAACCGCACCCGCAGCCAGGCGCGGCGGCTGCTGGCCGAGATGTTCCAGCTGTTCATGGCCGAACCCGCCACCCTGCCGCCGGAATGGTCGGGTCGGGCGGACGTTCCGGACCCGGCCAGACGGGCGCGGGCGGTGTGTGACTATATCGCCGGCATGACCGACCGCTACGCCATCGAGGAACACAAGAAGCTGTTCAGCCTCGATCTGGCGCTGGATTTGTAGGGGATTGAGTCCGTCCGCCGTTCTCCCGGCCTGAAAAAGGACTCGGACCGGGATAGAGTATGGGGTCCGCGCGCCGATTCGCGTGGGTCCAAGAGGCGCGGTCATGTCCAACGAAGATCCCTATCGTCCGAACCAGGGCCGCGACCGGGGCGCCTATACGCCGCCGACCGATGACGACCTGCCGTTCAACCGCGGCGGCTATGACGCGCGCAGGGCGGGCGGTGGCGGCGGGGGTGCCAAGCCACCGCCGATGACCCTGATCATCTCCGGCGGGGTGCTGCTGATCCTGATCATCGCCGTGGTGATCTATTACCGTGCCGGGCCGCGCTCCTCGAACGACGCCCCGCCCGCCGTGGGCACGCCGGTCGTGGTCATGAAGTCGGACGCGCCGCTGGAGGCGCAGCCGATCGATCCCGAAGCCGGGATCGATGTCTATGACGCCGCCGAGGCCCCGACGGCCGCCCCGACCTTCACGCCGCCGCCCGAGGTGGCCCAGCCGCGTCCCGAGCCGCGTGCGGCCGGCACGACCGCGCCCGTCGCGCCGCGTCCGGTGCCTGTGACCCCGCCGCCGGCAAAGGCCGAGCCCCGGGCCCCGGCCACGGTCGGCGGAACCTCCGGCGTGCAGATCGGTGCCTTCTCCACGCCCAGCCTGGCGGATCGCGAGTTCGCCGCCATCGTCGGCCGCTATCCCCAGTTCACCGCCGGGGCCGACAAGCGGGTTCAGGAGGTCACGGCGTCGAACGGCTCGACCGTCTATCGCACCACCGTCACCGGCCTGAGCCGCGACCAGGCGACGGGTTTGTGCAACGCCATCAAGGCCGCCGGCGGCGACTGTTTCGTGCGCTGACGGATCCGTGACCTCAGCGGCGATCTACGGCTGTAGCGGCCATCGGCTGACGGAGGCGGAACGCGCCTTCTTCGCCGGGGCGCGGCCGTGGGGCTTCATCCTGTTCCGGCGCAATATCGACAGCCCTGAGCAGGTGCGGGCCCTGACCGCCGAACTGCGCGACAGCATCGGCGATACGGAAGCCCCGATCCTGATCGATCAGGAGGGCGGTCGGGTGCAGCGGATGGGGCCGCCGCACTGGCCCAAGTATCCGCCGGGCGAGGCCTATCTGAAGGCGACCAACGATCCGCTGGCGGCGCGCGAGCTGGTCCGGCTGGGCGCGCGGCTGATGGCCCATGACCTGAAGGCGGTGGGGATCAATGTCGACTGCCTGCCGGTGCTGGACGTGCCGGTGCCCGGGGCCCACGACATCATCGGCGACCGGGCCTATGCCCATGACCCGGCGACGGTGGCGCAGCTGGGCCGGGCGGCGGCGGAGGGTATGCTGGCGGGCGGCGTCCTGCCGGTGATCAAACACATGCCGGGCCATGGCCGGGCCTTTGCCGACAGCCACCATGACCTGCCGGTGGTGCACGCGGATTTCGCGACCCTGGACGGCTGGGATTTCGCGCCGTTCAAGGCCCTGTCAGACATGCCCCTGGCCATGACGGCCCATGTGGTGTTCGACGCCATCGACCCGAAGCGACCGGCGACGACGTCGAAAAAGGCGCTGAAGCTGATGCGGGCGCATCTGGGTTTCGGCGGCCTGATCATGACCGACGACCTGTCGATGAAGGCGCTGTCGGGAAGCCTGCGCGATCGGGCCGAGGCCTCGCTGAAGGCGGGTTGCGATATCGTCCTGCACTGCAACGGCGACCTCGACGAGATGCGTCAGGTGGCCGAGGGAACCGGCCGGCTGAAGGGCAGGGCGGCGAAACGGGCGGCGGCGGCCATGGCCCGGATCGTCCGGTCGCCGGAGCCGCTGGAAGAGCGCGAGGCGCGCGACCGTTTCGCCGCCATGCTGGCCGGCAGGCTGGACGCCGCCAGGGGGCCGGACGTCGGGGAGGCTCAGGCATGACGGACGCCTTCCAGCCCAACCTCGACTTCACCGCTGCCGAACAGGTCGATGAGCGCGAGGCCTTCGTCGTCGATCTGGACGGCTATGAAGGGCCGCTGCATGTGCTGCTGGCCCTGGCGCGGACGCAGAAGGTCGATCTGCTGAAGCTGTCGATCACCCGGCTGGCGGAACAGTATCTGGCCTTTGTGCATGAGGCGCGGCGGCGGAATTTCTCGCTGGCGGCGGACTATCTCGTGATGGCCTCCTGGCTGGCCTATCTGAAGTCGCGCCTGCTGCTGCCGCGCACCGAAAAGGGCAAGGGCGGCGAGGTTCCCGCCGAGGAGATGGCCGCGGCCCTGGCCTTCCGGCTGCAGAAGCTGGAGGCCATGCGCAAGGCGGTGGAGGCGATCACGGCCCGGCCGCAGCTGAAGCGCGACGTCTTCGCCCGCGGCGACCCGCAGGCGACGGTGATCATCCCGTCCGACCGCATCGACGCCAGCCTGTATGAGCTGATGGCCGCCTATGTGACCCAGCGGCGGCGCGAGGAGCAGCGTCACTACAATCCCGGCCAGCGGGTCGAGGCCTTCGGGCTGGAGGCGGCGCGGGACTGGCTGCGTGACGTCCTGCCCCGGCTGGAGCAGTGGACGCCGCTGGAGCAGGTGGCTCCGGCGCGGCGGGCCGATGACGGCCCGACCCAGGCCAGCTTTACCGCCTCGACCCTGTCGGCCAGTCTGGAGCTGGTGAAGGAGGGGGCGATGGATGTGAAACAGGCCGAGGCCTTCGCCGACCTGTATCTGAAGCGCCGCGGACGCGGCCAGGTGCTGGAGCTGGTACCGTGATCCAGTTCGCACCCGATCACGGAGAGATCGAGCGCCGCGTCGAGGCGCTGCTGTTCGCGGCGGCCGGGCCGCTGTCGGCGGCCGAGATCGCGCGACGGCTGCCGGAGGGGGCGGACGTCGGCGGGGCCATTTCGGCCCTGCGCGAACGCTATCAGGGACGGGGCGTCGAGCTGGAATGCGTCGCCGACCGCTGGCAGTTCCGCACCGCGCCCGACCTGTCCTTCCTGATGACCGAGGAGCGCGAGGAGCCGCGGCGGCTGTCGAAGGCCGCGCTCGAGACCCTGGCCATCATCGCCTATCACCAGCCCTGCACCCGGGCCGAGGTGGAGAGCGTGCGCGGCGTGTCGCTGTCGCGCGGTACGCTGGACCTGCTGCTGGAGATGGGATTCGTGCGGCTGCGCGGACGGCGTCGGACGCCGGGGCGTCCGGTCACCTATGGCACGGCCGACCGGTTCCTTGAGCATTTCGGCCTGTCCAACCTGTACGACCTCCCGGGCGTGCAGGAGATGAAGGCGGCGGGCCTGCTGGATCTGTCTGTGCCGGTCGGCTTCGAGGTGCCGGACCCGTCCCGCGCCTCGGACGAAGACGATGCACCCCTGCTGTCGGGCGACGACGACGCACCGGAGTTCGCCCAGGATTTCGTGGCGGAGGACTGAGGGCATGGACAGGGAACTCGCCATTCTGGTCGTGAACGCCTGTTACCGGGCATCTCGAGAGATCGGCGAAATGGGCACCATGGTCGGCCAACTCGAGCCGAGCGAAGAAGGTCGGCAGATCAAGATGCAATCGGGGGCGGCCATCGGGGAAATCGGAAAAATCACCGAGGCGATATACAGAAGTCACCCTGACCTGGAGGCGTACGTCGAAGGCCGGATCGACAAATTCGGGCGTGTGTCCTAGCGACGGTGGTTCAGCCGGCAGCCTCTCCGAAGCCGGGTGTCGCAATCGCCGCCAACCCTTGCTAATCGCTTCCGATGATCGCTCGCCTTCGCCCCGTTCCGTTCGACCTCGGCCCCGTCCATTTCGTGGGCATAGGCGGCATCGGCATGAGCGGCATTGCCGAGATCATGCTCAAGATCGGCTATTCGGTGCAGGGCTCGGACGCCAAGGCCAGCGCCAATACCGACCGGCTGGAGAAGCTGGGGGCCCGGGTCTTCATCGGCCACGATGCCGGACACATAGGCGATGGCGTCTCGGCGGTGGTCTATTCGACGGCGGTCAAGTCGACCAATCCGGAGATGGTGGTGGCCCGCGAGCGGCGCATTCCGCTGGTTCGCCGGGCCGAGATGCTGGCCGAGCTGATGCGGCTGCAGTTCTCGATCGCGGTCGGGGGTACCCACGGCAAGACCACGACCACCTCGATGGTGGCGGCCATCCTCGACGCCGGCGGGCTTGACCCGACGGTGGTCAACGGCGGGATCATCAATGCCTATGGCACCAACGCCAAGGTCGGTGACGGCGACTGGATCGTGGTCGAGGCCGACGAGAGCGACGGCAGCTTCCTGCGCCTCAAATCGACGGTGGCCATCGTCACCAATATCGACCCGGAACACCTCGACCACTACGGCGACTTCGACGGGGTGCGGAAGGCGTTCGTGGACTTTGTCGAGAACATCCCCTTCTACGGTTTCGCCGCCGTCTGCCTGGACCATCCCGAGGTGCAGCGGCTGGTGGCCTCGATCGATAACCGCCGGCTGGTGACCTATGGGGTCAATCCGCAGGCCATGGTCCGGGCCGACAATGTCGAGATGAAGCCGGACGGTTGTCGCTTCGATGTGGTGGTGCAGGGTCAGGGGCTGGCCGCGCTGGACGAGCCGATCCGGATCACCGGCCTGCACCTGCCGATGGCGGGCTGGCACAATGTCGCCAATGCCCTGGCGGCCATCGCCGTGGCGCGCGAGCTGGATGTGTCGGATGAGGCGATCCGGGCCGGGCTGGCCGGGTTCGGCGGGGTGCGGCGGCGATTCACCACCACGGGCATCGTCGGCGGGGTGCGGATCGTCGACGACTACGGCCATCACCCGGTCGAGATCGCTGCTGTCCTGAAGGCTGCGCGTCAGGTGGCCGAGGGCCGTGTCATCGCCGTGGTCCAGCCGCACCGTTTCACCCGGCTGGAATCCCTGATGGAGGAGTTCTCCACCTGTTTCTCGGACGCCGATGCGGTGTTCGTGGCCGATGTCTATGCCGCCGGCGAGACGCCGATCGAGGGCATCGACAAGGACGCCCTGGTCGAGGGCATCCGCCGCTTCGGCCACCGGTCGGTGCAGCCGCTGGAAAGCGTCGAGGCCCTGCCGGGCGTGATCGCCGCCGAGGCCAGGGACGGCGATCTGGTCGTGCTGCTGGGGGCCGGGGACATCACCCAGTGGGCCTATGCCCTGCCGGGGCAGCTGGAGGGGCTGGGTTGAGCAGCCTGCCTGAGGTCCGCGGCAAGCTGCTGCTGAACGAGCCGCTTGGGCCGTTCACCTGGTTCCGGGTGGGCGGAAACGCCGATGCCCTGTTCATTCCGGCGGACGCCGATGATCTGGCGGACTTCCTGAAGGCACTCGACCCGTCTGTTCCGGTGACCGTGCTGGGCGTGGGCTCGAACGTCATTGTCCGCGACGGCGGTGTCGAGGGGGTGGTGATCCGGCTGGCCGGGCGGCCGTTCGCCGGGATCACGACCGAGGGCGAGACGATTACGGCCGGTGCGGGTGCGCTGGACTCCATGGTGGCCAAGGCCTCCGCGAAGGCGGGGCTGGCGGGACTGGAGTTCTATGCGGGCATTCCGGGGACCATCGGCGGGGCCCTGACCATGAATGCCGGCTGCTACGGTGCGGAGACCAAGGACATTCTGGTTTCGGCCTGGGGCCTGACGCGGTCGGGCGAGCGGGTCGACTATGCGCTGGCCGATTTCGGCTACACCTATCGCCATTCCGAGGCACCGGCCGACATCATCTGGATCGAGGCCACCTATCGCGGGACGCCCGACGAGCCCGAGGCCGTCGCCGCCCGTATTGCCGAGATCACGTCGCGCCGCGAACTGACCCAGCCGATCCGCGACAAGACCGGCGGCTCGACCTTCAAGAACCCGCCGGGCCATTCGTCCTGGAAACTGGTCGATGAGGCGGGCTGGCGCGGGAAGCTGTTCAAGGCCACCGGAGGCGGGGCCATGTTCAGCGAGCTGCACTCCAACTTCATGATCAACCCCGGCGAGGCGACGGCGGCGGATATCGAGGGGTTGGGCGACGCTGTGCGGGCCGATGTTCTGGCCAAGACCGGGGTCCAGCTCGACTGGGAAATCAAGCGGATCGGTCGGGCGGGCTGACGGGCTACCCTCCTCTTCGCGGGGAAGAAGGTCGATTGGTTGACGGGCTGTTAAGGACAGTTGGGTCATCCAGCCTCTGTCCAGGAGCCCCGCATGACCCGCCCGTTCGCAGACCTGCACGTCGCTGTCCTGATGGGCGGACTGTCGTCCGAACGGGAGGTGTCGCTGTCGTCCGGCAAGGGCTGCGCCGATGCCCTGGAGGGGCAGGTGGCCCGCGTCAGCCGCGTCGACGCCGGGCGCGATCTGGCCCAGGTGCTGGCGGACCTCAAGCCCGATGTCGTCTTCAATGCCCTGCATGGTGCCTGGGGCGAGGACGGCTGCGTCCAGGGCGTGCTGGAGACGCTGGGCATTCCCTATACCCATTCCGGGGTACTCGCCTCGGCCCTGGCCATGGACAAGGAGAAGTCCAAGGCGGTGCTGAAGGCCGCAGGCGTGACGGTGCCCGGCGGCGGCCTGTTCGATCGCCACGCGGTGGCGCGCGGCCACGTCATTCCGCCGCCCTATGTGATCAAGCCCAATGCCGAGGGCTCGTCCGTCGGCGTCTATCTCGTCCGCGAGGGCGAGCCGCCGTGCGCCGCGCCGGGCGAGGCCGGCTGGGCCTGGGGTGAGCGGGTGATGGTCGAGCCCTTCATCGCCGGCAAGGAGCTGGCGGTCACGGTTCTTGGGGAAAAGTCGGGGCCGCGCGCCCTGACCATCACCGACATCACCCCGGCCAAGGGCTTCTATGACTATGAGGCCAAATACGCGCCGGGCGGGTCTGTGCACGTGCTGCCGGCGGTCTTGCCGCCCCATGTGTTCGAGACGGCGCTGCGGGAATCCGAGCGGGCACACACCGCCATGGGCTGTCGCGGGGTCTCGCGATCCGACTTTCGTTATGACGATGTTAAGGACGAACTGGTCCTTCTGGAGGTCAATACCCAGCCCGGCATGACCCCGACCTCGCTCAGTCCCGAGCAGGCCGCCCATGTGGGGATGGACTACAAGACCCTGGTACGTTGGATGGTGGAGGACGCCTCATGCCCGCGGTAGTTCGCGGCGGTCGGCGACAGAGTTCGAACCAGCCTGCAAAACGCGGCGCGGCTCCCAAATCCCAGGGTCGCGGCCGCGCGCCGCGCAATGCCCAGGCCACGCCCGGGAAGCTCGCGGCCCTTGGCCGGCTTGACCTGTCCCCCCGCGCGGTCGTGATTTCGATTGCCGCCGGCGCGCTGCTGCTGGCCGGCGTTCTGGCGACCGGGGCGCGGGCCGAGCGGATCGGGGCCTCGATCGGCCAGGGCATTGACGGCATGACCGCCGGCCTCGGCCTGAAGCTGGAAAAGGTCTTCATCGAGGGCGAGAGCCCCGAGGCCACGCGCGCCATCCAGCAGGCGGTGCAGCTTTCGGCCGATCAGCCGATGACCTCCATCGATCTCGACGCCGTGCGTGAGCGGGTCGAGGCGATCGGCTGGGTCAAGTCTGCGCGGGTGGTGCGCCTGCTGCCCGACACCCTGATCGTCCATGTCATCGAACACGACCGGCTGGCCGTCTGGCAGACCGGGGGCGTCAACCAGGTCATCGACAGCCATGGGGCCGTGATCGCCGGGGCCGACGCCGGGCGCTATCCGAACCTGCCGCTGGTCGTGGGCAAGGGGGCTGAGCAGGCCGCCGGTGAAGTCCTGCCCCTGATCGCCGAGCGGCCCCGGCTGCAAAGCCGGATCGAGGCGCTGGTGCGGGTGGATGAGCGCCGCTGGGACCTGCGGCTGAAGGACGGCAGCCTGATCCAGCTGCCTGCGGCCAACCAGGAGGCGGCATTGATCCAGCTGGACGCCCTGGACCAGCGCGAACGGCTGCTGGAGCTGGGCTTTGCCCGCATTGACCTGAGAACGCCCGAGGAGGTCGCCGTCCGGCCCTCCGCCGGCGAAGCGTAGAGCGAGGCGACTGATGGCCGGACGCGGTGTGGACAAGTCTGTGGATGGCGTGGGGAAAGCCGCGGGGCGTGCGCCCGTGGTGGCCGCCCTTGATCTGGGCCAGTCCAAGGTCGCCTGTTTCATCATGAAGGCTGACGGCGTGCGCCACGCTGACCGGACCATCCGCGTCGCCGGGGCCGGCCATGTCCAGTCCCGCGGCGTGCGCGGCGGCGGTATCGTCAATATGGACGAGGCGGCCCAGGCCATCGGCCATGCCGTCGAGCGCGCCGAGCGGGCCGCCGGTTCCCCGGTCTCGGGCGTGGTCGTCACCACAGCGATCGGCCAGATGGCCAGCCACCGGGTCCAGGCGAAGGTGTCGCTGGGGGCCACGCCGGTGGGAGACAGCGAGCTGGCGCGGGCCATCGGCATGGCCCTGGCCCAGATCCGGCTGCCCAATCGCCGGCCGATCCATGTCCTGCCCATCACCTGGTCGGTGGACGGCGCGCGCGGCGTGCATGATCCCCGCTCGATGAGGGGGCATACGCTGGGGCTGGACCTGCTGGTCGTGTCCATGGCGGAGAGCGCCTTCAACGGTCTGAGCCACTGTCTGGAACTGGCCCACCTGGATCTTCAGGGGGTGGCGGCGGCGCCGGTGGTGTCTTCGCTGGCGGCGCTGGAAGACGATGAGATGGACCTGGGCTGTGTCTGTATCGACATGGGCGGCGGTTCGACCTCGGCGGCGGTCTGGGGCGGGCGGTCACTGCTGCATATCGAAAGCCTGAATGTCGGCGGCGATCATGTGACCGCCGACATCGCACGCGGCCTGTCGACCTCGCGGGCCGGGGCCGAGCGGCTCAAGACCCTGCACGGCTCGGCCATGGCCAACGCCCATGAGGACCGCGAGATGCTGGAGGCCCCGCCGCGCGGCGAGGATGCCTCGGCCGGGCCGATCTTCGTCCAGCGGGCCATGCTCAAGACCGTCATCGCCCCCCGGGTCGAGGAGACGCTGGAGCTGCTCCGCGACCGGCTGCGCAACGCCGGTGTGGGTCTCGAGCCCGGTACGGGCCTGGTACTGACCGGCGGAGCCAGCCAGCTGAACGGTGTGCGCGAACTGGCCGTCCGGGTGTTCGATCGCCCGGTGCGCCTGGGCAAGCCCCAGCGCGCCCCCCACCTGGCCGATGCCGCCTCCGGCCCGGCCTTCTGCTCTGCGGCGGGGGTGTTGCTGCGCGCCGCCTATGGGCCGCGCGAGGCGGTTTCGGCCCGCAAACTGATGTCGCGCCAGATTTCCGCGGCCGATGCGCCGCGGATTCATCAGGGCGGGATTGTGGCCCGCGCCGCCGGATGGTTGCGCGAAAACCTCTGACGGACGGGTGCCGCGGCCTGTGAGCGCGCGGCTTTTTTCCCCGGCGTGGCGAGACTGTGTCCGTATTGTAACAACAGGGGCGCGGATTGGTCGCCAAGTCGCCACAATGCCTTGTCCTTGCCCTCATTGCTGCTAGCGTGGTGGTCCGAAACAGAATCCGTCGTCCGGCGGAGGCTGTGTAATGCATCCACAACGGTTGGGGCCCAATCACCATGCTTCTCAAGCGCAAGTACCTTTTTGGCACGACGATCCTCGCGGGCGTCATGGCCGTCACGGCTCCGGCCCTCGCCCAGAGCCAACTCCCGGGCGTGAACGTTCAGGGTCAGTCCGACCAGGAAGTCACCCAGCTTGACGAAGTCGTCGTCACGGGTTCGCGCATCCGTCGTGACCCGACCAACGCTCCGACCCCGCTGATCACCGTTTCGCGCGAGGATCTGCTGTCGACCGGTCAGTCGACCGTGATCGACTATCTGGCCACCATCCCGGCCCTGTCGAACTCGGTGGTCCCGTCGGACACGACCGGTTCGAACCTGGGTGACGGCGGTCTGTCGCTGGCCAACCTGCGCTCGCTGGGTTCGGGCCGCACCCTGACCCTGATCAACGGCCGCCGTCAGGTCGGCTCGAACGGTGGTTCGCTGGCTGTCGACGTCGACACCATCCCCCGCCTGCTGATCGAGAACATCGAAATCGTCACCGGCGGCGCGTCCTCGGTTTACGGCGCTGACGCCGTCTCCGGCGTGCTGAACTTCGTGCTCCGCAAGGACTATGAAGGTCTGGAAATCGACGCCAACTACGGCATGATCAACCAGGACGGCCAGGCCAATGAGCGCGTCTCGGCCCTGATCGGTACCAACCTGTTCGACGACCGCCTGAACCTGTGGGCCTTCGCCGAATACGACCGCAACGACGAAGTCCGCATCCTGGACATCGACTGGTACCGGGCCAACCCGGGTCTGGCCACGGTCGACTCCGACCCGACCAACGCCGCCATCGGTCCCGTCAATGACGGCATCTTCGACGTCGCGGGTCCGTTCTTCGAGCGTCGCCAGCTGCAGATCCTGCGCTGGGGTCAGACCACGGTCGCCAACAACCGGGCGGCCAGCCCGCTGAACGATCCGGAAACCCCGTTCGCCAACTGCACCGGCGTCACGTCCGCCGCCTGCTATAACGTCGGACCGGGCTTCACCTGGGTGTTCGACGGCCCGACCGCGCGCCTGGCCGACTTCGGCCAGCGTATCGGCAGCAGCCAGTTCAGCACGATCAACATCGGCGGCGACGGCGACAACGGGGCTGACTTCGGCCAGCTGTCGCGGACGCCGGAGTCCGAATCCTACCGCTATGCCGCGGGTATCAACCTCAATATCCTCGACAACCTGCGCTTCTCGGCCGACGCCAAATTCGTCACCGAAGAAACCTTCGATATCAGCCAGCCGACCTTCTACACCTTCTTCATCGCCAACTCCTTCGGGCCGAGCAATGTCAACAATGCCCTGGCGACCAACCAGTTCCTGATCCACCTGGACACGACGGCCTTCCTTCCGGCCAACCTGCGCACCGCGATCCAGACCAACACCCGCCAGCCGTTCACCGCTCCGACCAACACCGTGGGCGGCCTTCCGAACGGCGCGCCGGTCGCTTCGCCCTTCGCGCAGCACATCCTGTTCGGTCCGGACCGTTCCCAGTTCAACACCCGCGAACTGGTCCAGGTGAACATGTCGCTGGAAGGCGATCTGGACAGCCTGTGGTTCGTCAACAACTTCAACTGGGCCCTGTCGTACAACGCCGGTGTCGTCGAGGTTGAGAACATCGAGCGCGGCACCGACAACCAGCGCTTCCAGCTGGCCTCGGACGCCGTCGTCGACGTCGCCGGTGTGGTCAACGGCCGTCCGGGCGAAATCGTCTGCCGTGCCAACCTGCTCCGCGCGCAGAACCCGGCCACCTTCCTGGGTGACAGCTTCCGCTCCACGCTCACTCTGCCCGTCGATCTGCGTAGCTCGGCCCAAGGCCTCGCTGCCCTCAACCAGTGCACCCCGCTGAACGTCTTCGGTCGTGGCAACCAGAGCGCTGCCGCCCTGTCCTATGTCGACGCCTCGATCGCCGTGACCGAGCGCAACGAGCAAGAGCAGGCGATCTTCTTCGTCAGCGGCGAGCTGTGGGACTTCTTCGATGCCGGTCCGATCGGTGTCGCCCTGGGTGTTGAAAAGCGCCGCGAATATACTGAAGGCCTGGGTCGTACCCGTTCGACCGGCGACCGCTTCCTGTTCCTGAACACGGGCGCGGACTTCCCGGGCGCGGAATATGAATCGGAAGAGGCCTTCGCCGAACTTTCGATCCCGCTGTTCCGTGACAGCTGGCTGGGCGAATACGCCGAGCTCAGCGGTTCGTACCGGTATTTCGACTACACCACGGTCGGCACCGGTGACGTTTACGGCGTCAACTTCGTCTACCGCCCGATCCGGGACATCGCATTCAAGACGAGCTTCAACACCTCGTTCCGCGCCCCGAACCTGGGTGAAAACTTCGCCCCGCAGAGCCAGACCTTCTACAACGGCGTGGTCGATCCCTGCGACACCCGCCAGATCGTGGCCATCGCCAACACGACTGACCGGGCCAACCGGGTCAACAACTGCCGGACGCTGTTCGCCCAGGTCGCTGCCCGCCGTGGCATCACCAACCCGAACTTCGACTTCAACGGCGACACCGTCGATCCGAACGACGACTACAACCCGACCTATCCGTCCGGCATCGCCGGCGTCTCGGGTGGTAACCCGAACCTGAAGCCGGAAACCTCGGAATCCTTCACCTTCTCGACGGTGATCGAACCGCGCTTCTTCCCGAACTTCAGCCTCGTGCTCGACTACTACGAAGTCCAGATCAAGGACGTCATTGCTGCGGTTACGCCCGCTGCCGCGTCTCTGAACTGCGTGTTCGGTCCGTCGCTGAACCAGTCGGCCTGCGACAGCCTGTTCCGTAACAACTCGGTCGAAGCCGGCTCGACGGCTGAAAACCGCTCGCAAGGCTTTGAGATCGGTACCCCGGGCAACACCGGCATCGGCTTCATCCAGGGGTCGATCAACTTCGCCAAGCTGCAAACCCGCGGCCTGGACTTCACGGCGCGTTACTCGCTGGACACCGATGAGGCCTTCGGTCTCGACTGGGGTCGTTTCGACTACTCGATCCGCGGCAACTGGCTGATCGAGCAGAAGAACTTCACCAACATCTCCAACCCGCTCGCCTTCACCGAGAGCGCCAGCACGGTCAACTTCCCGCGCGTCCGCTTCTCCTCGCAGCTGGCCTGGACCCCGAACGATGCCTGGACCTTCACCTGGGTTGCAGACTGGCAAGCGGCCCAGGACATCCTCCAGCGCCGTGACCAGGTGAACAACCTGGACAACCGTCCGACGCAGTTCTTCGATACGGGCAACTTCACCCGTCACGACTTCACCGTGCGGTACAACATCTCTGACGAGCTGACCCTGCGCGCCGGCGTGACCAACGCCTTCGACGCCGAGCAGCCCGCCTACTTCGGCACGGGCTTCATCGACAACATGGATCCCTACGGCCGTCGCTTTAACATCGGCCTGAACTGGCGCCCGTTCTAAGACTTACGGGTCCAGACAAGACGGAAAGGGCGGCTCGCAAGAGCCGCCCTTTTTCGTTGGTTCACACACCAAAAACTGCGGGCATGGTTAATGAAAATCGTGGCCAAAGGCCCGACTCACCCTATCCGGTAACACTCTCTTAAGCAGATCGGGCGTCTCCTTAACGCGCTCATAACCAATGCGATTCTGCGGGGTTTCGCATCGGACTGCAGGGGCAGGGTCGGATAAGGTCGGAAAAGAATGTCTCTCTCGCTGGTGCGTCCTCAAGCCACGGATCTCAAGCCGCGGATCGTCGTCTTCGGTGTCGGCGGTGCCGGCGGGAATGCGGTCAACAACATGATCGACGCCGGTCTTGAAGGCGTCGAATTCGTGGTCGCCAACACCGATGCGCAGCATCTGTCGTTCGCCAAGACCGATCGCCGTATCCAGCTGGGCGAGACCATCACCCAGGGCCTCGGCGCGGGCGCCCACCCCGAAGTCGGCATGAATGCCGCCGAGGAGTCCGCCGAGGAAATCTACGGTCACCTGGACGGTGCCCATATGGTCTTCATCACCGCCGGCATGGGCGGCGGCACCGGCACCGGGGCCGCTCCCGTCATCGCCAAATGCGCGCGTGACCGCGGCATCCTGACGGTCGGCGTCGTGACCAAGCCCTTCACCTTCGAAGGCCGCCACCGCATGCGTCTGGCCGATTCCGGCATCGCCGAGCTGCAGCGCTACGTCGACACCCTGATCGTCATTCCGAACCAGAACCTGTTCCGCGTCGCCAATGAGCGCACGACCTTCGCCGATGCCTTCGGCATGGCCGACCAGGTTCTGCATTCGGGCGTCCGCTCGATCACCGACCTGATGATCCTGCCGGGCCTGATCAACCTCGACTTTGCCGATGTCCGCGCCGTCATGTCCGAAATGGGCAAGGCGATGATGGGCACGGGCGAGGCCTCGGGTGAGGACCGCGCCCTCCAGGCCGCCCAGAACGCTATCGCCAATCCGCTGCTGGACGAGACTTCGCTCAAGGGGGCCAAGGCCGTGCTGGTGAACATCACCGGCGGCATGGACATGACCCTGCTGGAAGTCGACGAGGCCGCCAACGCCATCGCCGGCGAGGTGGATGCCGACGCCAACATCATCTTCGGCGCGGCCTTCGACCCGGCCCTGGACGGCAAGATCCGCGTCTCGGTCGTGGCCACCGGCATGGAAGACCTGGCCGCGGCCCGGACCACCCCGACCGCGACGACCTCCATCTTTGATACCCGCCGCCCGACGCCGGCCCATGCTGCCTCGCGCGCCGAGCCGGTCCGTCAGGAGCCTGTGCGTGAACCGGCCCGTGCCGAAGCTCCGCGCCCGACCGAGACGGCACCCGTCGTCCCGACCTTTCAGGCCGCTCAGCCCGCCTATGGAACGGCCGCCCGCTCCCCGGAGCCGCGTCCCGAGCCGGTGATCCATGTGGCCGAGGAGCGCACCCTCGAGCCGATCGTCGATCCCTGGGTCGAGGAGTATGAGTCCGCTCCGCGCAGCCGCACCTCGGCCGAGGCTACCGCCCCGGTGACCCAGGGCGAGCTGTACATGGAGCGCCCGGCCACCCCGGGCACCGAGCCCCGATATGACGCTCCGGCCCATGACGACTATGATGACCGCGATCATCGCAAGTCGGGCTGGAGCCTGTTCGGCCGCGGCAAGCGTCAGCCGGCCCAGCCGACCTATGCGCCGTCGCCGCGCACGACCGAGATGCGCTCGACCAGCCAGGCCCAACCGGTCTCCGAGCCGGAGCTCGGCCAGGCCGATGACGATCTGGAAATCCCGTCCTTCCTGCGCCGTCTGGCGAACTAGGTTTCAGGCCCTGGGGCTTGGGGAAGGGGCGGCTCGCAGGGGCCGCCCCTTTCGTTTGCCGTGAGGGCTACGGTTACCAAATCCGAAACAATCGGAAACCCGACTTTCATTTCGCGCTTGCGAAGCGGAGGCTAGACGGTTGCTGGGGCGAACTCCGCACACAGAGGCGGGGCGCAAGTATTGCAGCGAGTTCGAGTTTGTCGGTCAGAAACGACCATCGCCAGAAGACGACCGTGGCTCCCGCCATAATCGCGGGCGTGGGCGTGCACACGGGCGACCGGGTGCGTCTGGCGGTGCGTCCGGCTCCGGCCGGAACGGGCATCGTCTTCGTGCGCACCGACATCAAGGACCGCGACAACCGTATTCCGGTCTCGGGCGAGGCCGTGGTCGACGCCCGGCTGAACACCATGATCGAGAACGCCGCCGGCGTCCGGCTGTCGACCATCGAGCATCTGATGGCGGCCTTTGCGGCGCTCGGCATTTCCAATGTGGTGGTCGAGGTCGACGGTCCTGAACTGCCGATCCTCGACGGCTCCGCCATGCAGTTCGTCCAGCTGCTGGACCGTGCCGGCTTCCGCCGTCAGGAGGCACCGGTCCGCTATATCGAGATCCTGGAGCCCATCCGCGTCCAGGACGGCGAAAAGACCGCCGCCCTGCTGCCCTGTGACCGCTATGAGATGCGGTTCGAGATCGATTTCGCCACGCCGGTGATCGGCAATCAGGTGGTGGATTTCGTCGTCGACGAGGAGACGTTCCGCAACGAGATCATGGCGGCCCGCACCTTCGGCTTCGCCCATGAGGTCGAGGCCCTGCGCCGCGCCGGCCTGGCCCGTGGCGGCAGCCTCGAGAACGCCGTGGTCATCGACGGGGACCAGATCCTGAACCCCGGCGGGCTGCGAATGGAGCGCGAGTTCGTCAAGCACAAGGCGCTGGACGCCATCGGCGACCTGTATGTGCTCGGCGCGCCCCTGCTGGGCCGCTACGAGGGCGTCAAGGCGGGCCACGCGATCAACAATCTGCTGGTCCGCGAACTGCTGGCCAACCCCCGGGCCTGGCGCGAGGTTACGCGCGTGCCTGACATGGCGATGACGGGCTGATCTGCCCGCGCTGTCAGCCCAGGCTGATGGCGCTCATCAGCCGGCCGAAGTCGGCTTCCCCGTTCAGATAGGCCCGGCGGTTAGAATAGAACCGCGCCGCGTCCGTGCGCGTGTCGTCACCGGTCCAGGCGGCATCGCTGACGCCGGCCTGTTCCAGCCGCCAGAGGACGAAGGCGGGCAGGTCGAACAACCGCTTGTCGGCCGCTGCGCCCGGCGCGAAGAAGCGGGCGCTGCCGGGGGTCTGGCGGTCGAACCGGTCCTGAAAGTCAGCGCCCACTTCATAGGAGTCCCGGGCGATACAGGGACCGACGACGGCGACCATGCGGTTGGGTTCGGCCCCGAGCGCCTGCATGGCGGTGACGGTGGACTGGACGATCCCGTCCAGTGCGCCCTTCCAACCGGCATGGGCCGCGCCGACGACGCCGGCCTCGGGGTCGGCCAGCAGGATGGGGGCGCAGTCGGCGGTCAGGACGGCGCAGATGACGCCGGGCGTGACGGTGAGCGTGGCATCGCCCTCGGGCCGTTCGCCCTTCCAGCCGGCCTCGGCGACGCGGGCGACGGCGGAATGGATCTGGTAGCAGGCGGCGAGGTCGTCGGGGGTGCCGCCCATATGTTCGGCAATGCGGCGGCGGTTCTCGGCTACGGCGGCGGGGTCGTCGTTGGAGCCGACGCCGGTGTTCAGGCCTTCATAGAGACCGGTCGAGACGCCACCCTCGCGCGTGAAGAAGCCGTGGCGCAGGCCCGCACGTTCCAGCAGGGGGTGGGTGATGGGGGCGAGCGGCATGGTCAGTCCTCGAAGCCCGGGACGACGAGCGTCCGCGGAGAGAAGATGGCGCCGGCCTTGAAGAGGGCTCCCATCTGGTCGTCAGCGGTCAGGCGGGCGAGCTGGCGGTCGATGACCGGTGCCGCGTCGGGACGCCCTGTCTTCAGCCGGTCGGCCCGGGCCGCAATGCCCAGCCGGTTCAGGAACTCGCCCTGTCCCAGGGTCCCGGTGACATCGGCCCCGGCATGGATGGCGGCCTCCAGCACCGTGGGGAAGTCGGCCCACTGGGTCAGATCGACCTCGCCCGGTGACTCCAGCGGATCGACCTTCTGGTGTCGGCGCAGGCCCTGGAGGGTATCGCCGGCCTCGCGCCGGGCGCGGCCGTAGTCGATCAGCAGGGCGGCACCGCCGGCCTGGCGGATCAGGGCACCGACGTCGCGGCCGAAGGCGGCCTGCTGGTCCGAGATCTCGACTGTCTGGCCGGGCTCGACGGGAAAATCCGGGCGGGCGAAGCCGCCGGTGATCCGGACCAGACCGAACTGGAGCGCCCCGTCATCGGTCACGCCGACACGCCGCTCGGCCCAGCCGTCCCCGGTCTTCACGAACTGGCGGGCGGGCAGGCAATCCAGCACCTCATTGGTGATCAGGATCACCGGGGCATCGGTCTCGACCCGGTCCAGCGCGGTGACCCAGCGCGGGTGGAGGTCGCTGTCGGCCAGCATCCGGCCTTGCGCCTCGCGCAGCGGCGGGCTGGGTTCGATCAGGATCAGGTCGACGGCGGCGAGAAAGCCGGGATCCAGCCGGGCTGCGCGCAGGGCGTCGGCCATCAGGGTGCCGTCGCCGGGGCCGACCTCGACCAGCCGGACCCGCTCGGGGGCCCCGAGCCGCCGCCAAAGTTCGACCGCCCAAAGACCGATCAGTTCGCCGAACATCTGGCTGATCATGGGCGCGGTGATGAAGTCTCCGGCCGCGCCGATGGCCGGGCGGGTGGCATAGTAGCCGTCCTGCGGATCATGCAGGCAGCGGGTCACATAATCGGCCACCGTCATCGGCCCGGTCAGGGCGATCTCGCGCGCCAGTCGGTCTTTCAGCGTCATGCCGTCAGGCAGCGACCGGCGGCCGGCTCCAGGCCCGCCAGATCAGCCAGGCTCCGATGATCATCATCGGGATCGACAGCATCATGCCCATGGTCAGGCCCAGCGGCAGGCTTTCCATACCGAAGTCCGGCTGGCGGAAATTCTCCAGCGTCGCCCGCGCCAGGCCATAGCCGAACAGGAACAGGCCGGTGACATAGCCGGGCTTGGCCAACAAGCGCCATTTGAAGACCGCCAGCCAGAGGATGACGAACAGGGCGATGCCCTCGAGACCCGCTTCATAGAGCTGACTGGGATGGCGCGGCACATCGCCGGCGGGGCAGAAACCGTACAGCTGTTCGATGCGGGCGTTGCAGAACCGGACCGCCCAGGGAACCGTGGTCTCACGGCCCCACAGCTCGCCATTGATGAAATTGGCCACGCGACCGAAGAACAGGCCGAAGGGTGCGGCGGCCAGGGCCATGTCGCCGATGCTGAGCGCGCGAAGCTTGTTGCGCCAGGCGAAGATGAGCACGGCCAGGGTCGTGCCGATCATCCCGCCGTGGAAGGACATGCCGCCGTCCCACAGGCGGAACAGCGCCAGCCGGTCGCCCCAGCTGACGCCGGTGAACAGGGCACTGTAGAGTTCCGGCTTGTAGAACAGGGCGTAGCCGAACCGGCCGCCGAGGATGATGCCGAGCGTGATCCACAGGATCAGGTCGTCCAGCTGGATCGTCGACAGCGGGGGCTTCCCCGGGGCCCAGATGGCGGTGTTCTTGATCAGCTTCGCCGCATACCACCAGCCGAGGACGATGCCCGCGACATAGGCGAGGGCGTACCAGCGGATGTCCAGCGGCCCGATGCTGAACAGGACCGGATCGAATTCGGGAAAGGGCACGGAGCCTCCTGACGGCGTTTCGCTGGCCGAGGTTTAGCAAGGGACGCCGGGCGCGTCCCTGAAATTTCCGCGAGCGGGCTCCGGCGCCCAAATCACGCCATCGGTCGCATCGACAGCAAGGTTTCGTTCACCATATCGGGTGAACCTTCGTTAACGACGCTCGCGGGTGCGAGCCGGAGAACTCCATGCAGACCCGTAACCCCCTCCTTGACGAATTCGCCAAGCTTACGACCGGTGCCATGGGCCTGGCCCAGGCGGCCGGTGAGGAGGCCAAGACGGCCTTCCGTGCCGGGACCGAACGGATGGCCGCCGACCTCGATCTGGTCCGCCGCGACGAGTTCGACGCCCTCAAGGCCGAGATCGCCGCTCTGCGCGCCGAGGTTGCGGCGCTGAAGTCGCCGGCCAAGCCCTCGACGAGGGCCACAAAGAAGCCTGCCACGGGAACGTCCACAGGGCGCGTTCCCCCTGAGGACGCAGCCGGTTGAGCCGAATCTGCGAACCCGCCTACCGTCCGATGACAGGGCGTGAGTCGCGCCCGGAGAGTGCCTGATGGACATTGTACGGCCCGAAGAAGTCGATGTTCCCTACGATCCTCTGGATGTCGTGGAGCACGTCCTGGTGGCCGAGAACCTGCCGTTCGACCGGACCGACGAGGGCGATCTGGCCTTCGCCCTGGCCGGGGACTGGAAGGATTACGAGCTGTGGTTCGCCTGGCGGCCCGAAGGTGACTGCCTGCAACTCTGCTGCGCCCTGGATCTGCAGGCGTCGAAGGCCCGCCGGGCTGCGGCCTATGAACTCGTCGGCCTGATCAACCAGCGCACCTGGATGGGCCATTTCGAGGTCTGGGCCGATGACGGCGAGATCGTCTTCCGCCATTCGCTGGCCCTGCCGCTGGGCGAACGCCCGACCCTGGCCCAGGCGGCTTCCATGATCGACGCGGCGGTCGAGGCGGCGGACCGCTATTATCCGGCCTTCGATTTCATGATCCGCGGCAACAAGAAGCCGCAGGAGGCGATCGACTCCTGCCTGTTCGAGACCGTCGGCACGGCCTGAGGCCATGGACGCGCATTCGCCAGCCGCAACTGTCGCCCTCATAGGCTGCGGACGGCTGGGTTCCGCCATTCTTGAGGGCTGGCTGAAGACGGGGACCGTCGCGGCCCGCGATCTGATGATCCTGACACCGTCGGACAAGCCGGCCGCCGAGGCGGCGCGGGCGCAGGGGGCCCGGGTCAATCCGCCCCTGGCCGACCTGACCGGGGCGGACACAGTGGTGCTGGCGGTCAAGCCCGCGAAATGGCGCGAAGCCCTCGGCCCGCTGGCCGCGGCGCTGAACCCCGACGCCAGGGTCGTGTCGGTGATGGCGGGGGTGGCGGCGGCGGAGATCGATGCCATGACCGGCCGCCCGGTGGCGCGGGTGATGCCGACGACGGCCGTGGCCCAGGCCCGGGGCGTCGCCGCCCTCTGGTCCAGCCACGATGCGGCCCGCGAGACGGCGCGTGGCCTGTTCGCTGCCATGGCCGAGGTGGTGGATCTGGATCAGGAAGCGCAGATCGACGTCGCCACCGCCACGGCGGGCTCTGCGCCGGCCTTCATCCACGCCTTTGTCCAGGCGCTGGCGCGGGCGGGTCAGGCCGAGGGGCTGTCCCCGGATGCGGCGATCCGACTGGCGCGCGGGGCGCTGCGATCAGCCGGCGCGGGTGTCGAAACCGGGGAGGCGCTGGACACCCTGATTGCGCGTATCGCCTCACCGGGCGGAACGACGCGGGCAGGGCTGGACGCCATGGCGGCGAGCGGCGACCTCGACCGGGCGGCCAGCGCCGCGGTCAGGGCCGCCGTGCAGCGGGCGCGCAGCTTCTAGCGGCTGGTATAGCGGCCGTCAGCGAGGTTGCTGGCCAGCCGGCGATAGGCCCGGTTGGCGTCCGACCAGGTATCGATCCCCTGCACATCGGCCAGGCTGCTGGAAAACCAGTCGTAACGGACCGGGAGGGTGCGGCCGTCGGCCGTGGTGATCTGACCCTCGATTGCGGCGCCGCCGATCGACTGGCTGTGGAAACCGTCCAGACCGGGGCGATCAGCCAGTTGCCGGAAGGTGGGTCGGTTGGGTCGCAGATCGGTCAGGACCAGTTCGATCCGGGCACCCTCGAGGTCGCCATCGCGGGCGAGGGCGCGTCCGACCAGTTCGGCCAGGCGGTCGGCCTGTTCCTGGACCTCTCGCGGGCCCAGTTCCTCGGCCTTTTCCTGAAGGTCCGGCCCGAGGCTGACACTGATCATGGCGGGCTCGGCCATGGCCGGGGCGGCGCTGAAGGCCAGGACGGCGGCGAGCGGTGCGAAGAAGGCGAGTTTACGCATGGTGTCCTCCGAAAACGCTGTCTGGATCGAAGGTGGGCCTTCAGGCGCCGTTGCGCAATCCTCCCCCGAGCGAAGCCGTAGGGGAGGCCTGTCAGCCCGGCAGGCGGATCAGGGCCCGCAGACCCCCGAGGTCGCTGCGTTCCAGGGTGATTTCGCCGCCGTGGCCGCGAGCCACATCGCGCGCGATGGCCAGGCCGAGCCCGACGCCCTTGCGGTTCTGGTTGCGCGAGGCGTCCAGCCGGGAGAAGGGGCGGAAGGCCTCCTCGTGCATGTCTTCGGGAATTCCGGGCCCATCGTCCTCGACCGCCACCTCCAGCCCGCCGGAGGGCAGGGGGCGGGCACTGAGACGGACATGTTCGCCGTGGGCGGCGGCATTGCCGGCCAGATTGGTCAGGGCGCGCTTGAAGGCCAGGGGGCGCAGGGTCGCGGTGAGATCGGCGGGGGCGAGCACCTCGACCCCGGCGCCGGCGCGGCGGACGTCCTCGGCGGCGGCCTCCAGCAGATCGGCGATCGACACGGCCTGGGCCGCCTCGCCCGCCTCGCCGCGGGCGAAGGCGAGGTATTCGTCGATCATATGCTCCATCTCGTCGAGGTCGCCCTCCATCGCCCCGGCCCGCTTGAACGGCGGGGCCAGCGCCAGTTCGAGGCGAAGCCGGGTCAGGGGCGTGCGCAGGTCGTGGCTGACGGAGGCCAGCAGGGCGGTGCGCTGGTCGATATGGCGCTGGATTCGCTCGCGCATGGCCAGGAAGGCGTTGGCGGCGGCGCGGACTTCACGCGCGCCGTGTGGTTTGAAATGCTCGCTCGTCTCGCCCCGCCCGAAGGCCTCGGCGGCGTCGGCCAGCCGCTCGATGGCGCGGACCTGGTTGCGGATGAACAGGATGGCGACGCTCATCAGCAGGACGGTGGCAATGGTCAGCCACAGGACGAAGATGTGGGCCTGGGTCGCGACGGCGCGCTCACGGGGCGCGATGATGCGCAGCACCCCCTGCGGCTGCTGCACCCGGATATCGACATAGGCGGGGTAGCGGGTGGTATCGAACCAGAAGGGCTGGTCGAGGCGGGTGGCGAGGGCCTTCTCCAGCGTGCGGTCGATCACCCCGATCGGGCCGCGCCGGTTCTCGGCCGGCAGGGTGTCACCCTCGCGGAGCTGGACCGAAAGGGACATCGACCGCTCGGCCCGTTCGGAGATGACCGCCATGTTTTCCGGCGTCGGGTCGTCGCGCCAGCTCTCGGCAGCCCAGGCGATGTCACCGGCGAGGCCGTCGGACAGGCGGGCCGTAACCGTCTGCCAGTGCATGTCGAAAAAGGCCCAGGTGACGGCCACCTGCATGACCAGCACCGGCAGGACGATGATCAGCAGCGACCGGCCCCACAGCGAGGTCGGCATCTGCCGCTTCAGGAAGCGCGGCCAGAGGCTGGCGGGGAGCAGCCTCACCGGCCCATCAGTCCGGGGCCAGCATATAGCCGACGCCTCGGACGGTCTGGAGGTAGCGCGGGTTCTTGGGGTCCGCCTCCAGCTTGCGACGCAGGCGGGTGACCTGCACATCGACGGCGCGGCCGGTGATGTCGGCGGTGTCGGGTGACAGGCTCATCCGTTCGACCGGGGCATGGGCATGAATGGCCAGGGTCTTGAGCAACTGGGCCTCGGCCTCGGTCAGGCGCTGCAGCTTGCCGTCGCGCATCAGCTCCAGCCGTTCCATGTCGAACACCGCCGGACCCAGTTTGATCTCGCGCGGGGTCAGGGGCTTGCCGCCCGTGCGCCGCAGGATGGCGTCCACCCGCAGGGCCAGCTCCCGGGGATCGAACGGCTTGGACATATAGTCGTCGGCACCGCGCGACAGGCCCTCGATGCGGTCGTCGGGATCACCGCGCGCGGTTAGGAGCAGGACGGGGGTTTTCGAGGTCTCGGCCTTGGACCGCACCCAGGTGGTCAGGTCGAAGCCACTCTCGCCCGGCATCATCACGTCCAGCACCACCAGATCGAACTCGATCAGCTCCATTAGCCGTTTGGCTGCGGCGGCGTGGGCCGCGCCCGTCACGCGATAACCTTCGCGGGCAAGGAACTCCTTCAGCAGTTCGCGGATGCGGTCATCGTCATCCACGACCAGCAGATGGCGACCGGCACCGGCACCGGCGATCGGGCCCGAACGGCCGCTGGAACGCACATCGGTCATGCGGAAGCGACCCGACCGCGTGTCCAGGCGTTGACCTGAGCGATTCCGGCGGCTCTAACCCGGTGATCAGCGCGGGAGACGTTATTCAATGGCCTTCGTTCCTATCGACGATCGTGACGGTTGGATCTGGTTTGACGGCGAATTCGTGCCCTGGCGGGAAGCCCGCGTGCATGTTTTGACCCACGCGCTCCACTACGCTTCTTCGGTCTTCGAGGGCGAGCGGATGTACAATGGCCAGATCTTCAAATTGACGGAGCATACGAACCGCCTGTTCCGTTCGGCCGAGGTGCTCGACTTCAAGATTCCGTTCACGGTGGCGCAGATCAACGACGCCTGCAAGGAGACCTGCGCGCGAAACGGCCTGACCGAGGCCTATGTTCGCCCGCTCGCCTGGCGCGGCTCGGAACAGGTGAGTGTTCCGGCCCACAACACCACCGTCCATGTGGCCATCGCCGTCTGGGACTGGCCGAGCTATTTCGACCCCGAAACCAAGCGCAAGGGCATCCGCCTGTGCTGGGCCCCCTACAAGCGGCCGTCGCCGGAAACCGCCCCTACCGAGGCCAAGGCCGCCGGTCTGTATATGATCGGCACCATCAACCGTCACTATGCCGATGCGCGCGGCTATTCCGACGCCATGCTGCTGGACTGGCGCGGCTATGTGGCCGAGGCGACGGGCGCCAATGTCTTCTTCGTGCAGGATGGCCGTCTGATCACCCCGCCTGCCGACGGTGCGATCCTGAACGGCATCACCCGTCAGACCGTGCTGGAAATGCTGGCTGCGCGGGGGATCGAGGTCGAGGTGCGCCATATCCTGCCCGAAGAGCTGGCCGGGTTCACCGAATGCTTCCTGTGCGGCACGGCAGCCGAGATCACCCCGGTGAGCGAGATCGGCGATCATCGCTTCACCCCGGGTGACCTCAGCCTCAGCCTTATGGACGAATACAGCCGGCTGGTCCGCGGAGAGATCTAGACCGTCGCGGCTGGTTTCCGCCGACGCACCGCCCACCAGACAGCACCGCCGATAACGACGATCGGCAGCAGGACCGAGCCGGCCGTGATCAGGAAGGCCAGCATGCCCATCGACAGGCCAAAGGCGTCGCCGAGCGCGCGGGCGACGGGGCGTGTCGGGCTGTCGGCGGCCATGACCCCGCCCTGGCGGTAGTCGAGCGTCAGCCGGGCCGACTGCACCCGGTCATTGAGGGCCCGCAGTTCGATCTGCTGGGCGTCGAACTGCTGCTGCAACTCGGCCAGATCGCGTTCGATCTCGAGCCGCTGGGCCATGGTTCCGCCGGACCGGGCCTGCAGCTGGCGGATGCGCTCGGCGAGGGAGGCCGTGGTCCGGGCCCCGGTTGTGGCCGCGTCGATGCCGCGCGTGACGTCCTCGCCCTCGGTGACCGCTTCTTCCAGGCGGCCGCCGGCATTCCGGGCGTCCACGGCCAGGCCACTGCGGAAGCGGTTGATCCATTCAGGCTGGCCCCGGAGCTCCAGCCGCCCGGCCGGTTCGCGCGCCGTCCAGTCGGCCTGGGCCGCGATCACCTGGCAATAGCCGGGACCGGCGGAGACACAGGCCAGCTCATGCCGGCTCATCATCTCGGCTCCCCGGTCACGCGGCAGCGACAGGGCGTAGCTGTAGGCATAGGCAATCTGCGCCACAGGGGCGAGCGGAGCCGGGCGCGGGACCAGCGATGCCGTGGTGTTTTGGGCTGTCGCGGTTGCAGCGTCCGCGGGGGCCTCGGCTGCGGCTTCGGCGGCCGGTGCCGATTCCGACGAGTAGTCTTCCGCCATGTCATTCGCCGGCGAACATCCGGCCAGTATGATCAGGCTGGCCGAGGCCAGCATCAGAGCCTTGCGCATCGTCATTCTCCCTGTACCGCGTGATCACGGTTTCGTGATGACGCGCGTGGATCGCGACGGATTCAGGGCTGGAAACAAGCGAAACGGCGGCTTGCCATAACAGTCTGCGTGGCGTTCAACGGGGCGGGGCCGGCAGGGGAGCCGGTGGGGAACCATGTCGATGTTCAGTGTCCTGAACCTTCAAAGCCTGCTGGGGCTGCTCGTTATCCTCGCGGCCTGCTGGGGCCTGTCGGAGAACCGCAAGGCCTTCCCCTGGCGGTTGGCCCTCGGTGCCGTCGCGGTGCAGGCGGCTCTGGTGGTGGTGCTGTTCGGCATACCGGGATCGCAGGTCGTCCTGACGGCGATCACGGGCGCTGTGGATGGCCTGACCCGCGCCTCGGCTGCGGGGGCGCAGTTCGTGTTCGGCTATCTGGCCGGCGGCACCCAGCCCTATTCGGTCGAGAATCCGCCCGCCCTGTTCACCTTCGCCTTCAATGTCCTGCCGATGATCCTGGTGATTTCGGCGCTCTCGGCCCTGCTCTGGCACTGGAAAATCCTGAAGTGGATTACCCATGGCTTCGGCTTCCTGTTCCAGCGGACCATGGGCCTGGGCGGCGCCTCGGCGCTGGCGGTGGCGGCCAATATCTTCCTCGGCATGGTCGAGAGCCCGATCGTCATCCGCGCCTATCTCGACAAACTGACCCGGTCCGAGCTGTTCCTGATGATGGTGGTCGGGCTGGCGACCGTCGCCGGTTCCACCATGGTGGCCTACGCCGCCATCCTCGCGCCGGTCATGCAGAACGCCGCCGGCCATGTGCTGGTGGCCTCGATCGTCTCGGCCCCGGCCGGCGTGCTGCTGGCCCGAATCATGATCCCCGAGACCGCGGGCGAGGGCGGCGCCGCCGCCGACTATGGCTCGGCGCTCAAATACGACAGCGCCATCGACGCCATCGTCAAGGGCACGGCCGACGGCCTGATGGTGGTGCTGAACATCTCGGCCGTGCTGATTGTCTTTGTGGCCCTGATGGCCCTGATCAACGTCATGCTCGGCGGTTTCTGGCTGTTCGACGGACCGGTCACCATCGAGCGTCTTCTGGGCTGGGTGTTCATGCCGGTGGCCTGGCTGTCCGGTGTCGAATGGGCCGAGTCCGGCAAGGCCGGCTGGCTGCTTGGGGTCAAGCTGACCCAGACCGAGTTCAAGGCCTTCATCGAACTGGGTGCGATCCCCGCGGGCGAGATGAGCGAGCGGACCCGGATGCTGATGACCTATGCCCTGTGCGGCTTCGCCAACATCGGGTCCGTCGGTATCACGGTGACGGGTCTCAGCGTCCTTATGCCCGAACGACGAGAAGAGGTTCTGGGCATGGTCTGGAAGGCCCTGTTCGCAGGTTTCCTGGCGACCCTGATGACGGCCGCTATCGTGGGTGCCATGCCCGTGGCCATGTTCCGCTGAAGCCGGAGACGGATTGATGAAACTCTACACCTCCCACCGCGCGCCCAATCCGCGCCGGGTCCGTTGGGTCATGGCCGAGAAGGGGATCGAAGACGTCGAGGTGATCGAGGTCGACATCCTGACCGGCGAGCACAAGACGCCCGAATACCGGGCCCGGGTCGGCGTCCCGCATGTGCCGGCGCTGGAACTGGATGACGGCACCACGGTGTCGGAGTCGGTGGCCATCTGTCGCTATCTGGAGGCCCTCTGGCCCGAGCCCAATCTGTTCGGCGGAGATGCCCGCGAGCAGGCGGTGATCGAGATGTGGACCCGTCGCTGCGAATTCTACCTGGCCAATCCCATCATGCTGAGCGTGCGCCACTCCCACCCGGCGCTGGCAGCGCTGGAGGCGGTGCAGATCCCGCAACTGGCCGAATACAACCGGGTCGCGGCCGAGAAATTCATGAAGACGCTCGACCGGCGGCTGGCCGACCATGCCTTCATCGCCGCGGACCGTTTCACCATCGCCGACATCGTCGCCGTGGTCGGACTGGATTTCGCGCGGATGATCAAATATCGGCCGCCCGAGGAACTGACCCATCTGGCGCGCTGGCTGGCAGACTGCCGGTCCAGGCCCGCCGCCGCGGCCGGGGTCTGAACGCCGGGCGTCAGGACAGGTCGAACTTGTCCTTGCGCCGCTGGCCCATCAGCAGCCGCGACTCCAGGCGGCCGCGGACGGCGTGATAATAGGCCCGCAGGAATTCGAGATCCGTGGCGTCGCCGCGCGCATAGCCGATCTTGCCGGCGATCCGGTCGGCCACGGCGCGAACGGTGGGCTTGTCGCGGGTCCGCAGCACCTGTTCCAGCACCTGCAGTTCCTTGATGCCGTAGGCGTCAAGCTGGGCAGGGGTGAAGACGAGCGTCGGCGGATGGCCGGCGTTGTCGTCGGCCATGTCGCGCAACAGCTTCTGTTTCGGCGTCCGCAGCACCCAGGTGCCCGCCACGAGGTCGCCGGCGCGGAGCTTGTCGGCGTTGAACAGCGGCAGGAAGACGAATACCGCGCACCAGATCAGGCCGAGGAAATAGAGCCACCCGTCCACGTCGCGGGCACCGGACAGGGAGGCCCCGAGCATGACCGAGAGGGGCAGGAACAGCTCCAGCTCACGCAGGACATTACGGGTGAAGATGGCCTCGAACCGCAGGCGGCCGCCGTCGCGGGCGGCGACCCGGATGCCCATGACCCGCTTGCCGGGGGTGGCGGCGCGGGCCGACATCTCGAAGCCGAGGAAATAGCCGTTGCGCAGCAGGAACAGGCCGAGCAGCCAGATGACGGCGATCATCTCGCCGGCCTGGTCCATCGAGCCGTACACGACGCCGGCGCAGAGGGTGAAGGCGATGATGACCCCGAAAATGATCATCAGGTCGATGATCAGGGCGTTGAGCCGCTGGCCGACCCCGGCGATCTCGAGCCGCAGGTCGATGCCTTCGGGCGTGATCAGGCTGCGCTGGCGTTTGCGGGCCTCGGCGGTCATGTCCATCGCGGTCACCGGCCGGCCCTCGCCGGCCGCGGGGCATAGAAATACAGGCCCCAGACCAGGGCCGTGGCCCCGGCGATGCCGTAGCGCGCCAGGTCACTGCCGATCAGCTGGCGACCGAACCCTTCGAGCAGACCGGCCAGCATCAGCATGATGACCACGCCCATCATCGCCGCACCCGCGCTCCGCCCGGCCCCGGAGAGGGCCTCGAGTCGACTGGCTCCGCCCGGAAAGGCGACGGCCCAGCCGATCCGCAGGCCGGCGGCTCCGGCCAGGATGATGGCGAACAGTTCGGTCACGCCGTGGATCAGCAGCCAGCCGCTGAACTCGAAACCGAGACCCTTGGCGAAGAAGACATGCAGCATCGCGCCCAGCATGGCTCCGTTCATCAGCAGCAGGATGATGGTCGGTACGCCGAGCGCGAAGCCGAGGGCGAAACAGGTCAGGGCCACGCTGGCGTTGTTGGTGAACAGATAGGTGGAGAAGTAGGACAGGCCGTCGGACCCCTCCTCATGGTAGAGCGTCGAGCGCAGCGCCGCGGCCGACGCCGTCGGGTCGCGGTCCCCGGCCAGCGCCGGGTCGACGAAGGCATAGAACCAGTCCGCGTCGGCCGCGATCAAACCCCAGGCGACTCCGGCACCCAGGGCGGTGATCAGGAAGGCGATGATGGTTTCCCGCCACAGGCTGCGGACGCCTCCGGGCCAGTCCCGGGCGAAGAAGGCGGTCAGCTGTTCCAGCGGCGTCGAGCGGGCACCGTAGACGAAGAAGTAGGCCCGGGCCGACAGGCTCTCGAGATAGCCGATCAGGGCCTGGTCCAGCGAGGTCGCGCGCGCCACCGACAGGGCGGACAGGGTCGACCGGTAGAGCACAGGCATGGCCAGGATTTCGGTGTCCGACAGCGCTCCGGCCGAGCGCTTCTCAGCCTTGGTGACCAGGGCCTCGAGCCGCCGCCAGTCGGCCTCACGCTCCTGGCGGAAACGCAGGCTCTTGAGTTGCAGCTCGCTCACAGCAGGTCCCGGCGTTTGAGGTCGAGATAGACGTTCAGGACCGCCGGCCCGATCCGGTCGGCGGGGGTCTCGACGATATGGGCGCCGAGCCGGCGCAGGCGGGCGAGGACGAGGTCACGCTCACGCAACAGGCTGGCCGCGACCACGGCCCGGGCCACGTCTTCGGGCGTTTCCGGCGGGGTGGTCACCAGTGCCTCCAGCTCGTCGTCGCGCATCACGGCGAACAGGACCAGATGCCGTTTGATCAGTCGGGCTGCGGTCTCGATCATCAGCTCGGCCGTGGTCGAGTCGGCGAATTCGGTGAAGATCACCACCAGGGAGCGCCGCTTCAGCCCGGTCGACAGGGTGGTCAGGCCGAGGGCGTAGTTGGTCTCCTCGGTACCGTAGTCGATGGCGGCCGCCTGACGGGCCAGCAGGGGAAAGCCGGCGATGCTGGACAGGGTGCCGGTCGACAGGCGCGGCCGATCGTCGAAGGCGAACAGGCCGGCGCGGTCGCCGCTGCGCAGCGAGGCATAGGCCAGGATCAGGGCCCCATGGATAGCGCGGTCGATGCGCGGGGCACCGTTGATCGGCTCGCTCATCACCCGGCCGCAGTCCAGCGCCATGACGATCTGGTGGTTGCGCTCGGTGCGGAACTCCTTCGCCAGCAGGGACTGGTGACGGGCCGACTGTTTCCAGTCGACGGTGCGCCGGTCCATGCCGGAGTGGAATTCGCTGAGGGCGTGGAACTCGGTGCCCTCGCCGAGGTCCAGCTGCACCTTGGTGCCGTGCAGGGCGTCGCGGCTGAACATCCGCACGGCCTCGTCCTCGATGCGACGGATGTCGGACCCGATCGGGGTGGTGACCGCCAGGGTCTGGCGCGCCTGCCGCCAGATCAGTCCCAGGGGGCCCTGCCAGCGCACGATGGCGGCATTGAAGATCGCCTGGCCGCGGCGTTCGGGCTGCAGTTCGAAGACATGGACACCCGGCTCGCGGGCCTTGCCCCGGACATCCCGGAGGCCGACGCGGGCTTCGGCGTCGAGGGCGGCTTCCAGCGCCCGGGGGATCCTGCCGTGCTTGCCGAAGGCCACCGTCAGGCGCGCCGTCGCCGGGGCGGCCACAGCCAGATAGCCGGGGGCCTCGAAGGTGATCCGGCACCCCCTCGGCCAGGGGGCCAGCAGGGCGTCCAGCAGCATCAGGGTTCCGACCGCCAGCAGCCACACGGGCGCGGCCAGCCACAGGCCGGGCTGGACAAGCCCGAGCACAAGGGCGACCGGTGCCCCCGCGAGCGCCGCCACCACACACCGGCGCGTCGGATAGATCATCGCGGGGCGGGCACCTGATCGATCAGCGAACGGATGGCCTGTTCGACACGGCGCCCCTCGATCTCGGCGGCGGGGGACAGGACGACCTTGTGGCGCAGGGCCGGCAGGGCCAGCCCCTTGACGTCGTCGGGGATGACATAGTCGCGACCGTCCAGCACGGCGCGTGCGCGGGCGGCGACCGCCAGCATGGCTCCGGCGCGGGGCGAGGCACCGGTCTGCAGGTCGGCGCTCTCGCGCGTGGCCCGGATCAGGTCGACCACATAGGCGGTGATCTCGGGCGAGAGGCGAACCTGCGACACCATCCGGATCGCCTCCGCCACCGTCGCGGCATCCGCCACGGCCGCAACGCCGAGGGCGACGGGGTCCGGCATGCCGGCGTGGGACCCATGGGCCTGAACCACCTTCAGCTCATCCTCGCGCGACAGATAGTCCAGCGTCTGTTTGAACAGGAACCGGTCCAGCTGAGCCTCGGGCAGGGGATAGACGCCCTGCTGTTCGATCGGGTTCTGGGTCGCGATGACGGTGAACCGGTCGCTGAGCACATGGGTGTCGCCGTCGACGGTGACGGACCGTTCCTGCATGGCCTCGAGCAGGGCGGCCTGGGTCTTGGGCGGGGTGCGGTTGATCTCGTCCGCCAGCAGCAGGTCGCAGAACACCGGCCCGCGCGTGAGGGTGAAGGTCGAGGTCTGGAAGTTGAAGATGTTGGATCCCAGGATGTCGCCGGGCATCAGGTCCGGGGTGAACTGGATCCGCCCGAACTGCAGGCTCAGGGTGCGGGCGAAGGTCTGGGCCAGCAGGGTCTTGGCCGTTCCGGGCGGACCTTCCAGCAGGATGTGTCCGCCGCAGAACAGGGCGGTCAGCATCAGGTCCACGGTCTCGGTCTGGCCGATGACGGCCTTGCTGACCTCGGCGCGTATGCGGGCCGCGATGGCCCCGACTTCAGTCACGTCCACGGGTCATCTCCAGCTTCCAGCGCATCAAGGATCGGGCGACGCTCATCAGGTCGCCGGCGTTACGGGTCCGGTCCGCCTCGGCGGACAGGTCTGCATAGGTGGTCCCGGAACCCTGCCGCTTCGCAAGGCGGTCGAGCAGGGCGATGGTCGCCTCCTTCGACAGGGTCGGCGGCGCGGCCACGGCCCTGGCGGCCTGGGCCTGCACGAGTTCGGCATAGGGGCGCGCCATCCGGTGCTCGCGGCGCGCCAGGCGGACAAGGGCGGCGGTATTGTCGGCCAGGGCCTTCTTGCCCAGGGCTACGGCGCGGCCGGTATGGCCGGGCGGCTGGAAGCGGATCATCGCCTGCCAGCCGACCAGTCCGGCGGCGAACAGCAGGCAGAGGGTGAAGCCGAGCAGCGGCGGTTCCAGCAGCAGGCGCAGCACGCTGCGCGGTCGGCTGAACCCGTGCAGGGACAGGTCGAAGGCCACCACCTGGTTCGGCGGCCCGAGGGTGTCCAGCAAGGCCAGGGCGGCGCGGGCCTTGCCGGGCTGATTCATGCCCTGGGTGTTCAGCAGGTCAGGATCGGAGAGAACATACAGGCCGGTGTCTTCGTGGGTCAGAACCAGGGCGCGCCCGGCACCGTCCATGATCACCGGCGTCCAGCCCGGGCCGGCGAGGGTCCGCAAGGACCGCACCTCGGGCCCGGCCGCGATCAGACGGCCGCCGCCGCCGGTCAGACGGGGTGAGGTGGTGACGGTATCCTCGGTCAGGACCAGGCCCTCGACCACGTCCCCGGGCAGGACGGAAAGACTGTCTTCGACAGGCAGGGGGCCGGCCTCGCGCACCCAGCCCTTGCGGGTGATCTCGCGCGTGACCTTCCATTTGGGCAGGACGACCAGCACCGAGCCGGCCTCCCAGCGCAGGGTCTCGAGGGCCTCCTCCTCGCGTCCGAGCGGCGGGGTCAGGATCAACAGCCCATCCTGGGCCCGGCCGCGCAACGGACCGCGGCTGAGCAGAACCGGACGATCCATCCCCTTCAGCAGGCTAACCACCCCGCCATAGCCGATGGCCGAGCGCGACAGGGCATGGCCGCGACCGTCGTCACCGTTGCTGATCTCGGGGGCATAGGCACTCAGGGCCCCCAGGGCCGAGAGGGAGAAGACCGCCACCAGCACGAGGGCCAGGACCATGCCGGGCCGGAACGGCTGGCGGGTCTGGCCGGGCGCTCCGGCTGCTGCGGCGTCGGGCACGGTAGCGTCGGTCATGCGGCCCAGGCCTGCGGAAAGGCGAAGGCCTCATAGGCGGCGCGGCAGTCGACGAAGGCGGCGCGATCGACCGGGCGACCGCCGAACAGGCTGCTCTCGACGACACGGGCGATCTTGTCGAAGGCCGGGCGGGCTGCGGCGGGCAGGCGGCCCAGACCGGCGATGTCCCGCGCGGTCAGGGCGGGCCGGACCGTATTGGGCAGGCGGCCGTCGATGTCGTTGATGCTGCGCAACAGCAGCAGGTGTACGGCCTCGGCGAACCGGCCCTCGGCGGCCAGGGCGTCAGCCTCGGACAGCAGGGCCAGGGCCGCCGCCGGGGCGGGCCGCCAGCCATCGTCGCTGATGTTGAGCCTGTCGGTCTTGCCGGGCGGGCGGATACGGATCAACTCGCGACCGATGAACCACAGGATGGACAGGACGATCGCGGCCAGACCGATCCAGAAAATGATCGTGAACAGCGGCTCCATGGCCTGAAGAAAATCGGCCAGGGGCTGAAGCCAGCCCGGGGGCGGCGGCGGAGGCTCGACGCCCTTCATCTCGAATTGCAGGGTCTTGTCAGCGGCGAGGGCCTGATGTGCAGAATCGAAGCTTCCGCCGGCGGCGGTCGCCTGATCCGCTCCGGCGGCTGATGTCTTGACCGCGATACGCCCCATGCCAGTCCACGATGGCGGCTGAATTCCGCGAAGTCGAGGCGGCGGGAAGCAGAAAACGCCGCAACTCCCGGTTTATCTTCGGGCCGGGTCGGGGAGCCACAGGTCGGGGGTCAAAGGCTGGCCGTTCCATTCGATGTCCGCGGTCATGGCCCCGGTCAGCGAGCGACCGCCTCGGGCGGCGCGCAGACCGAAGACGGCGACATCGGCCAGGGCGCCGAGCCGGGGTCCGGCGTCATCCGGCGCGGCGAGGGCGTCGCGGCCGTCACGCCTCTGGATCCGCCAGTCCGCCAGCTGTCCGCGCCGCAGGGCGGTCGGCAGGCCTTGCAGCCACAGGGCCGTGGAGAGATGGCAGGGGCCGGCGACAGGCTCTGCCTCGCCGCGCCCCATCAGGGCCTGGCCGAAGGCGGGGGCGCGGTCGAACAGATGGATTCCGCTGGTTGCGCGGGGATTGCACTCGATCAGCCAGGGCTGTCCGTGAGCGCCGAAGATGGCGTCGCAGGCGATCTGTCCTGTCCCGGCGAAGGCCGCCAGGGCGTCGGCCAGTGGTCGAAGCCGGGCGGTCTGATGCGCGGGGAGGGGACGAAAGGCGTAGCCGGCCCCGCCGGGAAGCCGCCAGTCGGATCCATAGGCGCAGAAGGCGACGACCCGACCCTCCCGGCAGACCGCATAGAAGCTGACCTCCTCGCCGATGATGCGGCGCTGGACGACCCAGGGCGCGTCGGGTGTCGGCACCAGGTTGGCGAGCGCGGCTGGCCCGGGGACAACGAGGGTCCGGGCCCCGAAACGCGACCAGACGGGCTTGAATACCTGATCGCCTGCCCGGCCGGCGACGTCCGCCAGCGCCGCCTGATCGGCCACCACCGTGGTGTCCGGAACCGGCAGGGAGAGACTGCGGCACAGGGCGGCGAAGCGATCCTTGGCGTGCAGGGTGGTCAGGCGGTCCGGTCGCGGAGCGAACAGCCGTTCCGAAAAGGCGTCGGCCTCGGCCAGGGCAGCGAGATGAAACACCTCCTCGCAGGTGGGGATGATGCGGACCGGATCGAGGCGGGTGATCAGACGGCGGACATCACGGGCAAAGGCGGCGGGCTGATCGACGGGCGAGGCATAGCGATGCACCGGCCCCGCTGAACGCGAGGCCCGCGCGATCCAGGCCGGGCTGCAGTCAGCGAGATGCGGCTCATAGCCGGCGGCCCGCAGGCTGCGGGCGAGGTCCAGGGCCGCGACGGCCCGGGCTCCGGTGATCAGAACCCGTTCAGCCATCGGACCAGCGCACCCGCCGACGCTTGACCCCGTCCTGCCGGGGCGGGCCGCCTGCGGTCACCGGTGCCTTCACGCCATGTGCCGCCAACAGGGCCTCGACCGCCCTCACGGCGGCAGGGATCCGATCGGGATCGGCCTCGACCGTGACCCCCCGTGACGTCGCCGTCGCGCGCCAGTCATGCTCCGGCCCGAGGGCATCGCTCACGGCCGTCTCGACCTCGCGCGGGCAGATGACGGTGGCCGCCCAATGCCACAGGTCATCCTGTCGGCCCTCGACCGGACGGACGGCCATCCGGGGTGAGCCGCAGGGGCAGGGGATCGCCAGCGGCTGCAGCAGGTCAGGCAGGCGGACGCGGATCATCGGCTGGGTGGTCCGGCGCAGGTCGGTGACGATCGGCAGGAAGCGATCCGTCCCGGGGACCGGCTCACGCTCGATGATCAGGACATCCTCGTTCAGATGCAGCGTCCCGAAACGACAGGGGGCACCGAGAAAGCCCTCGGTGGCCTGGTAGATCGGGTCGGGCCGGACGCCGAGGGCCGCACCGATCCAGCCGCGCTCGGCTTCGCCCATGGGCTCAGCACCGTAGAACAGACGGCGGAGCGGCCAGGGGCTGCGGGTGCGAAGGGCGAGGTCGGCCAGCACCTGCGTCGGGGCGATCAGCACATCGGGGGCGAAGGCGCGCAGCCGCTCGTAGCGGTCGGGTGCGGGGACTTCGAGGCCCACGAAGAGGAAGCGAAACGGACCCGCCGCACGGACCTCGCCGTACAGCCGGTTGTCGGCGCGCAGGCACAGGGCGATCCGCGTCGGGCGCAGCATGGCTCCGAGGGGCAGGAGGCGGGCGAGGATGTGGCCGAGCCAGCCGGCGCGTTCGGCCGCGCTGGTGACGAACAGGCCGGGCCGACCGGATGATCCTGACGAAAAGCCGGCGACGACCCCCGGCTGCACCTCACCGGAGTCGCCGCCTTCGCCCGCGCGCGCGGCGGCCTCGGCCCCGGCGCGGGTCAGGCCGAGAGTGTTCCAGGCGTCAAAGCCCTCGCGCAGGGCCTCGGGCCGCATGATGGGGAAGTCCGTCAGGGGGCGGCCGGCGAGGGCGCGGACCGCCGGGGTGCGGCGGACGACGGGGACCATGGCGGACCACAAACGGGCCTGTCGCCGCTCAATGGCGGCGCGGGTGCGCAGGCTCATGCCGCTCCAGCGGGCCCCGAGCCAGGCCCGGAGAACCCCGGGCCGGTCAGTCTGCACAGTGGGTCTCGATCTCGACCTCGCCGCAGTGGGAGGGGGTGAGGATCACCTCCGGATTGCGCCCCCAAAGCTGGTGCAGGGCATGGAGGGTCTCGCGATAGGTCCCGGTTTCGCCGAGCAGGGCGGTGGTCAGACGAGGGGGCGGGACGTCGTCGCGCACGGCACCGCTGGACCAGGCCGCATCGGCGATCAGGAACCGGGTGCGGTCGTCCGTCTGCCGCACCACCAGACCCCAGTGGCCGGGGCAGTGGCCCGGCAGCGGGACCGCCAGCAGGGAGCCGTCGCCCAGCAGATCGGCCCCGGTCTCGAACGGCGCCATGTCCGGGCCGAGGGCGACCGGCGGCCGGGCCTCGAAGAAGACCGCCCGGGCGTCGAGGTCGACCGGGGCGAGGGCCGCCAGAATGCCGCGCCGGACGCGTGCGACCCGGCCCGTGCGCTGGACCTCGGCCAAGCCCGCGCGGGCGCAGAAGATGCGGGCCTGCGGGAAGCGGCTCAGGCCGGCGATATGGTCGCCGTGGAAATGGGAGACGACCACGGCGCGGATGTCCTCGGGTCTGAAGCCGAAGGCGGGCAGCTGGTCGGCGACGGCGTCCCCGGGCTCGAACGAGACCGGGGTGGTCCAACGGTAGAGGCGTTCTGGAAACGGCTCTGTGGCGGCGAAGAAGGCGGGGTCATAGCCCGTGTCGAACAGGATCGGCCCTTCCTCAGGATGGACGATCAGGGCGGCGAGGGCGGGGAAGACAGTCGGGGCCAGGCCGGCGTCGCGGCGGGTCATGATGGCCGGGTGGGCGCATGACCCCGCCCGCAGGATATGGACGCGGCAGCGTTTCACGACGCCGCCAGCCCGGGTGCGACGCCCAGGGCCGTCCTGACCGCATCATGGGCGGGTTCATAGCCGAGCAGGCGGCGGGCCCGTTCAAGGTCGAAGGTCTGCGACCAGGCCAGGGTCGAGAGGGTATAGGGGGTCAGGACCGGTTCCGGCCGCCCGGGCAACAGGCGGCACAGGGCGTCGGCACCGACCGACAGGGCCTGACCGACGGCAAGGGGGACGGCGATGGTTCGAACCTCGACGTCCAGCGCCTGCCCGAGCCGCTGGATCAGATCGCGGATCGGCAGGGGTTGTCCGCTGGTGATGTTGATCGCCTGTCCGCCGGCGGCGTCCCGGTGCAGATCGGCCAACAGGATGGCGCGCGCCGCGTCCCGCACATCGGTCAGTTCGACCAGCGCCTGTCCGTCGCGGAACTGGGGGAAGCGCCCGCGCTTCACCAGCCGCAGGATCCGCGGCAGCAGGACGGCGTCATCGGGACCGATGATCGCACGGGGACGGATGGCGACCGTGCGGAAGCCGGGCGCATCGGCGGCGAGGACCAGCCGCTCGGCCTCGCCCTTGGTGCGCGAATAGGCATTCAGCGGGCGGTCCGGCCAGGGCGTATCTTCGGTCAGCCCGGTCTGGTCGGCCCAGCGGGCATAGACGGAGGGCGAGGAGACGAAGACGAACGATCCTGCACCGGCGCGCCGGGCGGCGGCGATCAGGTCACGGGTCAGATCGACATTGGCGCGCTGGAAGGCGTCGTCGGGACCCCAGGGGCTGGACAGGGCAGCCGCGTGAAAGACGACATCGACATCCCGGCATACGGCATCGGGGCCGAGGTCGAACAGGTCGCCGGCGACGGCCTCGACCCCCATGGATTCCAGCCGGCGGATGGCCACGGGGCTGCGTCCGGTCGCCCGCACCGCATAGCCGGCGTCCACCAGGGCCTGGGTCAGCGCCAGGCCGAGCCCACCGGTCGCGCCGGTGACCAGCGCCCGCCGGCTCATGTCCGCAGCACCATGGCAGCCAGGCTGATTCCCGCGGCCGTGCCCAGCAGCAGAACGGTCTTGCCGGGCCCCAGCCGTCCGGTTGCATGCGCCTCGACCAGCGTGGTGGGCAGGGAGGCCGCGATCTGGTTGCCCCGGGTGGCGAAGATATCGACCAGCCGGTCGGGATCGCCGCCCATCAGCCGCCGGGCGTGCTCGATGGCGGGGCGGCTGGCCTGGTGGCCGACGATGACATCGACCGTCTCCCGGGTCAGGCCCGCTTCGCCCAGGACGCGGTCGATCAGGGCGGGCAGGGTCCGTGAGGCCGATTTGAAGATGCCGAACGGGTCCATCCGGAAATGCGCGCCCTCGGCAAAGGCCTCGAAACCATCCCCGATCCGGACGCGGGTTCCACCGGACCGGACCGTCGCCAGATCCTTGCCTGCCCCATAGGTCTCGAAGCCGCGGGCCAGCAGGCCCGGGCCGGCGCGGTCGGTCCCGGCCTCGACACAGACGGCGGCGGCCCCGTCACCGAAGATGGCGGCGGAGGCCGGTGTGTCCCAGTCCAGCCCGCAGGAGGCAATGTCGCTGGACACGATCAGGGCCCGGCGGAACCGGCCTGTCTCGAACCCCATGGCGGCGACGTCGAGTGCGGCCAGGAAGGACAGGCAGGTCTGGTTGACGTCGAAGGCCCAGATGTCGGACTTGCCGAGGCCCAGGGCCTCCTGGATCAGGACCGAGGCCCCCGGAATGGGCTGTTCCATCACCGCGCAGGCGCCGATCAGCACATCGAAGTCGCCCTCGGCCCAACCGGCCGCCGCCAGGGCCCGGCGCGCGGCCCCGGCCCCCA
>JAIESL010000092.1 GCA_019746095.1 Caulobacteraceae bacterium
GGTCTGGTAATCAAAGCGGACACCGTAGGCGTTCTCCGGCAGCCAGGCGGCGGGATCGTCTTCGAGCCCCCAGGCCTCCTGCACTGCCCGCACAGCCCCGACCGCCGCCCATTCCTGGCGGGTGAGTTCGTATGGTTTGTTCATATGCCCCAACCTTACCACAGAGCTCGAAATCGCGCCGGCTGGGGCGGCGGGCTTCGTCTAGATCGTTCGCCCGAAATCCGTGCGCGCGATCGTCAGATCGCGGGGGATGACTGGCCAGGATTACTCCGGCTTACACATCCATCGTGCCGAGCTGCCCGCGGGAATCTTCGGTGACGTCTTGATCCGCGAGGAAGACATGAGCTCTCAGATCGCCCGCGTCAGTCATCCTGTCGCTCGGGCTCATCTGGCTGATCCTCGGGCTCGGCATCTGCGAGCGCCATGCGGGGCAACGGCCTCGGGGCGAACAGGCCGGGTCGCCCGCCCGGTCCGCCCGAGAAGACCTCGACACGGGCGGAGCCGGACAGATCCTCGGGCGGATCGACGTTTTCCAGGATTATGAACTGGGCGATACCGGACAGGGACGCGAGGTGAGCGAAGAAGCGATCTTTTACCGAGGTGGCGGCAAGGGCGGCTTCATCGGCTCCCAGCTCCCCAGCCTCCGGCTTTTTGAGCGGATCTCGATAGGTCAGCAGAGGCGTATCCAGCACGAGAAAACCGGGATGGGGCAGGCCCCGCTCGCGGCAGTACAGCAGCAGGGCCACCTTGAAGGCTGCATGAGTTACGGCGCGGACACCCTTGCCGTTGGCGACCCGCGCCTTGCCGTCAATCTTCAGATCGTATTGCACATCGTCGAAGTCGACGTGGTGCTCACCCGGGAACCCCCAGAGCTCCAGTACCGCGCTGACCATCTTGGAAAACTCATGGGCGATCGTGCCTGGGAGGGCGAGATTGGGCCTTTCGCTTCGCGGCGTCGCCTTCGAGCGCTCGAACAGTTCGCGTCGCTGTTGAAGCTCGGCCCGCTGGTTGATCAGGCTGAGACCGCGTTTGGCCTTGTCCCGCGCGTTCAGGAGAGCTGAGAGGGCCGTTTCAGACTGATTGGCCTGAGGGGCCAGGTCGCCGATGTCGATTTCCAGTCGGCTAAGCCGGCCCTCGAGCTCCGGAAGCTGCGCCAGGAGCTGCGCCCGTTCCGTGCGCAGTTCGGTAAGCGACAACTCCAGATCGTCGCTATGGCGACGGATGGCCGCGATCTCGACGACCGCGGCCTCACGCACGCGCTGGATGTCGTGCTCGTCGTCGTGATGCTTCTGAGCGTCGGGCGCGGCGCCACACAGCGGGCAATCGCGGCTGGAGGCGATCTCGAGCAATAAGCCGGCTTCCTCCAAGGCTTCGAGACGCTGGACGTCGGACCCGTAGACACCCTGGAGCTGCTCGAAACGGTCGATATGAAGTCCAACTTCGTCCAGGCGCACACGGGCTTCTGGAATCAGTTTTGAAAGTTGGTGTTTCTCGGCAAGCAGGCTCCGCATCGACGTCTGCAGTCGCCTGAAGGCCGCGCTGGTCCCGTCGAGGCTGTTCTCGAGTCGCTCCAACTGATCGACCAGACTGTCCGCATCAGGATAATCGGCTTCGATCGTCGCTTCGATTTCCGCCAGCATATCCTGGATGAGCTCGAGCTTCACCTGTTTCGCGACATTGAACTTCTTCGGATCATCCACGGCGATGACCGCGGAGTCGTCGAGGCCGGTCAGCAAGAGTCTGAACACGCTTCTTTCGGTTGTCCGATCGTCTCGTTGCCCTCCCTCGATGGGTGACCGCTCGATCTGGATGCTCGTCTCATCGACGAGGAAGGTGGATTCCAGATCCCGGAAACTTAGAGAGCGCGTGACCCCGTAGGCATTGGTCGCGATCGTCTTGTGTCGGAGACCCAGCTCGGTCAGCAGCAGTGCGGAAAGGTTGGCATCGTCAACCGGATCGTGGATCGAGCGAAGCTGACGTGGCTCGGCGTCCGGAACGGGCTCGCTGACGTGTCCTTGATGAAGGAGGAAGCCGCCTGCGGACAGTGATCGTGACAGGGTGACATCACCGCCTGCCGGCAACGTCAGGGCTAGCCAGACTGTGTCATAGCCGCGGCGCTCATTGATGTCGGGTAGCGGCCCCTTGCCCCCGAACATGTAGTCCAGGGCCTTAAGCGTGAAGGATTTTCCGGTGTTGGACGCCCCCCAAATGAGGTTCAGCCGGTCCTCGAACTCCAGCTTTGCGATTTCGACCTCCGGTCCGGTGAAGGCCAGATGACGCAGGACAATGCGGCTCATGGGTAACTCTCAGGAGCCGCGTCCAAGCCCTGGAATTCAATACGCCAGCGTCCGATCCGCTCCGCTACCAAGGCCTCGAACGCTTCGGGGGTTCGGGCGCAAATCTCTTTGGCCAGCCACTCGGCGCATTCGCGAAGTTGAAGTGCGTAGTCGGTCTGCAGGTGTTCAACGATCCCGGAGGCGTCTCCACTGGCGCGATAGAGGATGCCGGCGTGCTGATCCGGCTCAAGCTCCACCAGGCGTAGCCTGCGCATGAGGGTCAGACTGTCCTCAACGAGGCGGCGGCGGACGAGAAGTTCGCCGCTGCGCTGAGGCACGTCGGGATGGAGACTGGGGGGACCGGCGATGTCTTCTGTATGAACCACCAAGTGATCGAACCAGGCGATTTGGGTGACGCTGAACGCACGCGGATAGGCGGCGTCGAGCACGACGACCGCTCGGATTCCAGTCTCGAGAAGGCTGTTGAACAGCGCGGGTCGGCTCACGGCCGGCGCCATATCAGCCGTGGCTGGGCTTCATTGGCGAGATGGTGACACACGCCCTGCTTGGCCTCGACGCGCGCATGCGGCGCCAGCACTCCGCTCGGCATCACACTGCCGGCTTGCACCATCACCTTGTTCACGCGGCTGTAGGCATCCTTGTGGTCCTCGTCGCAGACTTCAGCGACGCCATGATAGATCTCGTTCTCGAAGGTCTCGATCACCGCCGGGTCGGTGTTGTCGCGGTAGAATCTCTTGAAGGCTTCCGCGTCGTAGAATCGTTCGCGTTGCCGCGCGAGGTGGGGGGCGAAGGCCGGATCAGAGGCGACTTCGGCGTGGTCCGCGAAGGCAACCCCTCTGCGCTCGGAATAGGCGTCCACCAACTGGCTGATGTAGGGCAACTCCGCCTGCTGGACCGGCCCCGGAGGGCCGCAGCCAGGTGCCGGACCCGGGTCAGCCCCGAAATATTTGTACAGCACCGGCTTGGCCGCAGGATCCGCGAGCAACTCCTCGACGCCCACATGGGCGATGCAGGAGAAATCGTAGGCAGAGACAAGGTCCAGCAAATCTCCGTCAAGCGGGATGTCGCCCCCCTCGATGATCGTCTTGCGACAGTGATCGTCCCAACCCGCGATGAAGGCCGCCTTGAACGCCGTCGGCTTGAAGAAGTGCTTCTGGAGGTTTCGATTGATGCCCATGGGCGCAACGAACAGATAGCGCCGCGGCGGTGTGAACTCCTTGAGGCTGGCGTAGTAGAGCACCTTGCCTATTTCGTGGAAGACGCCGCCTGTCGGTAGGGTCGTGCCATACTGTTTGCACTGGTAGTTGTCCCATTCCCCTTCGTGCAGTTCGGATGTGAGGAAGCCGACCACGTCGCGGCCGCGGTCGGCCGTGCCGCGAAACGGCTCGACGCGGAAATACTCTGTCTTCGCAATCGCCCAGTCCCGAACGAACGACTCCAGTTCGTCCGGCAGCATCTTGAGCACATCGCGATTGTAGGCCTTCACCGGCAACACCTCCCCTAGGTTCGGTGACGCTAGCCTCGCCACCCGCCCGTATCAACAACTAAGGGTTCACCGTCCCGCCAACCGGCCAGGCTTCGCCTCCAGGGACTTCGGCGATTTCGTTCCATCACTCCGCGCTCTCCCAGCCAGTCCGCGCCCTCCCGCAGGACACGGACATCCTCCTCCGGCATCGGAGCGACCGCCATGCGCTCCAGCAGCGTGCGCAGCACTCCCGAGGTTTGAACGTCGGCCCGGTCCCCCAGCTACGCGACCCTGGGAGCGTCAAATGATCGCCTTCACAAAACAGCATACCTAGCCTGTGTTTTTCTCAGCGAGCGCTCCACCGACGTCGGGTCGAAATCGACACTGTGTGCAGTTCGAACTTGCCGGTGATCTGAATGCTGGGTCGGACGGGGGGCGGCGATTTTGCTGGCCCGGTTCACCGCGCTAACATAGGCCTACAGCATAGAGTCATGCGCTCGTTAGCTGTGAACGCCATGCTATCCAAAATCTACATCGAGAATTTCAAAGGGTTTGGCACCTTCGAATTTGATCTCGACGGCACACTCAACATCGTCGTCGGGAACAACGAGTCGGGAAAGTCATCCATTCTCGAAGCCATATCTCTTGTGCTGACGAAACGGCTCGGTGGCCGCCAAATCGAAAGCGAGCTCACCGCCCACCTGTTCAATAAGGACGTTGTTGCTGCGTATGTGGCGGCGGTTCAGGCCGGTGCAAGACCGCCGCTCCCGCGAATTCTCATCGAAGCATTTCTTACCGACAGCGAAGCCGTTCGAGGGCTGCGCGGATCCAACAATCACTCCAAGACCGACGCGATCGGCGTCAAGCTTGAGATCGCTTTCAACGACGATTACGCGGACGAGTACACCGCCCTCCTCGCGAAGCCGGGGGAGATAAAAACACTCCCGACCGAATACTACGGGGTCCAGTGGTGCTCATTCGCCGGCGGCACGATCACCCCACGGAGCATTCCGGTCGGGCTGTCTTACATCGACGCGACCACCATCCGCCTTCAGAGCGGTACAGACTTCTATCTCCAGAACATCATCAGCAGCGGTCTTGAGCCAAAGGAGCGTGCCGCACTCTCCGTGGCATACCGGAACCTCAAAGAGCAGTTTTCCGACCAGCCAGCCATCAAGGGGATCAACGCGAAACTCACCCAGCGCAAAGGCGCCATCACCGACAAGGATCTCGCGATCACTGTGGACGTCTCGCAGCGCTCCAACTGGGAATCCAACTTGGTGCCGCACCTCGATGACCTGCCGTTCCAGTTCATCGGGAAAGGAGAACAGAGTGCGTTGAAAATCATGTTGGCGCTCGATCGCCAAGCAGGCGATGCCCATGTGATTCTGATCGAGGAGCCGGAGAACCATCTCTCCTTCGCGTCGATGCAGAAGCTCATCCAAAAGATCGAGGACAAGTGCGCGGGCAAGCAGATCATCATCACGACGCACAGCGCCTATGTGCTCAATCGGCTCGGATTGGAGAAAACCATCCTGCTCCATAGCGGCACGACGACGTCGATTAACAAGCTTCCTCCGGACACGGAGAAATACTTCAAGAAGTTATCAGGCTACGACACTCTGCGGATCATCCTCGCGGATCGAAGCATTCTGGTCGAAGGTCCGTCGGACGAGCTCATCCTGCAGAAGGCCTACTTCGACCGCCATGGCAGACTTCCGTCTGCGGACGGTGTCGATGTCGTCAACGTGCGTGGATTGTCATTCCCACGCTTCCTCGACATCACCAGGCAGCTGAAGAAGCCGATCACCATCGTCACGGACAATGACGGCGACTACGCCAAGAACATCACCGAGAAATACAAGGCGTATGCAGGCGATCCCGGGATCACGATCTGCGCTGATGACGACGACGATGCGCCTACGCTCGAGCCCCAGATGGCGAAGTGCAACACGCTAGGTGCAATGAACAAAGCCTTGGGTACGGCCTACGCCGATAAGGACGCGCTCGTTAAATACATGTCCGCGAACAAGACCGAGTGGGCCCTCAGGGTTCTTGAGACCGCAGAACCGCTGACCTTCCCGGACTACGTTCAGCGAGCCCTGTAGCCATGAACACGATCGTGGTGGCGAGCGCTGGGTCAGGCAAGACGAACCACCTCGTTTCGGAAGCCGTTCGCCTTACGGACGCGCGCATTCTGATCACGACGTACACGAACGAAAACACTCAGAATATCCGAGACTGTTTGATCGAACGATTCGGCTGTGTGCCGCCGAACGTCACCGTCGCAACTTGGTACAGCGTGCTCCTGACCCACGGGGTCCGGCCGTACCAGAATCTCGTGTCGAGCGTGCCGCTTCCAAGATCGACGAATTTGATCCCGGTGATGCCGGACTGGGTCAAGCGGACGGCGAAAGCGGCGGTAGACCGCTATTACTTCACCGCATCGGGCGACTTGTACCTTGATCGCGCTAGCGACTTCGTCTGCTTCCTCGACGACAAAACGCGCGGGCTGGTAATCGACCGCCTCGCCGGGATCTTCACCCACGTTTTCATTGATGAGCTCCAGGATCTCGCTGGCTACGACCTCGTCCTTCTTGAGAAGCTGTTTCGCTCCGATATCGAGGTGATCGCTGTAGGTGATCCACGGCAGGCCACCTTCGTCACTAACAAGGGCAGCAAGAATAAGCAGTTCGCTCGGGCGGAAATCATTGCCTGGATAGAGGCAAAACAGAAGGCAGGGTTGGTGACCGTCGAGGCTCTCACAGAGACGTGGCGCTCAAACCAAACGATCTGCGACTTCGCCGATGCCCTGTACCCCGGGCTACCCAAGACCGTGTCGCGGAACGCCAAGGAAACCGGCCATGACGGCATTTTTCACATCAGGCCCGATGAGGCAGAGGAGTATTACAAGACCCACTCACCGATGGTGCTGAGGTGGGATAAACGAAGCAAGACGCAGGGCTTGCCAGCAATGAATATCGGTGTTGTGAAAGGCCGGAGCTTCAATCGCACCCTGATCTTTCCGACCCAGCCGATGAAAGCCTATCTGGCCAGCGGCGACCTGAACTTGGCTGGCGACATTTCGAAATTCTATGTCGCGGTCACCCGTGCTCGCTACAGTGTTGCGTTCGTTATGGAAAACGCAGAACCAATACCGTCACCGAACATTGCGATTGTCTTTCCCGGCAGCTGAGAAGCCGTCTGCATAAGTGCATTTTCAGTCTGAAGCGTTGGCGACATCTGCAGCTATTCGTCGGGACGTTGGGGACTTCAGGGACATTGATCCGACCTTATGCCATCCTCAGATCGGCTGAGTGGTGAAGTCATCGATCATCCTGAGTGTCAGATCCCGCTCGTCGCTTCCGGCATGTGCTAGAATTTCCGCGAGCCAATCTTCGGCCCCGACCGAGGGCGGAAAAGTTCGAACATCGTCGACCAGCCCGCACCGACAAATTGGGCGCTTAAATAGGGAACCGAACTCCTGCAATCGGGGCCTAACCCTCGAACGGAGGGAGCGTAGGAGCTCCAAGGATCCTGCCGAGCTTGATCTGGTACTCGGACACGAGTGTCACGAGTTCCCCGAGCGCGCTCATAAGGTCCAATCCGTGGAAGATGACGTCCAAGATGTAGTCCTGGAACTCATCCTCGAGAGGTGCCCCGCCGGCGTTGAAGTGAATCATACGCATGTGGGTTCGAGAACTGATAACGGGCGCCCAAGACCATCTTCGCGCAAGGGAGAGGGGCGTGCACGACGGCATTTTGCGTCCATGGGTGCCTGCCTTTTAGACAGTATTCAGATTCGTGATAGCCTTTGTTCGGAGAACAATCCTCGGAATAAAGGAGAAGAACCGATGTCAATAAAAGAAGATGTTGCAATTCGTAGCGCACAGCGTCGAATACTCAGGCGCATACTCAGTAACCCCGAGGGTGCCGTGCGTGCGTTTCCTGACCCTGACCATCGTGCGAAAGTGCTTCCACTGATGTCCTCCCTGCATCACAAACTGGATATGTACGAACGACGGCAAGCCCGTCTTGCCAGGAGCAGTTGATGCCAATATCTGAACCCCGCGCCAGTCTACGGCGCGGGGTTTGCAAATCATGGGGACGTCGGGGACATCAGGGACATCGATATGTCTCTATGCAGCCTTCTGCAGTTCCACTGTCGGCATCAAGTCGTAGAGCTCGTCCAGCGTCGTTTCACATTCAGTGCCTTCGGCATGCGATCGTAGCATCCTGAGCCACTCCTCGGCCTCGTCGGTAGGCCGAAAAGTTCGAACATCATCGACCCGCGTGCACCCAAGGAGAATTTCGGCGCTTTCACCGTTCCATCGGAACAGTTTCACAGCCTGAATGCTGAGTTTTTTGCCCTTCAGAGAAAAGTCGGATCCGACCAATTCCAGGATTTTTCGACGGGTCGTCGCATCGCCTGTCGAATACCGTTCCACGGCCTGTTTGCTGAACGAAGCGACACTGTCCAAAAGTCGGATCAACTGTTCGGGGTCTGCGCTGACTTGGCGCTCCTGAACCAGTTTGGCCTGGCGGGTCTCGAGCCGTTCTCGCTCGAAGCTGAACTCAGTATCGTCGATCAGCCGCCTCAGCCGGAGGCTGGTCAGTTCTCGGGTCTCGTCCTCAATGTCCTTTAGAACCTTGTCCGATAGTTTTTCGCGCTCGCGCCGCGCGGCGGCTTGGCCGACGGCTGACCGACGCAATCGGTCGCGAGCCCAGTCAGCGAGACCTTCCGGGACCGCCAGGTTGGATAGGTAGGCGATAATCTGAGCCTCAAGGTCCCGAACCTCGACGGATCGCTCGCGGCAACGCGGACCGAAAGGTCGTTTGACGCAGCGATAGTAGACATAGCGGGAGCCGTAGGCGTTGGTCTTGTGCTCCGCCGTGATCATGCCCCCGCAGCCGCCACATCGGATCAAGCCGGTGTAGGCGAAGACGTGGCGGCTGGGTCGAGGTCTGTCCGAGCGTCCAACGCGGCCTTGAACCCGCTCGAACTCGGCCGAGGTGAGCATGGCGCAGTGGCGGCCCGGCAAGCGCCGTCCGTCGAAGGTGAGTTCGCCGAGGTAGAAGCGGTTGCGCAGGACCTTGTAGATCGTCGGGAGCGCCAACGGGCGGCCGGCCCGGCCGCCTCGGACGCTCGTCAAACCCCAGTCGTCGCGAGCCAGGAGGGAGATGCGCTTGGGCGGGATGCCGTCCATGGCCAGTTCGAACATGCGCCGGACGAGCGGGTAACGCTCGGGATCGGCGACGATAGTCCGGGTGATTGGATCGTTGAGGTAACCGATGGGGGCCTTGCCCGGATGCCAGCCGTTTTCGCGTTTGGTGCGGTTGCCGCGTTTGACGTTTTCGGAGAGGGCGTCGGAATAGTATTTCGACTGGCCGAACATGATCTGCAGCATGAACTTGCCCTGAGAGTTGTTCTCGAAGGTGTAGGTCGAGAATTTCAGGTCCTTGAGCACGCCGCGATCCAGCAGATAGATCAGCCGCCCGCCGTCGATGGAGTTGCGCGCCAGACGGTCGGGTGCCCAGGTGGCGATGCCCTCGGCCTCGCCCGCTTCGATCCGGGCCACCATGGCGTCGAAGCGCGGTCGTCCCGGTGTCATGGCGCTGCGGGACTCCTCAATGATCTCCACCAGCTCGACCTCGGGCAGGGCCAAGAGCCGCCGTTCCAGATCGGTGCGCTGGGATTCGATGGACAGGACCTGACGGTCCTCGGCCTCGGAGGATTTTCGGCAGTAGAGAAAATATTTCATAGGGAGAGGGATGTCCCTGACGTCCCCGAACTCCCCAACGGGAAGGACGCGATCCGTATAGGGACGAATTGGGATTCTAGGGCGCCGGGGCGTTTCGCGCGACTCAGGGCAGGGGGACAGTCGCGCGACCGGCCCAGACATTGGAGCCCGGGCGCGCCCGATGCGCACGGCGGACGTTCGCCCTCGCCGGGGCCGCCCGGAGCAGGGGAGGGCCGCTTTCGGCGACGGCCCTCCCTCCCCGGTTACTCCGGAGCGGCCCCGGAACGACGGAGCAACGGCGGCAGCCAACCGGTGCCGAGCAGCAGGGTCTCAGCCGCCTCGGCCATGGCGGATTTGTCGAGGTCGCCCAGACGGGAAGCGGCCTCGGCAGACACCCCCTCGGCCAGGGCCTCGGCGATCTTCGCCTTGGTCACCCGCCCGAAATAGCCCCCCACGGTCGGGCTCCAGTATTGACCCATGTCGAGGGCGAACAGACCGGCCAGAACGTCGGCGTGGGCCAGAGCGCGTCGAGAGGTCCCGACCCGATGCACGGCGTTGACGCCGCGCGAGACGCCGTAGGCGAACAGGGCCATCCGATCCTCGTCCGGCCAGACGGCCAGCGCCGCCAGCAGGCCTTCGTGGTCTTCTGGCAAACGCTGCGCCCACGCCGCATGGCGGGCCTCGATGGCCTTTCCCGTGACGCTGTCGGTAAGTCCCTCGGCATAGGGTTCGAGGGGGAGGCTCACAATGTCGAGACCGAGACAGGTCTCGCCGCCGCGATAGAAGGTCTGCAAGGTCACCGCGTGCAGGGCGGCGAGGAAGGCAAGACGCGGCTGTTCGGCCACGACCTCGCGCAGCGCCGCCGTGCGATGGGCCGTGAGGTCGAGGACCAGCCGTTCGGACAGGGGTTTGGAGACTGACCCTTGGGGAGCGCCTTCGGTTCCGGTCTCATCCGCGCCCGGCTCACCATCACCGTCCGGTTCCGCCTCGGGCGGGGCCTCGTCTTCGAGGCGGAGGAAGCCGCGTTCGATGCGAACACCCTCATGGCCGAGCACCACGAACAGGCCGCCACGCGCCACAGCGTCCGGGTCGTACTGGTCCGGACAGGCGCTGGAGATTTCGGCGTCGAGAACCTCCAGACGGGCGTCCTGCTCTTCGGAGAGGTTGTCATCGCCGCAGGCCGCAACGATGGCGTCATACTCCTCAGAGAGGGCCTCCAGCCGGGCCTTGGTCTCCGGGTCCGGCTCGACGGCGCGCGGATAGACCCGGCGGCAACCATGGTCGTGGGGAAAGTCCAGCCGCGCCTCGGCCCAGGACCAGCCTTCAGCGGCGCGCACCGCCTCGGCCTCGGCGGCGAGCCGTTCGAGCGCGAGCCGGTCGAGCAGGGCGGCGTCCTCGTACCAGCCCTTGCCGTCCTCGCTGAACAGGTCACAGCGGATGCGTCCCCCCGCCGCCTGATAGGCCTCGGCTCCGACCAAACGCGCACGACGGTCCGACGCCTCGACCTCATGCTCGGTCATCAGACGGCGGATGAAGTGGGGCGAGCGATTGTAGGACAGGTCGCTCCAGACCTGTTCCTGCCGGGCGTGGTCCTCGCTGACAGCGAAGGCCATCAGTTGGTCGAGGGTGAGGGTTTCGGCACGGTAGGCGGTCATCAAGACGGGGCTGACCGCGCCGAGGCGCAACCGCCGCCGCACCAAGTTCGCCGAGACCCCGAAGCGCGCGCCGATCTCTTCGGCGCTCCACCCCTTGGTGTCGGCCAGCTCGCGGAAGGCCTCGAACTGGTCGGCGGGGTGCATGGCGAAGCGGGTGACGTTCTCATCGAGGCTGATCTCGAAGGCGTCATTGTCGGCGTCGATGATGCAGCGGATCGGTTCGGTCTTCTTGATCTGCTTGCGCTTGACGCGCAGCAGTTGCGACAGGCGACGGCCCTCGCCGATGGTGACGAGGTAGAAGCCGGTCGGCTGGCCGTCCTCTCCGAGTTCCGGCTCGACCACGGGGGGTTGGAGGATGCCCTTGGCGCGGATGCTGGCCGCCAGCGTCTCGATGTCGGTGGCGCTGTGCGGCGTCTTGCGCGCGTTGCGGGGCGACTTCTTGAGGCGGTTGAGCGGGATGAAGGCGATGGTCCCGTGTTCCGGGACGGCGGCTTCGGCGGTGGGGATGGTCTCGAAAGCGGCAGTCATGGTCAGTCTCCTAAGGGTTGGGGTGCAGGCGAATTCCGCCTGCACCCCTGCCCGTCGGCGAGACCAGGGGTAGCAAGGGCCAGGGCGGACCGGGGGGAGGGGGATCACCCGGTCTGCACGGAGCGAAGCGGAGGAAGACCGGGGAAACCCCCCGGTCCGGCGGCGCAGCCGCGCACCCTGGCGCGCGCGAGGGACAGAGTCCCTTAGCCCTTGCGAACGAAGCGCCGGCCACGGACCGACAGTACCGATCAGCCGTCCACAGGGCCCGACTTCGCGCGGCGACGCCGCGCTATACTGAAACGGGCCTGTGTCGAAAGACTCTCCACGCGACCTCTGACCGTCTTTCCGCTTGCCCCGCGGGGCGTAGGCTTGAGGTCATGACCGATCGCGACAAAGGACCGACGCCGACCGTCTCGCGCGTTCTACCGGACGGGCGGCTGGTTGAGCTGCTGTACGATCCGGACCGGCGCGCCACCGCCCTGGCGGTGGGCGGACCGGACGGCGTGGTCGCTGTTCATGAGACGTTCGACCTCACTGACGGGGAACGGCTCGTCCCCTATGGTGCCGACAACAATCTGATTGCTACCGGCTGCGTCCTGCTGCCGTCCGAGGTCGGGGTGTTCACCACGCAAGGAGCCTTGATCGCGCAGATCCAGGCCTTCCTGCACCGTTACGTCGATCTGTCGCCCGTGTTTGAGGAGATCGCCGCCCACTATGTGCTGCTGAGCTGGGTCTATGACGCCTTCAACGAGCTGCCGTATCTGCGCCTGCGCGGCGACTACGGCACCGGCAAGACCCGCGCCCTGATCGCCATCGGTTCGCTCTGCTACAAGCCGTTCTTCGCTTCGGGTGCCTCGACTGTGTCGCCGATCTTTCATGTGCTCGACGCCTTCGGCGGCACCCTGGTGCTGGACGAGGCCGACTTCCGCTTCTCCGACGCCACCGCGCCACTGAGCAAGATTCTCAACAACGGCAACGTCGCCGGCCTGCCGGTGCTCCGGACCATGACCAACCGCCACAAGGAGCTCAATCCACGCGCCTTCCGCGTCTATGGACCCAAACTGATCGCCATGCGCCACAGCTTTGCCGACCGGGCTCTGGAAAGCCGTTTCCTGACGGAAGAGACCGGCCAGCGGCCGTTGCGGCCCGACATCCCGATCCAGCTGCCGCCTGAGCTGCACGCTGAAGCCCGGACGCTGCGCAACACCCTGCTGGCCTGGCGGCTGACCCACCGGTCCACGGTTCGCAGCGACCCCGGCCGCCAGGCCGTCGGGGTCGAGCCGCGCCTCAATCAGACGGCCCTGTCGCTGCTGTCCCTGATGGAGGAGCCGGCGCTGCGAGACCGGGTCCATGCCGAACTGACCCGCGAACAGGCGCGGTTGAGCGAAGAGCGCACCGCCTCGCCCGAAGGACGGATGGTTCAGGTGTTGGCCGAACTCTTCGCCGACCCGACCAGGGGCCGCGTTGCCGTGTCCGCGGTCGCCGAGGCGTTCAACCGGACCGGCGGCGATCCCGGCCATGCTCCGGCCAGCGCGCGATGGGTCGGCTGGTGCCTGCGCGAGCGGCTGAAGCTGACGACCACAAAATCCAACGGCGTCTTCGTCCTGCCGGCGAGTGAGCGCGCCAAGGTCGTCGCGTTGGCCATCCGAAACGGCGTCTCGCTCGAGCAGCGCGCCGCGTGAGCTTCCGACTCCGTGAGGGTCGCGGCCTCTCCGGGCGGCGGTCTCCCAAGGTTGCAGACTGCCGTCTACGGGCCAGCGACCGTTCAGGGAATCCTATGGAGACGATCCAATCCCGGGTCCAACCCTAACGTCTCCGCCTATGTCTCACCGCAACTATCTCAGCCTGCATCGCAAGCGCTGGGCCCTGTCCCAACGCGAACTGGCCCTGCTGCTCGGCCAGGCGTCACGCAGCGTCGTGTCCCGGCTTGAGCTCGGACACGGCCGGCCGAGCCTGCCGTTCGTCATCCGCTGCGAGTCCGTGTTCGGTGTCCGGGCCACCGAACTGTTCCCCCACCTGTTCGAAGAGAACTACGACGTCGTCATGCGGCAGGCGGCCCATCTGGACTTGCAGGTGCGCGGCCGCACCGACGCCGGCTCCGCTCGCAAGCGCGCGCTTCTGCTCGAAATGGTCGGACGAACGCCTAACCCCGACATTGTATGATGGCGGCCTGTGAGGCCGGGAGCCGCGTGATGGGCTTCCACCCGACGGCACGCGGCTTCGGTTGGGTGGTGTTCGAGGGTCCATTCCGGCCGATCGACTGGGGCCTGGTCTCGGCGCGCAAGGACAAGAACGCCACCTGTCTCAAACGGCTCGATGGCTTGCTCGTTCGGTTCGCACCCGAGGTGTTGGTGCTCGAGGCCTATGATCGCGAGAGCAGCCGACGGGCGCGACGCATCGCCCGTCTCGGGAGCTCGGTGCGGCGTGCGGCCGACGCGCGGGGCGTGGAGACGGTCGTCTACCATCGGGCCCAGATCCGCGAAGCCTTTGCCGAGACCGGGGCGAAAACCCGCCGCGAGATCGCCGAGGCCGTCGCCCGACATCTGGAGGCGTTTCGTCACCGTTTGCCGCCGCCGCGCAAACCATGGGACAGCGAAGACGCTCGTGAGGCCCTGTTCGCCGCAGCTGCCATCGTGCTCACGCATCAACGCCAGGGTTAGCCGACAATGAGACCGCCCACCGACCTCCCGGATCGACGGAATGAGCCGAGCCTGATCCTCTCTTCAGGGTAGAGCCAAGCTATCGGCGGATGCCTCAGATCACCAGGGTGCTGAAACGCCGGGTCCTGCTGAACGAGCGTCCCGTCTTCGGGTTTGAGCCGTCGACGTGCAGCACGACATTGTAATTTCCGGCCTCGGAGGTGTCGGGGAATGAGAGGCTGTAGCTGCCGTCCGCTTCTGGGCTCAAGGCTCTCATTGAGGGAATTTGAGACAGGATCTGACCTTCCGGGCGTTGGCGTTCATAGGTCCGCAACTGGGCGATCGCCTCGTCATGACCTTCGTGCAGGAATTCGGGATCCGGAATCACAGTCTGGAGCGCCTGAGCATGTCGTACCAGGGCGTTGGCCACGGAAATCGCCGGCCGCGTGATATGGGCGCGGATTGACAGGCCTTCGACCGGTTCACCCTCATCGAGCACCCGGGCTTGTGCGAGTAAGGGCTCGCCGGCCCTGAGCGTGGCTGGGGCCTCGAGGTTCAGGGTCACCTGGGTATCGAACTCAAATCCCGCCGCCGTGCCCCATACCGGACTGCCGACGCTGTACTGGACCAAGGTCTGCCAGGTTCCCGGCTGGGGGGTATTGAGATTGAAGATGGCGTAGCCCGGATCGGTCACCACGGGCTGGACCGGCGAGGGATGGCCGGTCGGATCGATCAGGACGACATTGATGGCATAGCCGCTCGGATTCCCGGCCGTATAATAATAGTTGGGATCGCTCCACACGACGGAGATTTGGACCTCGTCGGTGTCGGCCGCGATCACATTGGGGACCAGCTGGTAGTCGGCTCCAGAGTAGGAGGCCAGGGCGTTCGAAGCCGCCGCGACGTCCGGCGGCGAGGCCCGAATGTCGTTAAAGATGGTCATCATCTGGTAGGCGTTTGGCGCATTGTAGTATTTGCTGTTGGCATTCTTGTTCAGCATCGCCTGGAAATAGCCCTGGTTGACGATACTGCCGAGTCCGGCGACGAAGATCGGCGGGGTGGCCCCGAGGATCGGGGTCGGGTCGGGACCGACGGTCCAGTAGCCGTCGCTCAGGATCACGAAGGCTTTAACGGAGCCGGTCGCGGCGGCGATCAGGGCGTTGGCCTGCTGCATGGCCTGGCCCATATTGGTCATGTTCTGGGTCGTCAGGCCCTGGATCGCCTGGGCCGCCAGCGCGGTTTCGTTGAGCGATGGACTGACCGTGACCATGCCGGGCGGGTTCGGATAGATGACGCTGGAGGTATCGCCAAAGGCAATCACACCCAGCTGATCATTGGGACGGGCGCTGCGCACGAAGGCCTTTGCGTCGATCTTGACGATGCCCATGGCGCTGGTCATCGATGACGATATGTCGAGCATGGGCACGACAGAGACAGTGGTTTGGCCGGGCATGGGATCGTCCTTTTAAAAAGGGCTCAAAAGCCGATGGATCGGGTCGCCGCAGAGCCGGACTCCTCGCCCGGGCCGATCCAGCAGTCGAAGGGGATGTGAATGACTTCCTGGCCGTTCACCCAGACGTCGACATAGGCCAGCTTCCACGAATAGTCGTAGACGTCGAAATAGCCGACGTTGGTCATGGCGAAGGTCAGGGCGGTGAGATCCTGGATCCGCTTGCCGGTCGGGGCCTTGGCCGGGAAGAGCGTAAACAGGGGGTAGGCATCAAAGGCGGCCTGTTCGAAATCGTTGTGCCACGGCAGGTCGAGGACCCCCCAGTTCACGCCCAGGATGGTGACGCTGATATCCGCGTCGGTGCCGGCCCCGAGGGAATCCGCGGTCTTCACCTTGAGCGTCAGGTCGGTGATCACCGTGGCCGGGTCGACGCCCGGATTGAAGCCGTGCGGCTGGCCGTATTTGAGGGCCCAGTAGTAGCCGGCCATGAAATGCTGGATCCAGTCCGGACCGGTCAGGGCCACAGCTACCCCGGCCTTGACGTAGGGGATGTCGGTTGGCCCGCCAGGCGGACGACCCAGGTTTGGATGGGCGGTCACCGGATCCCAGCTGAGCTCGAAGCGTTGGCTGTTCGGCGAGAGGGCGTTCAGCAGTGTCGCGAATGCCTGGTCCCCGACAAAGGGACAGCCGAAGGTCATGAGCTGCGGGGTCGGGGCGGTTGCACCCAGAAAGGCGGCCAGGTCCAGGGCGCAGAGATTGGCAAGCGCGCCGCCCAGGCTGTGACCCGTCACCTGGATGGCGCTCGGGGGGGTGGCACCCCTCAACTGGGTCTGCACATATTGCCGGACGCTGGCCTGAACCGCCAGATAGGTGTCGAGGAAGCGATGATGGGCCAGCACCTGGGTGGGCACGCCGCCGTGGGTCAGGGTCCAGGGGGCCAGTTCGACATAGGTGGTGCCCAGTCCGACCTCCCAGTTGCCGAGATCGATCTTCAGGTCCGCTATGGAGTTGGTGCCGCGGAAGGCGATGATCAGGACGCCCCCGACGGTCGTCATCACCCCCCAGTATTTCATCATATCGGTCGACCCGGCAGGATTTACGATGGGCGTGAAATTCATCGCGGTCAGCCAGGCCTGACGGGAGGCATAGGCAGTTTTTGTGCCGTCGAGGTTGGTGACGCCCGCGGCGAAATAGGGGTCGGCATAGCCGGCGACGCTGTAGGCCTGATTGGCGAGCTCGGCCAGCTGGTAGGTCAGGGAGTAGTTGATGGCGGGCATGGTGGGGGTCCTTGTCCGATAGCAGCTCAGCGCCCGACGAGGCTGGTGCGATAGGCCTTGAAAGACCCGGGATCGATCGATGGAGATGTCGTGACGCCCTTGGCACCGAGGGTCATCGGCTTGCCGACCGGCGCGTAGCCGAGTGCGGCCGGCAGCAGGGTCGGCATTTCGTCGGTCACGTTCACCAGCGACCGTGCCGACGGAACCGATTGGGTGAAATAGGCTGCTGTGGCGGCGTCGCCCAGACAGGGCGAGCCGAAGCCGGTCCAGCTCAGGTTAGTGACCGCCGGCATTCCGGGCTTCCCGGCGGTGATGCTGAGATCGAGCGCGGCCAGGGCGGCCAAGGCCCCACCGCCGCCCATCCCGGCAACACGCACAACACTCCGGCCGGAACCCGCCACGGCGGCCAGAACCTGGGTGCGCACGGCGAGATAGCTGGCCAGGACCGTGGCATTGACGTGGAGATTGGCCGGGGCGGCCGATCCCGCGATCGAGGCGGGGAGGGGGACGAGGCCAGCGGCTGTGGTGTCGATATAGGTCAGGTAGGCATTGGGGTCGACGCCGAAGGTGACGGCCGTCACCGCCTGGTCTGAGCCCGGCAAGGTCGCCTTCGTTACCCCGACCGTGGCGAAGGTGTTGACCTGGTTGGAGGCGGCCGCGAGGAGATTGGTCCAGCTGCCCGGCAGGCCGCTGAACGTCGGTGCCTGTCCGTTTGCCGCATTGGACCAGCTCGACAGCATCAGGAGCGCGAGCGTGTCCATGGGCACATAGCCGGCGGCGAGCTCGGCGGTGAGGCAGACAAGCTGGTTGGCGGCCGCGAGATAGGTGACGCCGGACAGAACGATTGCGGAGCCATTGGTCGCAGCGCCTGCGTCATAGGCAGCAAGGCTTGCGCCGGTTGCCGCCAGGACGGCGTGAAGAACGCCGGTTGTGGTGTTGAAATAGACCACCCCGTCGGCGAACTGCGCCGTACTGGCAATAGGTGCGCCGACATTGATGGTCCAGGTTGCGACCCCGGTCGCCGCCGAGACACAGACGAAGTCTCCGGCGATCGAGCCGAAATAGAGCCAGCCATCCTGTTGCAATGGCGCGCCGGCGACGATGCCGCTGGTGGGATACTGCCACAACATCCCGCCGTCGGACTGTCGTAGCGCCACCATTTCGTTGGAATCCGTGCCGAAATAGACGTTGTCACTGTCCGTTTCGATCCCGCCGCTGATCTTGTTTCCAGCGTCATAGGTCCAGACTGCCGCGCCGGTCGCGGTGGTTATAGCGTGCAGTTGCTGGTCCCATGCGCCGATGAAGGCCAGCGAGCCTGCGACCACCGGCGAGGAGAAGATTCCCGACAGATTCCCGGTCGGGGGGTAGCGCCATTGCTGGACCCCGGTGTCGCTGGACAGGGCGTAGAGGACGCCGTCCGAACTCGGAACGAAGATCTGCTCCACATAGGCGCTGGGTCGCGCATAGACCGGGGCTGTCGCGGAAAAGGTCCAGGCCGGCGTTCCGGTATCGAGGCTGACGGCCTGTAAGCCCCCGGCGGCATCTCCGACATAGGCCTTGCGGTGGGCGTAGTTGACCTCGACGGGCGAGGTCGCGGACTGTCCCTCGCCGATCTCCCAGACGATGGCACCACTAAGCTGGTCGGTACAGGTCAGTAATCGATGGGCGTCTGCCGTGAAGACGGCGCCGCCGTAGATGTAGGGGGTGCCGACGACCGCCTGACCCTGCGACGACGACCACAATACAGCGCCTGCCGGCAGGGCGGGGGCGAGGCCAAGCCGGGCGTTCGAGCCCGCATCGTTGCTGACGAGAGAGAACCGGTTGGCGACCGGATCGAGGCTGATGAAACTGCCGCCGCTGGCCGTCGCGTTCTGGCCGATCTGAATCTGGGTCGAACGAACCAGAACGGCGTTGAAGCTCGTTGCAGGGCTGGCCACCGGCTGGAACACCAGGGCGCCGGCGGTATTGACGGCGAGGCGGAACTGGCCGGTCGAGGTTTGAATCGTTGTCAGGATATTGCTGGGCGATACAGTTCGCACCGGCGTGAAGGTCAGATAGGCGGCCTGGGCGCGGCTGATGACGGTCGTTGCATAGGGCGCACCCCAAGGGTCCACCTGTGCGGGATCGAACCCCAGATAGGCACCGTTGGCGGCCTTCAGCGCCCAGGGACTGGCGACCAGGGTGTCAAGGAACTGGGGCATCGAAACTCCTGTTTCCGACCGACCGCTATCGACTGGGCGCAGCGCTACTTCAGGAGGTAGCATGTATTGTTAAAGTGGCAAGCAAGAGTTTCGGACTCGTTCCGAAACAGTCGAGTCGAAGGGGGTGCTAGGACGCGAGACGGCAAGGAACCGGCGGATCAGAATGTGCGGCGTGGTAGCGAGGCCTTCCCAGCCAGGGAAATCTCAGCGGAACACTCTAACGTCCCGTGATCCAGTTTCCGGGGAGCAGATCATCGAAAGAACGGACAGAACGAAGCGATTACGGTTCAAGCAAGAGCGGATCATCGGGATCCTGCGTGAGCAGGAGGCGGGCACCCGCCATCCCGAGGCCTTCCGTCATCGGTTGCCTTGGGTCCGTAAATCTTGGGAATGCGAGGGTGCTCGCGAGGGCCTGATCGTGGTCGCCGCAGTCGTTCTGACGCATCAACGAGTGTCACGCCAGGCCGGCGGATGCAGCACGAACCACCGGGCCGATTGTCTTGATTCAGGCGACCGGCGGGCGGCTGTTTTGTGGTGAGCGCGCGAACACCTGCGCCACCTGGAGCAACACCACCCGTTGCGCCGGGTCCATGGTGAGGAAATATTCGGCCAGTGCCGCCCCGCCCCGGATCGCGCCCAGCTCAACCCAGTTGTTGGATTTCAGGTCGAGCGTTTCGGGCGGAAAGAAGTCGGCCACCGGCACGCCGACCGCGCTTGCGGCGCGCGCCAGCATGGAGGCCGAGATCCGGTTGGTGCCCCGCTCATATTTCTGAACCTGTTGGAAGCTCAGGCCCATCGCCTTGCCCAGTTCGGTCTGGGACAGTCCGCTTGCCAGACGGGCCGCCCTCAGGCGCTCGCCCACAAACAGGTCGACAGGGTCGGTGGCGTCAATGGCGCGCGGCATACAGGTCTCCTAAAGAGACCATGACCGAATTACCTAAGGCGGAGCAAGATGCATCACAGTTGCTGCACCTAGGCAGCCACGGTCTCCGCAGTCTGAAGTCCGCGGATAAAGGCGTGTAGTCGTCGCAGGGATCTTCGGTCTCGACCATCCGCACGGCCATCCGGGCCCTGTTCGATCAAAACCTCCAGGAGCACATCGGCCTCGGTGCAGGTGCTCGGTCTATGATCGAGGATAAAGGCCTCCGCGGAAATGAACTGGTCCCAGACCAGTTCCGGGTCGGCCCTGGCGTGTCGGCGCCAGAAAACAGCGGCCGTGTCGAATGTCCATTTGTTAGACATAGTGGGTCCTCCTCAGGATGATGGTTGCGGCTGGTGCCGCGCACGGTTGGGAGATTGGGTGAGTCTAGCGGCGTGTCGGGACCGGCTGGGCGTAGGGTGCCGCACGGCACTCCCAGACGCCGAACAGGCCGATCAGCATCAGTTCGATCCAGATCACGATACGGAATGTGATGTTGGCCCAGAGCTGACCGTCCGGCGTGAGCAAGGCGACCGGATAGGTGGCGATGGTCAGAAGCTGCACGCCCGCCGCCGCCAACAGCCACCACCGATCGGTTGTCAGGCTTAGCCAGACCAGAGCACCGAACAGGCTGACCGAGACCAGGCCGACGCCCCATCGGAGGCCGCCGATCTGAAGGCCGTCGACCAGTTCCGTGGCCAGCATGGCGGTCAGAAAGGCGAGCCCGGCGATCCGTTCGGCGTTTCGGCCCTTCCACAGCTGCAGGCCGATGCTGACAAGGCTCAGGCCAAGGATGGAAAGCTGGGCTGCGCTCATGCCGGACACTCCGCCGCGATCAGGCGGCGGCCGCCTGGGTCATTTCGACCACAAAGGGTCTCGGCTTGTCCTCAAGCGGCCCGTCGAGGCGCCAGCTCATGTCGTGGGCCGCCGCGACGGCGGCGAGACCTCCATGGCCTTCGACGACCGCGCCCCGCGCCTCCGCGAGTTGGGTCAGGCCGCGCACCATATTGAGGAGGGCGGGATGCCCCACCTCGGCGGCGAAACCCGCTTCCGAACGGCCTTCGATCATGGCCTGGATCAGGGCGGAGGTTTCGATCATCGCCTTGTCGACCGCATGCTCCGCAGTCTGGAGCTGACGGGCGATCCGGGCGCTCACATGTCTGCTTTTCATAGGCTCGTTCCCTAATGCAAAATGATCAGTCTTGCGTCAGGTCGGCGGTGGGCGGTGCATAGGGTGCCAAGGCCCCGACGGCCACGGACACCACACTCACAATTCCTACCGTGACCAGGGCGGCGACGGCGGCGAAGATGAGGATCAGACCGGGCCGGAGAATGCGTCGCGGTGGCGACGGCAAAAGCCAGGCGGTGGTCGTCCCGTTCATCCGGTCCGTGTCGTCGACCGGATCGCCCGGCGCAACCCGATGGAGCGCCGGATCGAACGGCGGGGTGATAGCTTCCGATCCGTATAGCGGGTCAGACGCTAGTCTGCGGAGCGCGGCTTTCCGCGAGGAGACCTGGAGCCGGCGCATGGCCTCGCGAACATGGAGGCTGACGGTGTGATGCGAGATGCCGAGATGCCGACCGATGTCCTTGTCGGTCATTGTTGCTGAGAGCTGCAAACACTCCAGCTGACGATCTGTAAGTCGACCCGCCATCACCCCTCCGCGATCAAGCCTATGTTGGTTAAGGCTTGGATGCCAGACGATTAGGTGAGGCGACGACGCTTGGGCGTTCCTGCGGAGCGATCGCGCGCGCCGGGGTGCGCGCGTCTTAATGCCCTTGCGACCTCGCAGACCGGCTCTTGGCACGGTGTCTTACCGAGCGGCGGTTGCCAAGAAGAATACCCGAGGTATATAGCTGCCACTTAAAGTATGCGTGCACGACAGCGCCCGACGGCAATCGAACGCTGTTCCGGAAATGGAAACCCGGCTAAATCCGGGAAGGGGGCGACGTGCGGACTTGGACTCTACGCGTTTGCGCGATCGGCCTGCTCGCCGCGACGACAGCCTGTAGCGCGAACCATCACGCGGTCTTTCGGCAAACGACCCTGAACGGGTCTGACGCCAGCGTCATCACGGTCGACGCCAAGCAGCGGTCCATCCTCGTCTCGGGCGGCCTGGAGGGAGGGGCGCGCCGCTTCTGCGCGGAACCGAGTCCGGACGTGTTCTCGGTCGTCGCGCAGGCGCTGAGCGGTGGGGGCAGTTTCGGGCGAAGCGCGGATCCAGTCGCGGTCGAGGCCGCTTTGAACGCGGCCTTCAGTTCGTCGGAGCAGGGATCCACCATTCCCCGCACCCAGACCATCAACATGCTGCGGGAGCTAATGTACCGCACCTGTGAACGGTATCTCGGCGGCGGCTATGACGTGCTGGAGCTCTCGGTCCAGGCCATCCGGGACCAACGGCTGATGGTCTCAATCCTCGCGATTGAGCAGTTGACCGGCGCTGTCACGCCGCGACCGGTGCTGATCGGTGCCTCCGGCGGAGCCAGCGCCGGTGCCTCGAGCGATGCGATCGTGCGACTCGACGAGGCCCGCAAGGCCCGCGATCAAGCCGTCGCGACCTATACGTCAGCCTCGACCGCCTATGACGGGGTCAACGGCGAGGCAAAGGTTTGCGACGCCATCAAAGACAAGCCGGAGTCTGAGCTCAGCGATGAACAGAAGGCGAAAGTCCTGCCCTGCAACAATGCCCGGAACGCGCGCGCTTCGGCCCTTGCCGACCGGGCTGCCAAGACCGCAGCCTACGACGAGCTGAGCGCCTTGGCGCGCGCCGGGGGCATCACCGTCGCCACCGGCGTTTCGTCCAGCGGGACCGGAGGCCTGGATCGCGCCCATACCGAGGCGGTCAGCGCCGTCAGTGCGACCGTCCGGGACATCGTCGAGCGGAACTTCGATGACAGCAGCGAAGTCATGATGTTCTGCCTGAAGATCCTTAGTCCGAGCCGAGCGCTGGTCGTGACGCCGGCCCAGGAAACCTCCCTGAAATCCGTCTGCGTCAGCTACCTTGATCAAAGCGTCAGGACCGCTGAGCGGCGACTCGCTGAGATTGTTCGAGGGCAGGACATAATCGTCGAGACAGGCGAGGCAAACTTCACCCTGTTTTGGAGCGCGGAGCGCGCTGCCGCCCTCTCACAACAAGGTCCCCGCGAGGCGCTCGCCGAACGGGTCAAACAGGAACTCGACCCGGCCGACCATGCGAAGGCGACCTGTTTCGCCAGTGCAGCCAGCCGAGAGGTCGCCCGGAACTGTTTCCTCGCCCTGGACCTGCCGGTTCAGCGCGCTCTGATTGCCGCGACCTAAGAAGGGGATCCTGATGGCCAGATCGTATCGGATCGTCGTCGCCGACAGCGAAGGCGGAGTGATTGCGGCCGCACGGGCCGGGGGCTGGGCCGTACTGGAGCCGATACGGCCGTTCGCCAGCATGGACAGCCTGGATGACGGAACGCTGGGGTCCGACATAGGGCGACTACGCGTCCCTGGTTCAGGTTTCGTCGCTCTCGCCTACAAGAATCGATGACACCGAAAGCCCGGCCCGGGGCGGGGCCTGTTCGTTCCGCCGGGCCTCAGGCTCCACGGGGATGGAGGAAAGATTATGAAACTACTTCTGCGCCGCGACCAGCGCTCTGGCCTGATGGGCAAGATGATCTTCACCCTCGATGTGCGGGCCGATCTGTCCGCCGACGAGAAGGAGCGGATCCGCAAATACAAGCTTCAGGACACCGAGCTCTACGCCAGCCATGAGGTCACCCCCGGCAGCGGCCTGCTCGGTGTCGCCTCGCGTTTGGCCTTCAAGGCGGTCACCCTGACGCTTACGGTGAAGGACTTGGAAGGCGGCAAGCGGATCGAGGTCAAGGACGTTGTCGAACTGCTCGCCATCGAGGGCCATATTCGTCAGGCCGCCCAGACCTTCAAGGAGGTCCTCGACGCTGCGTCGCATTTCGGCGGCGAAGAAGTCGTTGAACTCTAGGGCGTGTTCCGCCCGACCGATCTGACCCACTGGCTCGGCGGCGGCACGCGCCAGCGCGAGCGGGACGAGACCCGGGCGCGGTGGAACGAGGTCGAGACGCTGTGGCGCGCCTCGCCGCTGGCGACCACGCCGGTCGACGACCTCTCCGTCACCGTCATGAGGTCGGTGTTCCGCGCCTGCGACCGGCTGCCGGCGCTGCCGGTGATCGTGGCCGCCGCCGACGCCGTCGAGACCCTGCTGCGCGCCGAGGACATCATCGCTCTGGAGGCTGACTGGCCGGTGATCGACGGCGATGCGGCGGTCGGGGTGGCGATCCGTCAGATGCTGGTGCGCCGCCGCCGCTGGGCCGCCGATTTCGAGCGGATGTTCGGCCTGGTCAACGGACGCCTCTGCGAGAGCCTGACCCGCCTGTTCCATGACCTGCCGGAGGGTTGTTTCGCGGCCTGGGACACTGAGGCGGGCGATGCGCTCGGCGTGCCCTTGATCGAACTGCTCGATCAGCCGGCCGAGGCGGTCGAACGTTTCGTCATGCTCCCCTATGACGATGCCGCGTTGCAGCTTGAACTGTTCGAGCGGCTGCGCCTCCGTCTGGTGACCAATATGCTCGTGGCGTCGGGCTTCTCGCCCGAGACCAATCCTCATGAGGTCGCCCACCGCCTGGTTCTGCCGATGGGACAGAAGGGCAAGACCCCGTCTGAACTGGTCGACCTGTATCTGGGCGGGACGCCGTTTGCGGATCTGCTCCAGCTGCCGGTGCCGTTCCGCGTCCCCGCCGAGATGCGTTTCGAACACTGTCACATCATCGGCGGCACCGGCCACGGCAAGACCCAGTTGCTGCAGCGGCTGATTCACGACGACCTCATCGCGGCGCGTGAGGATGGTCGGTCGGTGGTGGTGATCGATAGCCAGGGCGACCTGATCAACAAACTCCTGCGGCTGGAGTTGTTCTCGCCCGAGACGCCCGACAACCTCGCCGACCGGCTGGTGCTGATCGATCCTTCGGACATCGAATTCCCGGCCGCGCTCAATCTGTTCGACGCCCATCTGGACCGGACCGAGACCTATTCGGCGATCGACCGGGAGCGGGTGCTGAACGGGGTGGTGGAGCTCTATGAGACCTTCTTTGGGGCCATGCTGGGGGCCGAACTGACCCAGAAACAGGGGGTGATCTTCCGCTATCTGGCACGGCTGATGATCACCATCCCGGGGGCCACTATCCATACATTGATGCAGATCATGGAGGATGGAGCCCGCTTCAAACCCCATATGGGCCGGCTCCAGGGCTCGGCGCGGCATTTCTTCGCTACGGAGTTTTTCGCGCCCTCGTTTGCTGCGACCAAGAAACAGATCCTGCGCCGGCTCTGGGGCGTGCTCTCGACCCCGGCCTTTGAGCGGATGTTCAGCCAGGCCGAAAACAAGCTGGACCTCTATGCGGCCATGAATGAGGGCAAGATCATCCTGGTCTCGACCGCAAAGGATCTGCTCAAACAGGACGGCAGCGCCCTTCTGGGCCGGTTCTTCATCGCCATGATCGCCCAAGCGGCGCTGGAGCGGTCGGTGATCCCGGCTGAGGATCGCACCCCGACCTTCGTCTATATCGATGAGGCCCAGGAGTATTTCGGGGACGACGTCGAGACCATCCTAAACCAGGCCCGCAAATATCGGGTCGGCCTGACCCTCGCGCATCAGACGCTCGACCAGTTGTCGCCGCGATTGCGGGCAGCGCTGCACGCCAACACCTCGCTCAAATTCGCGGGCGGCGTCTCGGCCCGGGACGCCCGCGCCTTCGCCGACGAACTCCACACCACGAGCAACTTCATCGAAGGCATGCGACGTCGGCGCGACCGCACCGAGTTCGCCGCCTGGCTCAAGAATATGACGCCCAGCGCGGTGCGGCTGACCGCGCCGCTCGGCTATCTGGAGCGCCAGCCGACCCTGACGGCGGAGGCCTTTGAACGGCTGCTGGACGCGAACCGGACGCGCTATTGCGGGACCTTGGCTGACGCTGCGCCACCGGTCTTCGGCGATTTCTTGGAGCCCGTCCCGGAACCGATCGCGGGAGGACCCTCACCGACAGCGCCAGAGACCGTCCAGGCCGGCCTCCCGCCCCTCTCTCCGGCCGACGATCCCTATAAGCCGCCGATCGCCTCGCCCGAAGCCGTCGAGCGAACCGCGCCCTCTCCGCGTCCGGGCCCGCCGCCGCGGGCCGAGGCCGGCAAGGGCGGATCGCAACACCGCTATCTCCAATCGTTGATCCGGGAGCTGGGTCAGCAACAGGGCTATCGGGGCACGGTCGAGGCGCCGGTCGCGGGCGGCCAGGTCGATGTATTGCTCGAACGAGACGGCCAGCGGATTGCCTTCGAGGTGTCGGTCACCACGCCCACGGGCCAGGAGGCGGCCAATCTCCGCAAATGTCTGGAGGCGGGGTTCGAGCGTGTGGCTCTGGTGGTGGTGAAGTCGGCCGCGACCGGGGCCCGCTTCCGCGAGACCCTCTCGGCCGGTCTGGAGGCGGCGGACCGGGATCGGGTGGTCTTCCTGGCACCGGAAGATTTGCCAGACTTCATCGCGGGCCTTGCGCCGCCGACTGATTCAGCCGCGACAGTGGTCAAGGGCTATCGGGTCAAGGTCCACCGCGTCGCAACCTCCACGCAAGACGTCAAATCCCGCCGCGACGCCGTGGCGCGGATTGTGGCGCGCTCGCTGTCGCGGGCCGAATGATCGCGGAAGGGCGACCGCGCTCCGCGCGTGGGTTCCACCCCTGTCACGGCCGACCTCAGGTCTCCCGCTCAAACAACTCCAGCTCGTCGATGGTCTCCAGCGCGGCCTGGTCCAGCCATGACACCAGTTCGAGCCAGTTGCTCGCCAAGGTGTTCAGCGTCGTCTGGGTGCAAGCCGCCGGGTCAACTGCCCGGCCGAGGCCATTTGACCTGCCCCCTTCCTGATCCCTCCGTTTGAGTGAGCGTCCGTCAACCTCAAGGAGACGGACATGAGGAGGAGCAGGTTCACCGAGGCGCCGATCATGGGCGTGCTGCGCGAACAGGGCGCTGGCGGCGCGACGGCGGAAGTCTGGCGGTGGCACGCGATCAGCGAGCAGACCTTCTATCGGTGGAAGGCCAAATACAGCGGGATGAGCGTCTCGGACACCCAGAAGCTGAAGGCGCTGGAGGACGAGAACCGGCGGCTGAAGAAGCTGCTGGCGGAGTCGATGCTGGACGTGGCGGCGTTGAAGGATCTCCTGGGAAAAAACTGACCGGGCCCGCTGTTCGCCGGGAAGCCGCGCTTCGCCTGATGGCGGAGCGCGGCTACTCGCAGCGGCGGGCCTGTGGGCTGGTCGAGGTCGATCCCAAGACGGTGCGTAGTGCGCCTGAACCCGGCGACGCGGAGCCTCGCGGGCGAACGCCGTCGATTCGGTGCTATCGGTCTAACGCTAACAAGTCTCCACTTAGGGCCCGGCGTGGCTCGTGTGTGGAGAGGCGGGGGGCGTGCGGCCACTCTCGTTCAAGCGGCATAGGTTCCCGGCGGATGTCATCCGCCATGCGGTCTGGCTCTATTTCCGGTTCACCCTCAGCTTTCGCGATGTCGAGGAGATGCTCGCTCAGCGCGGCATCGACGTGAGCTATGAGACCATCCGCTGCTGGACGATCAAGTTCGGTCCGCAGACCGGCCGGAACCTGAAGAGGAAGCGGCCGGCACCTTCGCCGCGGTAGCATCTCGTCGAGGTGGTCTGCAACATCGGCGGCAAGCGGATGTACCTCTGGCGCGCCGTGGACGATGAGGGCGAGGTGCTCGATGTCGTGGCGCAGAAGCGCCGGGATCTCGATGCCGCCCTGACCCTGCTGAAGCGACTACTGCGCAACCAGCCGGTGGAGCCGGAGGCTATCGTCACCGACGGACTGGCGTCCTACGGTTCAGCGCTGCGTGAGCTCGGCTTGGACGGCATTCACCGCCCGGGCCGGCTTCGAGAGAACAACAGGGCCGAGAATTCGCACCTGCCGATCGGACGACGGGAGCGGAAGATGTAGCTCTTCAAGAGCCAGGCCTCAGCCCAGCGTTTCCCCACCACCCATGCCGGCGTCTACAACACCTTCCAGACCCAGCGACATCTGATCAGCCGACCCACTCGCCGCCAGTTCCGCGCCGGAGCCGATGCGGCCTGGGCGGCGTCGACCGCCTGAGGCGGGGAGGGTAGGGTGAGTTGTGGCCGGTGGCGGTTAACCTGACAGCACCCGCCGCTTTCCCACCGGCCGGATGTGCCTTCTTCAACGCCCGCGATTTCGGCCGCAAGATCTGCCCTCTCGGGATTGCCCCAAAATCCTCCCTCTCGGTAGTGAATACGCGCCTAACGCGATCAATTCTGTTGCCGCGTCTACTCAGGCGCGCTAGGGCCTTCGCACGTCGAGGGAGTAGGTGTGTGCAAAGGGCGGAACGGGCCGTCGATAGTCGGTCTCTCGACAGTGGGTTGTCATGCCTCGCGACCCTGCTGGCCTTCCATCAGATTCCCTCTGACCAAGCTCAGTTGCGACACTCGTTGGGCCACAGCGACCCCGCGGACGATACCGACATCATCCGGTTGGCCAAGCAGCTCGGAGCCAAGGCACGCGCCGTGAGCCTCGACCTGGACGCGCTCGAGCAGGCTCCCTTGCCCGCCGTGGGAAGGGACCGAGAGGGTCATTATTTAATCATCGCCCGCGTCCACGAGGGCCAAGTGCTCGTTCAGCGTCCGGGCGAACCGCCGGCCACAATTTCCCTTGGTGATCTGGGAAGGATTTGGGCGGGACATACAATCCTGTTCACGTCGCGTCTGAGCTCGCCGGGGTCGACGAAGTTCGATGTGACGTGGTTCATCCCGGCCTTGGTAAAGTACCGCTGGATTCTTGGGGATGTGTTGATCGCATCGTTGGTCCTCCAGTTGTTCGCGTTAGCCACGCCGCTGATTTTCCAGGTCGTGATCGACAAGGTCCTAGTTCACCATGCTCTGACAACGCTCGACGTCCTGATCATCGGGCTGATCTGCGTGGTCGCGTTTGAGAGTCTATTGTCGGCGTTGCGAGCCTATGTTTTTACGCACACAACCAGCCGCGTTGATGTGGAGCTCGGCTCCAAGCTGTATCGGCATCTTCTCGCGCTTCCGATGGCCTATTTCGAATCGCGGCGGGTGGGCGACACGATCGCGCGCGTGAGCGAGCTGGAGACGATTAGGGAGTTTCTGACCTCTTCTTCGGTCACCCTGTTCGTCGACATGCTTTTCACCATCATTTTCTTGGTGATCATGTGGTTCTACTCGCCCATTCTCTTCGCCATCGTCCTGGGAACTATCGTCCTTTACGGAGTCATTTGTTCCCTGATCACGCCGCCGCTGCGGCGGCGCATTGAGGAAAGGTTCGCGCGCGGCGCGGAGAGCCAAGCCTTTCTCGTCGAGAGCGTGACGGGCGTACAGACCCTCAAGGCCGCCGCCGTCGAACCTCAGATGCAGGTTCGTTGGGAGCGCCTGCTCGCAGCTTACGTTCAGGCTGGCTTCAAAGCGGCCCAGCTGAACATCTGGGGTGGCCAGAGCATCCAGTTCGTCAACAAGATCTCGACGGCTTTGATCCTCTACGTCGGTGCCAAGGCCGTGATTGGCGGTGACCTGACTGTCGGCGAGTTGGTCGCATTCAACATGCTGGCGGGCCGTGTCGCCGAGCCGGTGCTACGTCTCGCCGGCCTGTGGCAGCAGTTCCAGGAAGCGCGGGTCGCCGTTGATCGTTTGGGCGACGTCCTCAATGCGCCAGTGGAGGCTCAGTTCTCCTCTACGCGATCCGCTCTGCCGCAGATCAAGGGCGCGATCGCCTTCGACGACGTGACCTTCCGCTATAAGCCCGGCAGTCGCGAGGTTCTGCGGCGCGTTAGCCTGGAAGTGGCACCAGGCGAGGTTCTCGGCATCGTCGGACCCTCCGGGTCAGGCAAGTCGACTCTAACCAAGCTGGCCCAGCGCCTGTACGTGCCCGAGACAGGCCGTGTGCTGGTCGACGGCACTGACCTTTCCCTCGTTGATCCGGCGTGGCTGCGGCGCCAAGTGGGCGTGGTTCTGCAGGAAAACCTGCTCTTCAACCGCTCTGTCCGCGACAATATCGCCTTGGCCGATCCTGGCATGTCAACCGAGCGGGTCATGGCCGCCGCGACCTTGGCAGGCGCGCATGATTTCATCCTCGAGCTTCCTGAAGCCTACGACTCCCAGATCGAGGAACGCGGGAGCAATCTGTCAGGAGGACAGCGCCAACGCATCGCGATCGCGCGCGCTTTGGTGACCAACCCCCGGATATTGATTCTGGACGAAGCGACGTCCGCCTTGGATGCCGAGTCCGAGGCCATCATCCACAACAACATGCGCGCCATCGCTCAGGGCCGGACGGTGATGATCATCGCGCACCGCCTGTCAGCGATCCGCATGGCCGATCGGATCATTACCATGGAGAACGGGCAGGTCACCGAGACCGGCACGCACGACACACTCATGGCGTTAGGCGGGCGCTACTCGCACCTGTGGCGCGCCCAAATGTACGGGGTCGGCGAGCCATGAGCCTGAAGAACCATTGGGCGGTCCTGACCTCTGCATGGACGGCGGAAAACGCTCGTCGCAAGGCTGGCGTCAAGGAATGGCGCGAGCGGGAGTTTCTCCCTGCTGCTCTGGAGATTACGGAATCCCCGCCTTCGCCGATAGGGCGCGCTATTCTGTGGATCATTATCGCCGCCGCGGTGACGGCTCTGCTGTGGTCAATACTCAGTTTCGTGGATGTCGTCGCGGTCGGCGAAGGCCGACTCACGCCAACAGGCCGCCTCCGCAGCGTGGAGGCGTCCGAGATTGGAATCATCCGCGCTATCCATGTACGCGAAGGGCAGAGGGTTCGCGCCGGACAGCCCTTGATCGAGCTGGATCCCACTTTCGCGATGGCCGATGCGGATACGGCTCGCTCGGAATTGGCGACCGCCCGGCTGATGCGCGCGCGCGCCGACGCCATACTCGGCTATCTCGACACGGGGCGTGTGCGGTTCAATCTGCCGGAGGGTGCGGATCCTTCAGCAGCATCTGCGGAGCGTCAGGTCGTCGAGGCCCGCATCCGCGAGCATCAGGCCAACCTCGCGGCGCTCGATGCTCGCAAATCGGGAGCAATCTCGGCGGCTCTGACATCCGCCGAGACCGTTGCGCGGTATGAAGAGACCCTGCCGCTGGCTCGCCAGCAGCTGACGGCTCGCCAGGATCTGGAGCGTCGCGGATTGGCTCCGCGACTGCGGGTCCTGGAACAGGAAGAGCGATACATCGGCCTCAGTCGCGAACTGGCCTCCGAGCGTCACCGGGAAGCGGAAGCGCGCTCCCAGGTGATAATGATTGATCGCGAGCGGGCCCAGGCGCGGGAGGCTTTTCGCGGACAGGTGGCTGCCGAGAAGTCGGAGGCCGAGAGCATCGTCTCCACGCGAGTGGAAGGGCTCACCAAGGCGGATCAGCGCCAAGCCCTGCAGCGCCTGTCCGCGCCCGTGTCCGGCATCATCAATGAGGTGTCGGTGACGACCTTGGGAGAGGTGGCCGAGGCCGGACAGACACTCATCACCCTCGTGCCCGACGGCGAAGACCTGATTGTTGAGGCGCTTATCCTCAATCGCGACGTGGGAGTGGCGCGCGTTGGATCACGCGTTGTCGTCAAACTGGAGGCCTACCCCTTCACGCGTTACGGCAGCCTTTCGGGGATTATCGAGCAAGTTTCCCCAGATGCGACGGTAGACGAACAACGTGGACTTGTGTTTCCTGCCCGAATACGTCTTACTTCAATGCGATTGAGGGGGAGCGTCGGGGAGGACGTTATTCTGAAACCCGGCATGTCGGCGACGGTCGAAATCGTGACCGGCCGTCGGCGGGTGATCGACTTCATCCTGTCGCCAATCTCACGCGCGGTAAGCACGGCGGGACGAGAGAGATGAGTGCGACTTCGAGACCGCAGGATGGGGCATCTCCGCAGATTAACAGCTTGAATGGGTGTTCGAATGATTGGGTTTCGTAGCGGCCTTGGAGCCAAGGCGCTCGCGTCGGTCGTATTGGTCGCGGGATCGCTTTCAGGATGTTCTACCTATACGGTGATCGAGAACGCTTATGCCGATACGGTTACCGGTATCACCGGACCTCTCCCTGAGTCCCAACGGCTCGAGCCATTGCCTCTCTCTGACCTGGTCTGCTGCGCGCCAGCCGGCCTGAAGCAGTTCGAGATCGCCCGGCGTTACGAGGAGGGGGTGGGCGGTCTGTCGCGGCGCGTCGACTGCGCAGTCCACTGGTACGGCGTCGCCGGTCGCACGCGCACCACGGTCACACAACGCGACACCTATCTCGGCACGACGGGGCCCGTAACCTATCTCGGGCTACCCCAGGCGCGCGCCGCGCTGCGGCGCCTGCAGACTTCAAGCAACGTCAATGAGAGTCGGGCCGCGCCGGAAGGCTGCGATCCCGCAAGGGCGAGCAACAGCCGATGAGGATCGGATCTTTCATGACTGGATTGACTGTCGGTGCGGCAGCGTCGCTGAGCGGATGCGCCACAGCCCCTCTTGGTGATGTTCCCGCCGTGGCCCTGCGGCAGTGCGCAGAGGATTCCGCACCGCGGCTTCTCGGGCCGCGTCCGACGGTCGAAAGCCTTCTTTTTCTCGGGGAAGTCCCTGATCCCTCGCTGGCGGGTGGCGAGATCGTGCCCGGAGCGGCTTCCGTCCGGGCGGTATCGCCAGAGCAGACCGATTACTTGGAGAATTTCGATCTTCGGGAAATGGATGTCTTTATGGATGTTCGACCTACCGAGAGCGGCAACCATCTTTTCGGACCCAGGTCTCCGGCACCGCCCGGCGTCTACCGCTTGACCCGTCATCCCAGCGACTCGCCCGAGTGCGCCGAATACGAGGCGACAACCGAGGCAGTCGAACGGCTCCAGGCCATGCAGCCCTCCACGGGTTTTCGTTCGACGATCCTGAGCGATCCGCAGGAATGCTTGAGCTATGCGTACCTCGGCCCGGCACCGGATATCAGCCGATACTCGCACATCGTCTATCATTTCACCGACGTAACGGCGGACCGAAACGGATACGGTCGGCGCGTCGAAGAGCTTCGTGACCGAACCTCGGCGGTCGTGGCTCGCGCCGCCTCATACGATTTCCGCCGTCCGCCGTGGACCTGCGCCGCGGCGCCCGTGAAGGCCCTCGTACACCTCTTTGCAAACGGACCGGTCTAATGCCGCAACAGCGCACATTCCGCCATTATGACCGGCTGTCCGAAGTGGCGATCGGGGCTCTCACCTACGCGATGAAGTTTGGGCTGCCGGCCACCAATGCTAACGGCACCTGGAATACAGCGTTCCTGGACAAGGCTTTCGAGGGTTTCCCCTTCCCCGCCCTGTTCAAACAGCTCGTTCTTGATCGCTACAGCTTCGGCGCCGTGAGTACGTCGATTAACGGCGTTTTCGTCCTGCGGGCCTTGGATGTGCAAACCGGTTCCCAGGTATTCTCGTCGAGCGGCACCGAGGTCTTCAATGGCCCGGGCCCCATGTTCTATACGCTGACCGCCGATGCGCAGTTGGCGATGGGCGTCACATGGCTCCCCGGGTCGCCATACTACGGAATTCACACCGGCGTCAGAGCCTGGATCAGCGGACAAATCTCCCAGTTCGCCCCCGGTACGACGATCAGAGGAACCGGCCAGTCTCTGGGTGGTTACATCATCCGGGATGCCTTCCAAACCCTGAACCTGAATACCAGCCTCGTGACGCTCTACCAGAGCCCCGGGCAGGGCGGGGTCCTGTCGCAGATGCTGAGCCTAGGCACCTTCGGAGTCTACAACGACGGCGGTCTCAACTACGGCATGGGTACGGATTTCGTGCTGGCGGCCGGCGCGCTCACGCCCCTGTATGTCCTCGGCGATCCCAGCGACAGCCTCAATCCGATCGATCAGCATGGGTACGCCAGGATTGCCCGGGCCCTGATCGGCTCGGCTCTGGAGTCTGCAGGGCTCATTGGCCTGACCACCAGCGAGACGAGCTACGCCTGGACGCAGCAGACCATAGCAATGAACCAGTACGGGCTGGGGTTCGCGACCATCAACGGCCAGACGTATCTCGTGTCGACCGATGGCGGCAACATCAACGGATACGCCACCATTTCGCTGCAGGACGCCCGGGCTGGCCGGGTTACCGGCGCAATGGCCGAGCTTGCGCGCGCTCAGGCGGCTGATCTCGCCACGCCGAGGCTTCCGCAATCCGATCTTGGCATGCGCATCGGGGCGAGCCTAGGGAGCAGCATCGGGGTGATGCTCGGCGGCGACAACATCTTGGCGCAGGTCGCGCTGGGGACTTTCGTCGGAGGAATCGGCGCCGCCTTCGGGCAATGGCTCGACTACGACTTCGCCGACATTCAGGGCCTCATAGGCGACGGCATCGCTCAATCGTTTGGCCAGCAACTCGGAACGGCTTTTGCGGCGACGGGGGTCCAGGTCGTCAGCTCGCAGATCACCAACGTTCTGATGAACGCGCTTGGCGTCCAAGGCTTCGGCGCCCAGCTCGGTTCCGTCGTTATCGGCTCGGCCATCAACCACACCGTCGCGACCTTGGCGTCGCGCGTCGGGATCGGCACAGCACCCACCGGGGGCACGTTCAGCGGCACGCCAGCGGCGATCGGGTCCTTCCTCGGGTCGCGGTTGGCCAACATGGTGGTAGCGCCGACAACCCAGGCCGGGGGCATTCTGGGGTCTCTGGGCGGCATCGTCGGCAGCATGATCTACACCCAGGTCTTCCAGTTCCTGGGCTCTTTCGCGGGTCCCATCGGGACCTTCGTGGGAACGATGATCGGCACCCTGATCGGGAACCTCTTTGGTCGGAAGAAGCCGAAGGTTCCGACGGCCAACGCAGAGACTTTCCTCGATTACGCCAGCGACCGCTTCCAGCTGGGATCATCCTCGGCGCTCAACGGCGGAAATCTGAATCTCGTCCAAACTATGGCGGGGTCAGCCCGGGACACCCTGAACGCCTTCATCACCATTTTGGCGGGAGACCTGGCCTACGAGGCGACCAGCTGGACCTACGGCCCTGCGGGAGCCAAGACCTACTACGGCCATACGGGCGGCCAGCTGTGGGTCAAGTACGGGTCTTCGTCCGCGGCCGCGCAGAACGTGTCGTCGGCTGATGAGGCGGTCGGCAAGGGCGTGATGTGGTCCCTTGACCAGACCCGGATCGTCGGAGGAGACATCTTCGTCAAGCGGGCACTTCTGCGCAGCAACGAACAGGACCTGACCCGACTTCTCGCGGAAATCCAGGTCGCGAGCGACTACCGGCGCTACCGTGAGGACTGGCGAGGGTACAACCGTCTGATCGCGGAGAATCCCTACAGCGCTCTCGCGGCGGGTTGGATTCAGACCTTCCAGCGGGTCAACGAGATGGATCTTGGCTCTTTCGCTGTGTCGGACTTCTACGGCGGCCTGCAGGGCTTCATGATGAGCATGAACCCAAGCGCCTACGGCGTCGCTCTGGAGGACGTGCAGGTCTCATCGGCCAGCGGTCTGACACTCAGCGTGGGAGCCGGAGTTGGCGAAGGTCTTTTCTCTCTCCTACCCCAAGCGAGCGCGGACGGACGCTCCATCGCGGTCGGCGACCTGGCTGCCATCGGGTATGTGACGGGCACGGGGATCACGGCCGGAAACGACTTCATCGACCTCAGCGGAGCGACCCAGGGTGTCGTCATCGAGGACTCCAGGTACGAGCAGGGCTTGGAGTACAGCTATTGGCAATGGGTCGGACCGGGCCCCGAACCATTGTCACAGTACGACGATCACTGGGGCGACCCCAACTGGGAATGGGTCACGGTGTCCAACAGCTACACCGTGACCGGCGGAGACGACATCTTCATCGGCGGAGCCGGTGGAGATATCCTCTCCGGCTATACGGGTGCGGATTGGCTCGCCGGGAACGGCGGCGCCGACATACTCAACGGCGGCGAAGGCAACGATGTCCTGATCGGGGGCGTCGGCGCCGACCAATTGTATGGCGAGGCGGGCGACGACTATTTGGCGGGCGGGGCAGACAACGACGTCCTGGTCGCCGGGACGGGCGACGACACCTTGGTGGCGGGACGCGGCGCGGACTCCGCCTATGGCCAGGATGGCAATGACGTCCTTGTGGTCGAAGGCGACGCTCGCTGGGGTGCCGCGATTGACGCCGCATCTTTCGATGGCGGCAATGGCTCCGACACGGTTTCGTTCGAACGGTATGTCACTCCGCTGGTGAAAACCCTGAATCCCAGCGTCTGGGCCCTCGCTGGCTCAAACACGCCGGCAGGCGGCTTTACGGGCGTGGCCATCTCCATGCTGGATCTCGCCTATGGGCCGACCGACACCGCACTGACGGGCGCGCGATTCACCTTGGTTGGAGTCGAGAACCTGACTGGAAGCCGGTTCAACGACTACCTAAAGGGCGATGGACAGGCGAACGTCCTCAAGGGCGGCGCAGGCAGCGACGTCCTTGAAGGCGGATCGGGAGACGATGTCCTGGAAGGCGGGGACGGTGCCGACTACTTCGCCGGCGGCGTTGGCGCCGACATGCTGTCCTACGAAGCCTCGCGCGGTGCCGTCGTCATCAGCCTGTCGTCCGGAAGAGCCTTTGGCGGCGAAGCTACGGGCGATCACTGGATGAGTATGGAGAACGTCAGGGGCTCGCGTCATGACGACGAACTCCAAGGTGATGGCGGATCCAACCGCCTTGAGGGCGGCGGTGGCGACGACTGGTTGCTCGCGTCGGCGGGGGCGGACTATCATGACGGCGGCGCTGGCCGGGATATCATCGACTATTCAGCCTATACCTCGGGCGTCACGGTTAACCTTGGCGGCTCGACCGTGACGGGGCCGACCGCCGGCTACGGCAGCGGCGCAAACTCCTCGCACACCTATCTAAATGTCGAAGGGGTGCTGGGCACCAATTTCGCGGACAACCTGAGCGCCGGCGCCGGCGAACAGGAGTTCATGGCGGGTAAGGGAGCGGACATCCTTAGCGGTGGCGCTGGCGGCGATACCTACTACCTCGAGCTCGGGGATGGATGGGACACCGTCTACGAAACAAACGATGGCTCGAACGTACTCTCCTTTGGAGAAGGCATCGGGTTCAACCAACTGACTTTCGCCATGGTTGCTGGCCCTTATGGCTACTTCAATATCTACTACAGCGGAGCGGATGGCGTCAGCGTCTACGGCAACTTCCCCCCTGTAAGTCAAGGAAAGCTTGCCTCCGCCGCCGACAACAACATCAAGGTCCTCGACATGAACGGCGCGGGGCAACTCGATGTCTCGCAGTTCGAGCGGTACACGGGTGGATCCGCCGGAGGCGATGTTCTGAGCGGTCTTAGAACCCTCGGCGACTTGATCGCCGGCTTCGGTGGAAATGACACCATCTACGGGATGCAGCCCGGACAGTGGGATGAGCACGGCAACATCATCATCGCCGGGGCGGGAGATGACGCGATCATCACCTCAGTCGGCGATGACCAGTTCGCGTTCGAGCGGGGGTCCGGCCGAGATACCATCTCGGACAGCGGAGGCGAGGATACGCTGGTGTTCGGTCCGAACGTGACGGCCGACGACATCATCTACAAGGTCGTGGGTAACGACCTCTATGTCGGCATTGCAGAGGCGGCGAACCCGACACTCGGCGCGGACCAAGTCACGGATTACGTCCGGGTCGTCGGCGGCGGTGTCAAATGGCACGACGTCTATAGCGGCCTGGACTCCTTCAGCACGATCGAGTTCATCAACGCTGGCGGGACCTGGGTTGACCTGCGCAAGTTGGAAATCGGTTGGACTGTCCAATATACTTACGGCGGAGGGGCTCCGCCGATCGTATTTGACCTTGAGGGTGACGGCCTGGAGCTGACAGGGGTCGACGACTCGAAGGTCGTGTCGCGCCTGTCATCGGGTCAGTTGGCCCGAACGTCGTGGGTCGGCCCGACCGATGGCATGCTGGCTTTTGATCGCGACGGCGACGGCCAGATCAACCGCCTTTCCGAAATCTCGTTCCTCAAGGACAAGGAGGGTGCGAAGACCGACTTGGAAGGCCTTCAGGCTTGGGACACCAATGGTGACGGCAAACTGAACGCGTCGGACGATGGGTGGTCCAAACTCCTTATCTGGGTGGACCGCAACCAGAACGGCCGGTCTACGTCGAAAGAACTCCGCAGCCTGAATGAGGCCGGGATTGTCGAGATCAACCTCGCCGGTAAGGCGACGGGCAACTCCGCGGCAACCATGCGCGATAGCTTTGTGCACAATACCTTGAGCTTCACCTGGGCGTCCGGAGAGATCGGCACAGCCTACGACGTGCAGCTCGCCCGCAAGCTTTTGAAGGAGTTGGGTCTGACGGCGGAAGAGGTTCGGGCGGCGTGGGGCGACGGTTCGGCCGACGGAGAACTGGGTCGCATGGCGGCCAATCCTGCTGTCGCAGCCGCCGCCCGGCTTATCGGGGCTTCGGATCAACGCGCTAGTGTCTATGGGTCAACTTCGTCCAGCAACGCAATCGTGTCGAGCGAACTGATCAACGAATCGGGGGCCGCGGTGCGCGGCGCATTGAATGACAACCGTGGCCTGTGGCGCGACGCTATAATCTCGGGTGACCCTTTCAGCGGAGAACCCGATCCGGGGCTGGCAATCGCGCGTTGGGCTGACGGGGCCGAGCCGACCGACGCGCCGGAGGCGGACTTCTCCGACCACGATGACCTCTACGCCGACGACGAGGCGCGCTGGGCCGATGTGCTTTCCGACCTTGGATCCCTCAACCCTGAGGGCCTCTCAAGCGCTACCGACGAGCTTGTACGCGCGACGTTGGGCGAACTGATAGGTGAAAGCCGCCGTGGCCGGTTCTCCCGCGGCATCGAACGCCCGGACGTCGATCCAGGCGTGGACGGGTCGGCGGCGAGCGGTGCCCACTCAGGGACTGCTAACGACTATCCGCCGGCCGGCCAAGGGTACCCAGGGCAAGGCCTGTCACAGGGCTTGTCCGGACAGACAGGCCTGGTCCCTTCGAGATCTACACAAGCCGATGATCGACTGTTCCAAGCCGCAGCCTTGATCGCGGACGACACGCAGACCACGGACCTGTGGGCTCCCGCGGAGTTCAGCTTGGCCAACCAACCCAGCCGACTCGGGTGGTGGCGGATAGATGGGTCCCACCAGTCAGACGTGATCTCCGAATTCGGTCCCGAAGATATCGAAGCCTCCGGTATCGGATCCGGATCTCGGTTCAATCCGGCGGCGGAGCAGTCGCAACATCAGAAGCTGACACAGGCGTTGGCCGCCTTTGGTTCGGACAAGGGCTCCTCGGCCGCGGTGTGGAAACGGTCGGGCGAGCTCGATCATCATGATCTTGGATTGGCGGCGCATGGCGGCAAGGCAGGCTGGCGCTGGGCCGCGCCGACGCGTATCTCGGCCTGATCGAGCGAAAGACCTATCATCCTATGACCGACGCAACTCCTGACTCTGCGGCCACTAACCCGTCACCCAAGACAGTTTCTCAGGTCTTGGGTGAGATCGTGTGGCTGATGTCTCAGTCGCCGATCCACAAACAGCTATTCATCGGCGACCTTGAGTGGTTCGCTATGCCGGCGATTGTTCTGGAACAGTTTCGAATCTTCCACGGGCCGAATACGCCGGCTGCTGTCGCCTTCTGGGCCTACGTTTCGGAAGAGACGGAAAAGCGGCTGCAAAGCGGGGCGGATAAACTTCGGCCGGATGAGTGGAAGGGTGGCGATCGCCCTTGGTTGATCGAACTGGTGGCACCGTTCGGGGCAACCGAAGAGATATTGGCCGATCTGTCCAAAACCGTCTTCGGGGACAAGGCGTTTCGATATCATTCGGTCAATTCTAACGGCCAGCGAGTCGTGAGTGTCTACGAAGCACCGGCTGCGAAGCCCAACTGAACCGCACCGTTTGGCTAGCCGCTTTTGATTGTCGGTATGGTGACAAAGCCTCGGCGCGCGCTTTGGACGCGTAGGCAAGTCGCGCGCCGAGCCCAGAGCGGGCGGTCAGGACTTCACCTCCCTTGATCTCGGACTGATCCAAGAACTTTATGGGAGCTTCCGCCTTGGTGGGACCGCGCGATCGCGCATGCTCCTGGCGCAAAGCGGACTTCGATGGTGAGAGTCCGAGATCAGCAAGACCAATCAAGGAACCCGCCGATAAGTGGCAACGACCGAGACTGGGGTTTCCATTCGCCACTTTCCCACCGGCTGAACGTTCCTTCATCAACACCCGTGATTTCAGCTGCGCGCTTTATCGACAAACCCTTTCGCCTGCGTTTGGCCAGCAGCCTCTCTCCGAGGGTGATTGTGTCTGGCCATGGCTCATATCCGAGATACTGGATGATCGTCGGGTACTGGTGGACGTAGGGCTCACGTTCGTCGCTTTCCCACCACATCCACGTCTTCGGATCGACGCTGGCAATCGCAGCGGCGTCAATCATCCGATGTTCGAGCTGGTGACGGCGAAAACTGAGCCGCTGGCCCAGGCTGGCATCAGGCGCCAGGACTGTTTTGGGCCGCTGCGCGGTGCGCATGCGCGGAATACCGGACAGCAAAAGGGCAACACGGCCATGCCGCTGCGGGCTCGGCGGGGGCGGCAAGGGGGCCTGCGGCAAGGCCCCGCGCTGCCAGCGCGACTATCAGAACCGCATCTCGGGCCCGATGTTCGACCGCATCGATCTGACGGTCGAGACGCCGCCGGTGACCGCCGCCGACATGGCCCTGCCGCCGCCCGCCGAGGGGACGGCCGAGGCCTCGGCCCGGGTGCTGGCCGCCCGCGCCCTGCAGGAGGAGCGGCTGCGCGCCGCCGGGATCGATCCCGATATCGCCCGCGACCAGGCGGTCAATGCCCGCGCCTCGGGCGAGACCCTCGATCGGTTCGCCAGGCCGGACGAGGCCGGGCGGGCCCTGCTCATGCGGGCGGGGCAGGCCGGTGGGCTGACCGCGCGGGGCTGGACCCGGACCCTGCGGCTGGCCCGCACCATCGCCGACCTGGACGGCTGCGACGGCGTCCTGCGCCGCCACATCGCCGAGGCCCTGGTCTATCGCCGCACGACCGTGGGGGCCCAGGGCGATTTCGAGCGCCAGGCGGAGACCCGGACCGATACCCGCGCCTTCTGAGTCCGGCGGCCTTAACCGGGCTGATTGAACCGGTCTTAAGGGATTGCCCGTCAGTATCCCGCCCGAGGAGACCAGTATGGCGCGACGGGTGAAGACGGAAGCGGAGACGGCGGCTCCGGAGCAGCAGTTCCTGCGCCTGATGAGCCATGAGATGCGCACCCCGCTGAACGGCGTCATCGGCATGCTCGGCCTGTTGTCCCGTACCCGGCTGGACGGGGCGCAACGCGCCTATGCCGAGGCGGCCCGGCTGTCGGCCGAACACCTGCTCGGCCTCGTCAACGACCTTCTGGACTATGCCCGGCTGGAGGCCGGCAAGCTGGAGTTCGACCACGTCCCAGTCGATCTGGAGGCCCTGGTACGCGGGGTGGCCGAACTGCTCAGCCCGCGAGCTCATGAAAAGGGGCTGGAGATCGCCTGGTCGGTCGCCCCCGGGGCGGTCGACATCATGGGAGACGAGGGCCGGCTGAGGCAGGTGCTGTTCAACCTGGCGGGCAATGCGGTCAAATTCACCGAGTCCGGCGGCGTGCGGATCGCCGTCGAACGGACCGGCGGCCCGTCCGGCTCGCCCCGGCTGGCCTTCATCATCGACGATACCGGCCCCGGCGTGCCGGTCGAGGCGCGGGCGCGGATCTTCGAGGAATTCGGCCATGTCGACGCCTCGGACGCCAGCCGTTTCGGCGGTGCCGGCCTCGGGCTGGCGGTGGTCTCACGACTGGCGAGCGCCATGAAGGGTGTCGTCTCGGTGGCGGACCGGCCGGACGGCCCCGGGGCCCGCTTCCTGTTTGAAGCGACCTTCGAGGCCGCGCCCCATGCCGAGCGCGGCCTGCCGCTGGCCGGCCAGTCGGTCGCTGTGGTCAGCCCGGACCCCTTCGTCCGCGAGACCGCCATGGCCCAGATCGTGGCCTCGGGCGGGGTTGTGGCGGCGGACGCCGGAATCGTCCTGATCGACCACGCCGCCCGTGAGAACCCGCAGGGTCTGGTGGCCAGGCCGGTGGGGGCCAAGGCCATCGTCCTGCTCAAGCCGGCCGAGCGCGACCTGATCGCCCGCTACCGTGGGGCCGGCTTCCACGGCTATCTGATCAAGCCCCTGCGCCGCGCCTCGCTCGCCGAGCGGGTGCTGGCGGCCTCGGGTCAGGGCCCGGCGCATCAGCCCGGCGCGCCGCCCCCGTCCCCGGCCGAGGACGACCGGGTGACGCCGGCCCGGTTCTCGGGCACCCGGGTACTGCTGGCCGAGGACAATCCGGTCGGGGCCCTGCTGGCCACGACCCTGCTGCGCCGCGAGGGCTGTGCCGTCGAGACTGCCGCCAGCGGCCATGAGGCGGTCGAGGCAATGAAGCGCGCCCGCTATGACCTGGTCTTCATGGACATGCGGATGCCGGGCATGGACGGCCCCAGCGCGGTCCGCGCCATCCGCGCCCGCGGCGACCGGACACCGATCGTGGCCCTGACCGCCAATGCCTTCGCCGAGGACCGCAAGGCCTGTCTCGAGGCCGGCATGGATGACCATCTGGTCAAGCCGCTGGAGCTGGATTCCCTGCGCGCCGCACTCGCCCGCTGGACGAACCGCACGGACCGGGCCAAGGTCGCCGCCGGATAGGGACGCGGGGGCGTCGCCTGCGAGGGACGCCACAGATGACCGACGCCAGTACGGAGGCCAAGCCGCGCAAGGCGAGCACGAAGGACGTAATCAAGGCTCTGGGCCGGGGTCGCGTCCTGATCACCCTGTTGCTGGGCTTCGGCTCTGGCCTGCCCTTCCTGCTGACGGGCGCGACGCTCAGCCTCTGGCTGGGCGAGGGCGATGTGACCCTGTCAGCCATCGGCTTCATCTCCTGGGTCGGCCTGGCCTATTCCTTCAAATTCGTCTGGGCTCCGGTCGTTGACCGGTTTGACGTTCCCATCCTTGGCCGCTTCGGCCGGCGGCGCGGCTGGATGCTGTTGTCGCAATTCCTGGTCGGTGCCGCGCTGATCGCCATGGCGATCATCGGTCCGGAGGGCGGGCTGACCGCCCTCGGTGCGGCCGCGCTCGTCACGGCCTTTGCCTCGGCGACACAGGACATCGTCGTGGACGCCTGGCGGATCGAGACCGCCGAGAATGACGAGGACCTCGGGCTGCTGACCTCGGCCTATCAGCTGGGCTACCGGTTCGCGATGCTGGCCGGCAACGCCCTGATCCTGTTCTTCGCGACCTGGTTCGGCTGGAACGGCGCCTACTTCATCTGGGGCGCGGCCATGTCGATCGCGATCATCGCAACCCTGTTCGCCAAGGAGCCGCTGGATCGCTCGGCCATTGCCAAAGCCACCGGAGGCGCGGCCCCCTGGACCCTGCGCGGCATGTATGACGCCGTCATCGGCCCGTTCATCCAGTTCCTGAAGACGCACAAGACAGCGGCCCTGCTGATGCTGGCGGCGATCAGCCTCTACCGCCTGCCGGACTTCGTCATGGGGCCGATGGTCGGGCCCTTCTATCTCGACCTGGGCCTGACCAAGGAGGCCATCGGTGCCATGCGCCTGAGCTTCGGCCTGGCGGGCTCGATCACCGGTATTGCCGCCGGCGGGATCTGCGCGCTTCGTTTCGGCTTCGGCCGGACGCTGCTCCTGGGGGCCCTGATCGGCCCCATGTCGAATCTGGGCTACACCCTGATGGCCATCGCCGGCCTCTCGACCCCGATGTTCGCCGGGGTCCTGTTCGTCGAGAATTTCAGCGAAGGTTTGGCCGGTGCGGCGCTGGTCGCCTACATGTCGAGCCTCACCGGCATCGGCTATACCGCGACCCAGTACGCCCTGCTCAGCTCCTTCTACGCCCTGCTCGGAAAATTCCTGAAGGGCTTCTCCGGGGTGGTCGTTGACGGCCTGCAGCAGGGGCACGAGCTGATGGTGGCCTATGCCATGTTCTTCGCGGGAACAGCGGCGGTTGGTATTCCTGCCGTGCTCCTTTGCTGGCTGCTGGACCGCCGGAACCGCAGACTGAAGGCGGCGATCGGGGCGGGCTGAGGGTTCAGCCCTCCGCCGCCGCCCCTTCGTCATAGGCGGCGAAGGTCGCGGCCGTGATGATCTCGCTGACCGAAGCGCCGAGGCTGACGATCTGGACGGACTTCTCCAGCCCGACCAGCAGGGGGCCGATCACCCGTGCGCCGCCCAGCGACTGGACCAGCCGGGTCGAGATCGAGGCCGAGTGGATGGCCGGCATGACCAGGACATTGGCGTGGCCGGTCAGGCGCATGAAGGGATAGGCGGCCCGGGCGTCGGGGTCGAGCGCCAGTTCCGGCGGCATCTCGCCCTCATATTCGAAATCGACGCCGCGCGCGTCGAGGATGCGGATGGCCTCGCGCACCTTCTCGCCGCGGTCGCCCGGAGGGTTGCCGAAGGTCGAATAGCTGAGGAAGGCGACGCGCGGGGTCTTGCCCAGCTTGCGCACCGTCTCGGCCGCCTGGATGGCGATTTCGGCCAGTTCTTCCGCATTGGGAAGTTCGTGGATCGAGGTGTCGGCGACGAACAGGGTGCGGCCCTTGGACAGCAGGATCGACATGCCGATCATGCGGTTCTTGACGTCGAGGACGCGGCGGACCTCTTTCAGCACCATGTTGAAATTGCGGGTCACGCCGGTGACCATGGCGTCGGCCTGGCCGCGGGCGACCATGGTCGCGCCGAAATAGTTGCGGTCCTGGTTGATCATCCGCTGCACGTCGCGGCGCAGATAGCCGCGCCGCTGAAGCCGGGCATAGAGCCAGTCGGTGTAGTCGGCATTGTGCTCGCTGACGCGGGCGTTGACGATCTCGATGTCCATGGCGTCGAAATCGAGTCCGGCCTCGGCGGCGTTCTTGCGGATCAGTTCCTCGCGGCCCAGCAGGATGGGGGTGCCCAGCTCGGCCTGTTTGAAGCCCCAGGCGGCGCGGATGACGGCCGTCTCCTCGCCCTCGGCGAACACCACCCGCTTGTTCGGGGCGGCGCGCACGGCCCCGGAGATATTCTGCATCAGGGCGGCGGACGGATCGAGCCGCGAGCGCAGTTCGGTCCGGTAGGCCTCCATGTCCTCGATCGGCTTGCGCGCCACGCCGGTGTCCATCGCCGCCTGGGCGACGAAGGGCGGGATGTACCAGATCAGCCGCGGGTCGAAGGGCGAGGGGATGATGTAATCGGGGCCGAATTTCAGCTTGCGGCCGCGATAGGCCATGGCGACCTCGTCCGGCACATCCTCGCGGGCGAGGGCGGCCAGGGCCTGGGCGCAGGCCACCTTCATCTTGTGATTGACCCGCCGCGCGCGCACATCCAGCGCGCCGCGGAAGATGTAGGGGAAGCCGAGGACGTTGTTGACCTGGTTCACATAGTCCGACCGGCCCGTGGCCATGATGGCGTCGGGGCGCACCGAGGCCACATCCTCCGGCGTGATCTCCGGGTCCGGATTGGCCATGGCGAAGATGATCGGATTGGGGGCCATGGAGGCCACCATCTCCTTGGTGATGGCGCCCTTGGCCGACAGGCCGAGCACGACATCGGCACCGACCATGGCCTCGGCCAGGGTCCGGTGGGGGGTGTCGGTGGCGTGGGCGGCCTTCCACTGGTCGACGCCCTCGCGGCCCTTGTAGATGACCCCGTCGCGGTCGACGATGACGGTGTTCTCGGCCCGCACGCCGACGGCCTTCATCAGGCCGATGGACGACAGGCCGGCCGCGCCGGCACCGGCCAGGACGACCTTGATGTCCTCCAGCTTCTTGCCGGTGATGTGGCAGGCGTTGATCAGGCCGGCGGTGGAGATGATGGCCGTGCCGTGCTGGTCGTCATGGAAGACCGGAATGTCGAGCAGGTCCTGCAGCTCGGACTCGATGACGAAACACTCCGGGGATTTGATATCCTCCAGATTGATGCCGCCCCAGGTATCGCCGATGTTCTTGACCACGGTGATGAATTCGTCCGGGTCGGTGGTCCTGACCTCGACATCGAAGCTGTCGACGTCGGCGAAGCGTTTGAACAGGACGGCCTTGCCCTCCATCACCGGCTTGGACGCCATGTGACCCAGGTTGCCGAGGCCGAGGATGGCCGTGCCGTTGGAGATGACGGCGACCAGATTGCCCTTGGACGTATAGTCGTAGGCCTTGTCCACATCGGCGGCGATGGCCAGGACGGGGATGGCCACGCCCGGCGAATAGGCCAGTGACAGGTCGCGCTGGGTCGCCATGGGCTTGGTCGGCGCCATGGAAATCTTGCCCGGCGTCGGACTGCGGTGAAACTCCAGCGCGTCTTCGTCGGAGAAGGTCTGTTTGTCTGTGAGATCGGCCATGCCTGTTCCTAAAGCGGGGGGCGGGCCGGGACAACCGTTGACGCAGCGTCAGATCGCCAGCGTCCCCGTGCGCTCGACCTCGATCGGGCCGGTCATGAAGACATGGCCGGTGGCCTCGTCCCAGTCGATCCGCAGTTCGCCGCCGTCGACCTCGACCGTGGCGGCGCGTCCGGTCAGGCCGCGACGGGCGGCGGCGACCAGGGCGGCGCAGGCGCCGGTGCCGCAGGCGCGGGTCAGGCCGGCTCCGCGCTCCCAGACCCGCAGCCGGATCCGGTCGGGCGCGATGACATGGGCAAAGCCGACATTGACGCCTTCGGGAAAGCGCGGGTGGTGTTCGATCAACGAGCCGGTGCCATGCACGAAGGCGTCGTCGGGCGTGTGGTCCATGAAGAAGACGACGTGCGGATTGCCCATGGAGACGGCCCCGGGCGTATGCAGGACCGGGGCGTCGATCGGGCCGACCTGAAGTTCAATGCCGCGCGTGTCCATGGCCTCGTCGAGCGGGATCTGTTCCCAGTCCAGACGCGGTGCTCCCATATCGACCTTGATCCGGGCTGCGGTCGTCGGCCTTTCGGGATCTCCCGACCCGACGCGGCCCGGGACGCGCCAGGCCTTGGTCGGGCCGCCGAGGGTGTCGATGGAGACCTGGTCCTTGCCGGTCGACTGCAGCAGCATCCAGCCGACGCAGCGCAGGGCGTTGCCGCAGGTCTCGACCACGCTGCCGTCGGCGTTCCAGACGCGCATGAAGGCGTCGGCGGTCGTCGAGGGCTCCAGGGCGATCAGCTGGTCGCACCCCTGACCCGTCTTCCGGTCGGCGATGGCGCGCGCCTGGTCGGCCGTCGGCGCGAACGGCGTCTCCAGCGCATTGACGACGACAAAGTCGTTGCCGGCGCCGTTCATCTTGACGAAGGGTCGGGTCATCACAGACCGATATAGGGCCTGCGCCTTCCCTGTGCGAGCGGGTCGCGTTACGCCTTGGAGATGAGCGCCTCACACCCCATGCCCGATCCTGACGGTCCGGCCCCATCGCCCGCGCCGGAGGCACGGGGGCAGGGGCGACGCATCCGGGCCCGACTGCGCTACCTCTATCACGGTACCTCGCCGGTGGCGGTGCGTTTCAGGCTGACGGTCATCGCCGTCGACTTCCTGATCATCGCCTTCTTCCTGGCCGAGCCGCTGCTGCAGCACACGGGCTGGGCCTATTTTGCCATCGACTATCTGATCGCCCTGTTCCTGGCGGCGGACCTGTCCGCTCGCGCCATGGCCCAGACCGATATCCGGGCCTGGTTGCGCAAGCCGACCAACTGGATCGACCTGCTGGTGCTGACCACCCTCCTGTTCCCGGTCTGGCTGGTCAATTTCGGCTTCCTGCGCGTGCTGCGGCTCTGGACCCTGCTCAACTCTGACTTCTTCTGGCGCACCATCGGACGGCGGTTTGACGACACAAGGGTTGAGGAGATCGTCCGGGCCCTGTCCTCGCTGGTGACCTTCATCTTTGTGGTGACCGGCTTTGTCTATTCGACCTTCCTCGGCACCCACCCGGGTCTGAACGGCTATGTCGATGCCCTGTATTTCACCATCACGACCCTGACCACGACCGGCTTTGGCGACATCACCCTGCCGGGCACCTGGGGGCGACTGTTGTCGATCATCGTCATGCTGACCGGAATCACCCTGTTCCTGCGGCTGGCCCAGACCCTGGTGCGGCCGCACAAGATCCATTTTCCCTGCCCCACCTGCGGCCTAAAGAAGCACGATCCCGACGCGGTCCATTGCAAGGCCTGCGGCCAGATCCTCTGCATCCCGGATGACGGGCTGTGAGGGGGGGGCAACCGCCGGCTGCACCTCAAGATGACAAAGCCGTAACCTCAGCCCGCCCCGGCTTGTGGCCGAACCGCTGCCCGGTAAGGTGCCGCCCGACCTCAGTCGGAGACTCCGTCCCATGATCCGCACCGCCGCGCTCGCCGCACTTCTCGTTTCCACCGCCCTTTGCACGAGCGCCATGGCCCAGACCCCGACCCCGCCCAATCCGCCGCTGGCGGAGGGGGCCTTCGCCACCTCGGATGCGACCGACCCCTATGTCTGGCTGGAAGAGGTCGAGGGCGAGCGCGCCATGGCCTGGGTCAATGCCCATAATGAGCATTCCCTGGGCGTGCTGCGCGGCGACCCGCGCTATGAGGGGCTGCACCAGCAGGCGCTGGAGATCGTCCAGTCGCGCGACCGCATCCCCGCGCCGGGCTTCAACCACGACGGCACGATCGACAATTTCTGGCAGGACGCGAACCACGTGCGCGGCATCTGGCGCACCACGACCCTGGACAGCTACCGCAGCGAGGCCCCGGAGTGGGAGACCATCCTCGACTTCGACGCCCTGGCTGCGGCCGAGGGCAAGAACTGGGTCTACAAGGGGGCGTCCTGCCTGCCGCCGGATGAGACCCGCTGCCTCGTCTCCCTGTCGGACGGCGGCAAGGACGCCGTGACCATCCGCGAATTCGACCGGACGACCCGCACCTTCGTGGAGGGCGGTTTTGTGCTGGAAGAGTCCAAGGGCGGCGCGTCCTGGGTGGATGAGAACACCCTGCTGGTCTCGCGCGATTTCGGCCCCGGCACCCTGACCAGTTCGGGCTATCCGATGATCGTCAAGATCCTGCGGCGCGGCCAGACCATCGACCAGGCGCAGACGGTGTTCACGGGCCAGCCGACCGACGTCTCGGTCTCGGCCTATACGCTGCGCGACGCCGACGGCGTGGTGCAGGCGACCCTGATCAACCGCGGCATCAGCTTCTATGAGGGTGAAACCCACCGGCTGAACGCCGACGGCACGACCACGAAACTGCTGCTGCCGGCCAAGTCCAATATCAATGCGCTGGTGCGCGGCCAGCTGGTGGTGACGACCGATCAGGACTGGACCGCACCGTCGGGGCAGGAATTCAGGACCGGCGACGTCATCGCCTGGGACCTGGCGGCCTGGCTGGCCGATCCGACCGTCCGGGCCCAGCTGGTCATCCGCCCCGGACCGCGCGAGGCCATCGAGGGCATCACCAGCACCCGCAACAAGCTGGTGGTGGCCCTGTACGAGAACGTGCGCGGCTCGGTCTATGTCTATGAGCCCAACCCGTCGGGAGACTGGGCACGCAGCCGTATGGACCTGCCGCAGAACGTCTCGGTCGGGGTCGGCTCGGCCAGCGAGCGTGACGACCAGGTCTTCGTCAGCGTCACCGGCTATCTGAATCCGTCCAGCCTGTTCCTGGCCGATGCGGCGACGGGTGAGGCCGACCTGACCAAATCCCTGCCGGCCAAATTCAATGCCGAGGGGATGAGGGTCGACCAGTTCGAGGCCCGTTCGGCCGACGGGACCATGATCCCCTATTTCGTCGTCCACCGCGACGCCATGCCGATGGACGGCTCGAACCCGACCCTGCTGTACGGCTACGGCGGCTTCCAGTCGTCGCTGCTGCCCGGCTATTCGGCCACGGTCGGCAAGCTCTGGCTCGAGCGGGGCGGGGTCTATGTCATCGCCAATACGCGCGGCGGCGGCGAGTTCGGCCCCAACTGGCACCAGGCGGCCCTGCAGGAGAACCGGCAGCGGGCGCATGAGGACTATCAGGCCGTGGCCATGGACCTGGTCGCACGCGGCATCACCAGCCAGCCGAGGCTGGGCATCATGGGCGGGTCCCAGGGTGGACTGTTCATGGGGGCGATGCTGACCCAGCGTCCGGACCTGATCAATGCGGCGGTCATCCAGGTGCCCCTGTTCGACATGCTGCGCTTCCACCGTCTGCTGGCGGGTGCCAGCTGGATCGCCGAATACGGCAATCCGGACATTCCGGAAGAGCGCGCCTGGATCCAGCAGTATTCGCCCTACCAGAACCTGCGCAGCAACCAGCCCTATCCCGAGGTCTTCATCCACACCTCGACCAAGGACGACCGTGTCCACCCCGGCCACGCCCGCAAGGCGGCGGCGCGGCTGGAGGAGCTGGGCTATCCGGTGCTGTTCTATGAGAACACCGACGGCGGGCACGCGGCGGGGGCGAACCTGCGCGAGACGGCGCGGCGGCTGGCGCTGGAATACACCTATCTGACGCGGCGGCTGATGGATCAGCCGGCGGCGGAATAGGATTCACAGTCCTCCCCCTGCGGCGGAGGAACAGTTCTGCGGAGTTTTGCGATGAACCGACTGATCCTGTCCGCCGCCCTTCCGGCGCTGTTGCTTGCGGCCTGTGCCGGCGCGCCGGGGACGATGGAGGTGCCGGTGCTGACCGTGGCGGATGTGCCGCGGCCGATGATGGTCCCGTCCCCCTTCATGCCGGCCGACCTGAGCCCCGCCGGGGTCCGGGCCGCCGACGACCATCTGGCGCTGGAGGCGGTCAACGGGACCGAGGCCATGGCCTTCGTCGCCGGCGAGAACCAGCGCGCCCTGGCTGCCCTGACCGGTGACCGCCGCTATGAGACCTTCCGGCAGCAGGCCGAGGCGATCCTGACCGCCACCGACCGCATCCCCGGCCCCAGCTTCCTCGGCGACGGCATCGGCAATTTCTGGCAGGACGCGGCCAATCCGAAAGGCATCTGGCGGCGCACGACGCTGGACAGCTACCGCTCGGCGAATACGCAGTGGGAGACCCTGCTCGACATCGACGCCCTGGCCCGCGCCGAGGGCCGTGACTGGGTGTTCAAGGGGGCCGATTGTCTGGCTCCGGACGAAGCCCGCTGCCTGATCTCCCTGTCCGACGGCGGCAAGGACGCGGTGGTGGTGCGCGAGTTCGATACGACCACCCGACGCTTCGTCGACGGCGGCTTCAGCCTGCCCGAGGGCAAGCACCGGCTGGAATGGCTGGACCGCGACACCCTGCTGGTGGCGACCGACTTCGGTGCCGGCACCCTGACCGAGAGCGGCTATCCCTACATCGTCAAGTCGCTGAAGCGCGGCCAGACCCTGGCGCAGGCGACCGAGGTCTATCGCGGCGACATCGGCGACGGCGGCTACGGGGTCAGCCCCAGCGTCTATCGCGACCGGGCCGGTGCGGTGCAGGCCGTTCTGTTCAACCGCCCGCTGGATACCTTCCGCTCGGAGACCTGGGAACTGGTCGACGGCCGACCCGTGAAGCTCAACCTGCCGGAGCGGGTCAGTGTCTATGGGGTGCAGGGCGGGTCCTTCATCCTGTCTCCGGACGAGGACTGGGCGCGGCCCGGACGGTCGCACAAGGCCGGCTCCCTGCTGGCGATCTGCATCCCCTGTGTCCGCCCCACGAGCGGTCCGGTGGTGATCTCCAACCAGGTCGATACCATCTTCGAGCCGACCGACCGCCAGTCGATCGGCAGCGTCCGGGTCATGCATGACCGGGTCGTGGTGGCCATCTCGGACAATGTCGTCGGCCGCCTGGCCGTGTTCCAGAACCGGGGCGAATTCGGCTGGCCCCGCACGGACATCGCCACGCCGGACAATGTCGATGTGTCGCTGGGCGACGCCTCCAAGTCGCGCGGCACCTTCTTCGTCTCGACCCAGGGTTTCCTGACGCCCCAGACCCTGAGTCTGGCGACGGTGACCGGAACCGCTGATGTCATCCGGCAGGCCCCCGCCCGCTTCGACGCCTCCACCCATGTGGTCGAGCAGTTCGAGGCCCGGTCGTCCGACGGGACGATGATCCCCTATTTCGTCACCCGTCCGCGCGACATGGCCATGGATGGATCGGCGCCGACCATCCTGTTCGGCTACGGCGGTTTCCAGATCAGCTTCCCGCCCGCCTACAAGCCCGAGATGGGCAAGCTCTGGCTCGAGAACGGCGGCGTCTTCGTGCAGGCCAATATCCGTGGTGGGGGCGAGTTCGGGCCGGATTGGCACCAGGCGGTGCTGAACGAGAACCGCCAGCTGGCCTTTGACGATTTCGCGGCCGTGGCGGCCGACCTGCACCGGCGGGGCATCAGCTCGCCGCGCCGCACCGGCATCTATGGCCGGTCCAACGGCGGGGTCCTGACCTCGGTGACGATGACCCAGCATCCGGAGCTGATCAATGCGGCGGTGATCGAGAGCCCGCTGATCGACATGCTGCGCTATCACGAACTGCCGGCCGGGGCCTCGTGGATCGGTGAATACGGCGATCCGCGCATCCCCGAAGAAGCCGCCTGGATCGCCCGCTATTCCGCCTATCAGAACCTGCAGCCGGGCACGGACTATCCGCGTGTCTACATCACCACCAACACCCGCGACGACCGGGTGCATCCGGGGCATTCGCGCAAATTCGCCGCGCGGCTGGGCGAGATGGGCATTGACCACCTCTATTATGAAGAGACCTCAGGCGGTCACTCCAATGACGCCGACCCGATCGCCAATGCGCGGCGCTGGGCGAGGCATTACGTCTATCTGGCGCAGCAGCTGATGGATTGAGCTGAGTCATCCTTCTCCCTCAAGGGGAGAAGGGAACACTAAGCCGGCTCGGCGACCTTGGCCTTCTTCGGCTTGGCGGGCTTTTCGGCCTTGGGAGTCTTGGCCGGCTTTTCAGCCTTCACCTTCGGCGGCTTGGCCGCCTTCTTGGCCAGCTTCTTCGCCTCGCGGGCGGCCTTCTTGGCGGCGCGGGCCTCGGCCTTGGCCTTGTCGGGTGCCGCATCGGCCTCACCGGCCAGTTCGGCCAGCAGGCTGAGGAATCCCTCGCGCTTGGCCTTGGGCAGGAGGGCGAGGATGCGTTTGTCGGCGGCCTCGACCTTCGGCCGGGCGGCCTCCAGGGCGGCCAGGCCGGCGGGGGCCAGGCGCACGGCCTTGGCGCGGGCGTCGACCGCCGAGGTTTCGCGATCCAGCAGCCCCTTGGTCGTCATGCGCGAGACCAGGTCGGCCAGGGTCGAACGGTCGATGCCCGTGGCCCGGACGAGATCGGTCTGGGTCAGGCCGGACTTCTGCGACACGGCCTCCAGCACGGCGAACTGACGCTGGGTCAGGCCGCCGGAGCCGGTTTCCTCGGTATAGATGTCGAGCGCCAGCTGCAGCACACGGTGCATCAGATGGCTGGGCGAGGCGGCAAGGCCGCCGCTGCGCTTCGCCTTGTTCCCGGACTTGACCATTTACCCGTATCCCTTCGGCCCCAATGGGCCAGACCTAGCAGTCGCAGTTTACGGTTTGACGACGGACGAAAGACCGCCGTGTTTCAGGGCGCGGTATCGGGGCGGCTAGGCGCCATCGGATCGACCGGTTGGTCCGTGGACGTCAGATTGCGCATGATCAGCGGGATCTGCGACAGGCCGAAGACGGACGAGGCGATCCACAGCACACCGCGGAAGCTGACCCAGACATCGGCCGGATCGACATCGTGGCGGCCGATCTGGCCAGCGGCCCAGCCGACCAGGGCTTCGCTGCGGACCAGTTCATTGACGACGGCGACGGCCAGGAAATAGACGCCATAGCGCAGGGTCAGGGTCCGCCAGGCCCGGTCGTTGATCGGAATGACCGTGCCCAGAAGTGACTTCAGCGGCTGTTTGTTGAGCAGGACGCCGCCGATCAGGGCCACGGCCAGCGACAGGTTCAGGGCCGTGACCTTGATCTTCACCCACAGGCCGTCGCCGGTCAGCACGGTCAGCAGGCCGAAGACCAGGGCGAAGCCGCCGACCAGCAGCGGCATCAGGGCCAGACGTTTCTCGACGATCAGGCCGACGGCAACACCCACGGCGGAGCCGGCGACGAGGAACCAGGTCGCATGGACGAGGGCCTCGTCGCCGCTCAGCCCGCGCAGGCGCATCACCAGAAAGGCTGCGCCGAAGGCCAGCAGGCCGCCGAAATCCACCAGCTGACGCAGGCTGGACTCCTTTTGGGCGGGCGCGGGCTGTTCGGGTGCGGGCCGTTCAGGTGAAGGTGGGGCGACGTCGTCACTCATGTTCAATCCTCCAGCCCGACCAGCGATCGTGAAAAGGCTCGCGCGTCAAACGGTTGCAGGTCGTCGATGCCCTCGCCGACGCCGATCAGCTTGATCGGGGCGTCCGAAGCCTGGGCCACGGGTACCAGCACCCCGCCGCGGGCCGTGCCGTCCAGCTTGGTCATGACCAGGCCGGAGACATAGGCGGTGCGGCCGAAGATCTGTTCCTGGGCCAGGGCGTTGCGGCCGACGGTGGCGTCGAGCACCAGCAGGGTCTCGTGCGGGGCCTCCGGATCGATCTTCTTCAGCACGCGCACGATCTTGAGCAGTTCGTCCATCAGGGCGGACTTGTTCTGCAGCCGGCCGGCGGTGTCGATCAGGACCACGTCATAGCCTTCGGCCTTTGCCCGGGTATAGGCGTCGAAGGCCAGGCCGGCGGGGTCGGCGCCGTCGCGGCGGCTCTCGAAGGTCGCCCCGGCGCGTTCGGCCCAGACCTTGAGCTGTTCGCGGGCGGCGGCGCGGAAGGTGTCGCAGGCGACGATCATCACCTTCGCCCCCTGACCCGTCAGGTCGGCGGCGATCTTGCCCAGGGTGGTGGTCTTGCCGGAACCATTGACCCCGACGAACAGGGTCACGAAGGGGCGGGGGCCGTTGAGGGGCTCATAGCGGGCCTCGTGGTGGACCAGTTCGGCGGTCACGGCCTCGGCCAGGGCCTCCTTGACCTCTCGCTCATTGGCCCCGGCACCGAAGCGCAGGTCGCGGAAGCGGGCCACGATCCGGTCGGTCGCGGCCGGCCCGAGATCGCTCTCCAGCAGATGCTCTTCCAGCTGTTCCAGCGCGGCCTCGGACAGCGGCTCCTTGATGAAGGTGGCCACGACCTGTTCGGTCATCTGTTTCGAGGAGCGGGAGAGGCCCTCGGTCAGGCGCGAGAGCCAGCCCTTTTTCGGCGCGTCGTTCATGGGTTGGCTTTAGCGGGGCAATGCGGGCGCGTCACGCGAACTCGCGCTGCTTCGCCCCTTTCCGTCATCCTCGGGCATGACCCGAGGATCAGGGGCTCGGCTTGGCTGGGCGTTGGGGACGACCCTCGCGTGTCGTCGCGGGTTCTCCCGCGGCGCACCGGAGGGTCTGATCCTCGGATCAAGTCCGAGGATGACGGTTGGGGAGGTGAGCGGAAGTGACCGCCCGGCTCCGACGCGCTAGAACACGCTCAATCAGGATCGCCGCCCTTGCCCAAGCCCCACCCGTTCCATTCGCCCCGCACCCACGGCTTCGTCCGCGTGGCCGCCGCGACGCCGGTGGTGCACACCGCCGACCCCGCCGCCAATGCCGAAGAGCATACGGCCCTGATCAGACAGGCGGGCGCGCAGGGCGTGGACCTGATCGTGTTTCCGGAGCTGTCGCTGAGCGGCTACGCCATCGATGACCTGCTTATGCAGGACGCCCTGCTGGCCGAGGTGGAGCGGCAGATCGCGGTGCTGGCCGGGGCGGCGGATGCGGCGGGCGTGATCGCGGTCGTCGGGGCGCCGGTGCGCAGCGGCGATGCCCTCTACAACTGCGCCCTGGTGCTGGGCTCCGGGTCCGTGCTCGGCGTCGTGCCCAAGACCTATCTGCCCAATTACCGCGAATATTATGAGAAGCGCTGGTTCGCCCCGGCCGCCAGCCGGTCCGAAGACACGGTGGTCCTGAACGGCGAGACCGTGGATTTCGCGCCGGGCCTGATCTTCGAGGCGGTCGACCGTCCGGGCTTCGTCTTCGCCGCCGAGATCTGCGAGGATTTCTGGGCACCGCAACCGCCGTCGACCCGCGCGGCGCTGGCCGGCGCGCGCATCCTGTTGAACCTGTCGGCCTCGAACATCGTCATCGGCAAGGCCGATGAGCGCGCCCTGCTGTGCGCCAGCCAGTCGGTGCGGACCCTGTCGGCCTATGTCTTCACCGCCTCGGGCTGGGGCGAGAGCACCACCGACCTGGCCTGGGACGGTCAGGCGACGATTCACGAGCTCGGGGTGAAACTGGCCGAGGGCGAGCGGTTCGCCACGGACAGCCGGCTGACGGTCGCCGACATCGACGTCGGTCGGATCGGGCTGGACCGGCTGCGCAACGGCACCTTTGCAGACTGTGCCCGGATCGAGGGCGAGCCGGCGACGGTGGTGCCGTTCGAGGCCGGTGCGGGCCCGGACGCCGACCTACTGCGTCCGCTGGACCGCTTCCCCTTTGTGCCGGACGACCCGGCCCGGCTGGACCAGGACTGCTACGAGGCCTTCAACATCCAGGTGCAGGGGCTGATGCGCCGGATGAAGGCGACCAGTGCCGAACGTCTGGTGATCGGCGTCTCGGGCGGGCTGGATTCGACCCAGGCCCTGCTGGTCGCCTGCCGCGCCTTTGACCGGCTGGGCCTGCCGAGGACCGGCATTCTGGCCTACACCATGCCGGGCTTCGCCACCTCGGAGGGGACAAAGTCGAATGCCTGGGCCCTGATGAAGGCGCTGGGTGTCACGGGGGCCGAGATCGACATCCGCCCGACGGCGCGGACCATGCTGGAGGCCATCGGCCATCCGTTCGCCCAGGGCGAACCGGTGCATGACATCACCTTCGAGAATGTGCAGGCGGGGCTGAGGACGGACTATCTGTTCCGGCTGGCCAACCAGAACGGGGCCTTTGTGCTGGGCACCGGCGACCTGTCGGAACTGGCCCTGGGCTGGTGCACCTATGGCGTCGGCGACCATATGAGCCACTACAACGTCAACGGCGGGGTGGCGAAGACGCTGATCCGGCACCTGATCCGCTGGGTGGCGGCGAATGAGCATGAGGGCGGGGCGGCCGAGGTGCTGCACGCCATTCTGGAAACGGAGATTTCCCCCGAACTGGTGCCCGCCGGGGCCGACGGTCGGTTGCAGTCGACCGAGGCGACGGTCGGGCCGTATGCGCTGAACGACTTCTTCCTGTTCTACATCACCCGCTTCGGCCTGAAGCCGTCCAAGGTGGCGTATCTCGCCCACCAGGCCTGGAAGGATGCGGCGACGGGCCACTGGCCGGTGAACACGCCCGAGGATGAGCGGGTCGCCCATGACCTCGCCACGATCAAACACTGGCTGCGGAAATTCCTGTTCCGCTTCTTCCAGACCAGCCAGTTCAAGCGGTCGGCCGTGCCGAACGGGCCCAAGGTGGTCACGGGCGGGTCGCTGTCCCCGCGCGGAGACTGGCGGGCCCCGTCCGATGCGACGGCGCGGGTCTGGCTGGATGAGCTTGAGGCGAATGTGCCGGGGTGAGGTCTTGGGGCTTAGGGCTTAGGGCTTAGGTCTTGGGTCTTGGGGAAGGTGGCTCGGCGAAAGCCCCAAGACCCAAGCCCCAAGACCTCCCTCAGGGCAGTTCGCTCAAAAACGGAAAGATCGCCGCCTTGGCCTCGGGCTCGTCGAGCATGGGGGCGTGGCCGACGCCGGGGACCTCGACGAAATCCATCCGGGGCGCGCGTTTGCGCATCTTCGCCGCGATCTCCGGGCTGAGGAGGTCGGAGGTCTCGCCGCGCACCAGCAGGGTCGGGCGGCCCTTGGCCAGCCGGTTGAAGAAGGGCCAGAGGTTGGGGACCAGAGCCCTGGCCCCGGCGGCCCGGATCGGGGCCATGATGTCGGGGTCATAGTCCGGGATCGGCGTGCCCTCGGTGCCCATGCGGAAGGTGCGACGGGCGAAGGCGTCCCAGTCCGCGTCCGAATAGTCGGGCAGGGCGATCTCATTGAGCTTGCGCACATGGGCGGCGGCATCGGCCCAGTTGTTGATCTCGACCGGCTGTCCCGCATAGGCGGCGATCCGCGCCAGACCCACGGGCGAAACCTCCGGCCCGACGTCATTGATGATGGCCGCGGCAATCACCTTCGAGCGGACGGCGGCCAGGGCCATGGTGATCAGCCCGCCCATGGAGGTGCCGAGGAAGACGGCGCGCTCGATGCCGAGGTCGCGCATCAGGGCCAGCACGTCCTGGGCATAGGTCGCGGGCTGGTAGGTCATCGGGTCCGGTGCCCGGTCGGACTGGCCGCGACCGCGGATGTCGACGGCCAGGACCCGCCGGCCGCTCTGGGCGATCAGGGGGGCGATGGTGTCGAAATCCGCCGAATTGCGGGTCAGGCCATGGATGGCGATGACCGGCAGTTTCGAGGTGCCGGAGGCGGCGGCATAGTCGCGGGCATACAGGCTCAGCCCGTCGGCACTGGACCAGCGACGCTCGGCAAAGGACTGGGTCATGGAGAGCTCCGGAGGCGGACGGCCAAGCCTAATTCATGGGCGGGAGAATTCCCACCCGACGCGAACTGACGATGGATGACGGGTCGTCAGTGACCCAGCAGTTCCCGGACGAATTGGTAGAGGTCACCGCCCTCGAAGCGGAAACCGGGCACGCCGGCGCGGCGGGCGGCCTCCATGTCCGACGGCTGGTCGCCGATCATGAAACTCTTCGCCGGATCGATGTTGTGGTCCGCCATGGCCCGCAGGAGCATGCCGGGATTGGGCTTGCGGTCCGGATGGTCGGGATGGAGATAGGCCTCGACCCGGCCCTCGCTGTGGAAGGGGCAGGCATAGACGGCACCGATCACGGCACCCTTGGCGGCCAGTTTGCGAACGATCAGGGCGTTGAAGGCCTTCATCTGGTCTTCGCTGAACAGGCCCCGCGCCACGCCGGACTGGTTGGTCACGATGACGCACAGATAGCCGAGCTGGTTCAGCCGCCGCACGGCCTCGGCCGCGCCGGGCATGAGGCGCAGATGCTCTTCGAGATGGGGATAGCCGGTATCCTCGATCAGTACGCCGTCGCGATCGAGGAAGACGGCGGGAATGCCGGAACTCATGGTTTCTGGGCATACGCTGCCGCACCCGGTCGTTGCAACCCGTCACGCGAAGTGACGGCGCGGGATTTGGCGCGACGGCCTTCGATTTGCTAGGAGGCCGCATCCCCGGCGGCGCTGAACGCCCGCCGACTGCCCGTGCGCGCCCGGAGATCGTCCCGACATGAACATCCCCTTCATCGACCTTCAGGCCCAGCGCCTTCGCCTGAACGGCAGGATCGAGGCCGCCGTGCAGGAGGCTGTGGTCGGCGGCGCCTGGGTCATGGGCCCGCAGGTGCGCCAGTTCGAGGCCGATCTGGCGGCCTTCGGCCAGGCGAAACACGCCCTCGGCTGCGCCAACGGCACCGACGCCCTGATCCTGCCCCTGATCGCCTGGGGCATCCGCACCGGCGACGCCGTCTTCTGCCCCAGCTTCACCTTCACGGCCACGGGTGAGGTCGTGCCCTGGCTCGGTGCCACCCCGGTGTTCGTGGATGTCGACGCCCGGACCTTCAACATGGACCCGGTCCAGCTGGAGGCGGCGATCGAGGCGACGCTGAAGGAGGGGCGCCTCAAGCCCCGCGTGGTCATCGCCGTCGACCTGTTCGGCCAGCCGGCCGACTATCCGGCCATCCGCGACATCTGTGACCGCTACGGCCTCAAGCTGATCGCCGATTCGGCGCAGGGCTTCGGCTGTACCCTGAACGGCCACCATCCGATCAAATGGGCCGACATCACTACCACCAGCTTCTTTCCGGCCAAGCCGCTGGGCTGCTACGGCGACGGCGGGGCGGTGCTGACCGACGATGATGACCTGGCCCAGGAAATGGATTCGCTGCGGGTTCACGGAAAGGTCGTGGCCAAGGACCTCAAGCCCGGGCAGAGCTTTGCCCACGACCCGAAATACCTGGCCATGCGCATCGGCATGAACAGCCGGCTGGATACCATCCAGGCGGCGGTGCTGATCGAGAAGCTGAAGGTCTTCGCCCAGGAGATCGAATGGCGGAACGAGGCCGCGGACCGCTACAACACCGGCCTCGCTGACCATGTGGCCAGCGTGCCCGCCGTGATCGAGGGCGGGGTCTCCATCTGGGCCCAGTATACGATCGAGCATGAGGACCGGGACGGTCTCGCCGCCCATCTCAAGGCCCAGGGTGTGCCCACCGCCGTCTACTATCCGGTGCCGATGCACCTCCAGCCCGCCTATGCGCGCTTCTCCGCCGGGGCGGGCAGCCTGCCGGTCACCGAGCGACTGATGGACCGGGTGATCAGCCTGCCGATGCATTCGGACCTGAACGGGGCGACCCAGGACCACATCATCGCCGCCGTCGCCAGCTACAGGGCCTGAACCGCATGACCACCCCGCTTTCCCCGCTCAAGGTCGGCGTCGCCGGCGTCGGCGTCATGGGGCGCAACCACGCCCGGGTCCTGTCCGACATCCGTGATTTCGACCTGACCGCCGTTTTCGATCCCGATGCCGCCACCGCCGACGGCGTGGCCGGCCTGTACGGGGCGAAGGCCTTCACCACCGCCGCCGACTTCGTCGCCGCCGGTCTGGACGCGGCCGTGGTCGCCACGCCGAACCGCCACCATGCCGACCTCGGCGTGGCCCTGCTGGAAGCCGGGATCCATGTGCTGGTCGAAAAGCCGATCGCCGCCACCGTCGCCGACGCCCAGCGGATGATCGACGCCGGCAAGGCGAACAACCGGGTGCTGATGGTCGGTCAGGTCGAGCGCTTCAATCCGGCGGTCGAGGCGGTCAAGCGCGCCATCGCCGGGGATGAGGTCATCTCGATCCAGATCACCCGCGTCGGCCCCTTCCCGCCGCGCATGGGCGAGGTCGGGGTGGTCATCGACCTGGCGGTGCACGACATCGACATCATCCGCCACCTGACGGACTCCGAGATCACCGAGGTCCAGCCGCAACTGGCCCGCACCCGCGCCGAGCGCGAGGACACGGCCCTGCTGCAGTTCCGCCTCGCCAACGGAACCATCGCCCACATCACCACCAACTGGGTCACCCCCTACAAGGTCCGCACCCTGCAGGTCGCCACGATGAACAAATTCGTGGTCGCCGATCTGATCACCCGTCAGGTCACCGAGTATTTCGGCCAGCAGGCCGACGGTGCCTACCAGACCCGCGCGGTCAACAGCTGGCCCGCCGAGCCGCTGAAGAAGGAACTCGAAGCCTTCGCCCGCGCCATCCGCACGGGCGAGCCGCCGGCCGTGACCGGCGAGGACGGGCTGCGGAACCTCGAAGTGGCCCTGAGGTGTCTGGGGGAGGGGTGACTGCGGCCGGGCGCCACATCGTGTGCCTGTCCACGGAGGCCTAGCGTCAGCTGATGACCCGCTCCTGGAGCATGAACGGCTTTCTGAGAATCGTCGGGAGATTCACGCTCATTGGCCCCTTGGTGGGGACGGCGCTCTTCTGGCTTTTCCTTCTCGGCCCCTTGCTCGTGTCGAGCTTCATCAAGAACGGCATTGGCGACTCGGTGCCGGGCTTTGTCGGCAGCGCCGTCGGCGCATTGCTCCTGTCGATCCCGCTGGGCTATGCCCTGGGCGGCATCCCGGCGCTGGTCACGGGCGTCATCTGCTCCCCCTTCGCTCAGGGGCTGAGATCTGACTGGTTGTGGTTCGGCGCGTGTACCGTCGTCGGGTTCGCGATCACATTCGCCGGCTGCTCCTTGTTCGCGGGATTGATGGGTTTCGCATTGCCAATGGCGGCGATCGGCGCAGCAGCGGCAGCCGTTTGTGCCTTTCTGCTGCGTCGTGATCGGTGGTCCAACTAGCCGCCCACCACCTGCATCCCCAGCCATTCGGCGATCAGGGCCGGCTTGTCCGCGCCCTCGATCTCGACCGTGACCTCGTGTTTCAGCAGCCAGCGCCCGCCGCCCTTGTCCTCGGCGGACAGCAGTTTGAAGCGGCCGCGGACGTTCGATCCGGCCGGGACGGGGGCGAGGAAGCGCAGTTTGTCGAAGCCGTAATTGACCCCCATCACCACCCCTTCCAGCGGCGGGACGGCGTCATAGGTCATGGCCGACAGCAGGCTGAGGGTCAGGAAGCCGTGGGCGATGGTGCCGCCGAAGGGGGTCTGGGCTGCGGCGACCGGATCGATGTGGATGAACTGCCGGTCCTCGGTGATCTCGGCGAAGGCGTCGATCCGGGCCTGGTCGACGGTGATCCAGCGGCTGACGCCGATCTCCTGACCGATCAGGCCGGCGAGGTCGGCGACGGGGGTGGGCAGGCCCTTGCGTTCGGTCATGGTGTCAGGCTCCGGGGATGAAACGGTCTTCGATGATGGCGGAAAACATGGACGGGTCGACATTGCCGCCCGACAGGACGACGGCGGTGGTCAGGCCGGCGGTCTCGACCTTGCCGGCCAGGATGGCGGCCAGCGACACGGCCCCGCCCGGCTCGACCACCAGCTTCAGCACCTTGAAGGCATAGCGAACGGCCTCGACCACCTCGGCGTCGGAGACGGTCACCACCCCCGTCAATCGTTGATTTATGGGGAAGGTCAGCGCGCCCGGCCGGTCGGTCATCAGGGCGTCGCAGATCGAGGGGTGTTCGACCGGGGCGTGGGTCATCCGCTCGCCCGCCGCCAGCGAAAGCAGGGTGTCATTATAGGCCTCGGGCTCGACGCCGATGACCCGGGTTTCATGCGACAGGGCTTCCATGGACAGGTTGATGCCCGCGATCAGCCCGCCACCCGAGGCTCCGCACAGCAGCTGGTCCAGCGGTGCATCGGCCTGTTCCAGGATCTCCAGCCCGGTCGTGCCCTGGCCCTCGATGACGAAGGGATCGTCGAACGGGCGGACCAGGATGGAGCCCTTGGAGGTCGCGATCTCCTCGCCGATGGCCTCGCGGCTCTCGGTGTAGCGGTCGTACATCCGCACCTCGCCGCCGAAGCCGATCACGCCCTCGACCTTCACCTTCGGACTGTCGGCGGGCATGACGATGATGGCCTCGATCCCGAGGATTTGCGCGGCGCAGGCGACGGCCTGGGCGTGATTGCCCGAGGAATAGGCGACGACGCCGCGCGCCTTTTCCTCGTCCGTCAGCCGGCTGATGCGGTTCCAGGCCCCGCGGAATTTGAAGGCCCCGGCCCGCTGCAGGGTCTCGGCCTTCAGCAGGACGCGACCGCCGGCCCTGGTATTCAGCGCGGGGCTCTCGATCAGGGGGGTGCGGACGGCCTGTCCGGCAATCTGGCGGGCGGCGTCGCGAACGCCGGCGAAGGAGGCGGTGTGGGTCATCGATCTGCATTTAGCGCAGCGAGGTGGCGAGTGGCGAGTGACTAGTGGCGAGCCACCGGGACCGACAGCGCGTGCCCATGCCTCGCTGACCGGGGATCCGGCCGATGCTTGCCTCGCCACTCGCCACTCGCCACTAATCGCTCATGAACCGTCTCATCCTCGCCATCGACCAGGGCACCACCTCGACCCGGGCCATCGCCTTTGAGGCTGCGCCCGAGGGCGGGCTGCGGCCGGTCGCCGTCAGCCAGGTCGAGCTGGCGCAGCATTTTCCCCATCCGGGCTGGGTCGAGCATGACGCCGCCGAAATCTGGGCCGCGACGCTGCAGACCTGCCGCGCGGTGATCGAACAGGCCGGCGGGGTCGGACGGTTTGCCGCCATCGGCATCACCAACCAGCGCGAGACCTCGGTGCTCTGGGACGCGGCGACCGGCGAGCCCCTGCATCGCGCCATCGTCTGGCAGGACCGGCGCACGGCGGATGTCACGGGTGCCCTGGCCGCGGCCGGGCATGAGCCGATGGTGCAGGCGGCGACCGGCCTGATTCTCGACCCCTATTTCTCGGCCTCGAAATTTGCCTGGCTGCTGGACGCCGTGCCGGGCGCGCGGGCGCGGGCGGCCAAGGGCGAGGTCAAGGTCGGCACCATCGAGACCTGGCTGATCTGGAAGCTGACCGGCGGCGCCAGCCATGTCACCGACGCCACCAATGCCAGCCGCACCTCGCTGATGGACCTGGCGACGCGGGCCTGGCGGCCGGATCTTGCGGCCCTGTTCAAGGTCCCGATGGCGGTCCTGCCGGAGATACGCGGCTGCGCCGATGCTCTCGGCGACTGCGATTCGTCCCTGTTCGGCCTGGCCCTGCCGATCCACGGTGCGGCCGGGGACCAGCAGGCGGCCCTGGTCGGCCACGGGGCGCTGAAGGCCGGGGATGCCAAGATCACCTATGGCACCGGGGCCTTTCTGGTCGCCAATGTCGGGCCCCGGCCGGTCGGCTCGACCAGCCGGCTGCTCGGCACCATGGGCTATGCCGTCGGAGACGATGTCGCCTGGGCCCTCGAGGGCTCCATCTTCTCGGCCGGCTCGGCGATCCAGTGGCTGCGTGACGGGCTGAAGGTGCTCACTGCCTCGGGCGAGTCCGAGGCCATGGCCCGGGGGCTGAAGGACAACGGCGGGGTCTATCTGGTGCCCGGCTTCACCGGCCTGGGCGCGCCCTGGTGGGAGCCGGAGGCGCGCGGGACCATCATCGGCCTGACCCGCGACAGCGGACCGGCCCATTTCGTCAGGGCGGCGCTGGAATCGCTGGCCTTCCAGACCCGCGACCTGCTCGATGCGCTGGAAAGGGACGGGGCCCCGCGGCTGAAGGTGCTCAAGGTCGACGGCGGCGTCACGGCCAATGCCTTCGCCATGCAGTTCGTCGCCGACATCTGTGACGTGGTGGTGGAGCGGCCGGCGTTTCAGGAGATGACCGCGCTGGGCGCGGCCAAGCTGGCGGCACTCGGGATCGGCCTGATCGACGATCTGGAGGACCATCCGGTCGAGGCCCCCGCGCGCTGGACGCCGCTTATGGCCCCGGAAGCGCGCGAGCGGTTGCTGAAGGGCTGGCGCAGCGCGGTCCGCGCGGCCATCATCGCCGCTCACCCGGAAGACGCATGACCCAGCACATCCTCGAAGACGCCCAGTCCACCTTCTCCGGTACCCGGGAGGTCGATCCCCGCCATGCGCTCGACGAGGCGGCGCTGGACCAATGGCTGAAGGCCCATGTCGAGGGCTATGCCGGTCCGCTGACGCTGCGCCAGTTCAAGGGCGGCCAGTCGAACCCGACCTATGAGCTGGTCACGCCGACCCGGGCCTATGTGCTGCGTCGCAAGCCGCCGGGGACGCTCCTGCCCAGCGCCCATGCGGTCGACCGCGAGTTCACCGTCATCTCGGCCCTGCACAAACAGGGCTATCCGGTCGCCCGGCCTTATGCCCTTTGCACGGACGACAGCGTCATCGGCTCGATGTTCTACGTTATGGACAAGGTCGAGGGGCGGGTACTGTGGGACCTGAAGCTGCCGGGGATGGAGCCGGCCCAGCGCCGCGCCATCTATGAGAGCCAGGTCGATACCCTGGCCGCCCTGCACGCCTTCGACCCCGCCGCCATCGGGCTGTCAGACTACGGGCGGCCGGGCAATTATTTCGAGCGGCAGGTCGGGCGCTGGACCAAACAGTACCGGGCCTCGGAGATCGATCCGATCCCGGCCATGGACCGGCTGATCGAATTCCTGCCGTCCACCCTGCCGCCGGACGGACCGACGCGGATCGTCCACGGCGACTTCCGGCTCGACAACATGATCCTCGCGCCGAACGGGCCGCAGGTCCGGGCCGTGCTGGACTGGGAACTGTCGACCCTCGGCGATCCGATGGCGGACTTCTCCTATCTGCTGATCGCCTGGGTGATTCCGGCGACCGCCCGCAACGGTCTCGCCGGCGCCGATCTCGAGGCCCTGGGCATTCCGTCGGTGGCCGAGATGGTGGAGCGCTATGCGACGCTGACCGGGAACACGCCGGCCAATCTGGACTGGCTGCTGGCCTACAATCTGTTCCGGCTGGCGGCCATCTGCCAGGGCATTGCCGGGCGGGTGCGCGACGGCACGGCGGCCTCGTCCCATGCCAAGGCCATGGCCGCCCAGGTGCCGATGCTGGCGGCGGGTGCGCTGAGCTTCGCGCAGAAGGCGGGGGCCTGAGGAGGGGCCAGGGACTAGGGATTAGGGATTAGGGAAATTCCAGCCCGTTAACGGGTCGAGGGCCGGTCGAGCCGGGCGCCTCCTAAGCCCCAAGCCCTCCCTTAGCCCGGCTCCCCCACCAGGGTGAAGGCTGCCCAATAGGCCGGATGGGCCCAGCGGCGCTCGGCGCGGACGGCGCGGATGCCGGCCTGGAGGGCACGGGCGCGGACGCCGGGGTCGCCGGCGCTGTGGCCGTCGAGGTCGGCGAAGGTCGAGGTGATCAGGGTCGTGGTCGCGGCGTCCGACACCTCCCAGTGCGACACCATCACGGACCGGGCCCCGGCATAGAAGAAGGCCCGCGCCAGGCCCGACAGCCCCTCGCCGCCCGGCCGTCCGTCGGAGGCGGCGGTGTTGCAGGCCGACAGCACGACGAATTCGGCATTGAGTTTCAGCTGGGCGGCCTCGGAGGCGCTCAGATAGCCGTCATCGGCCTCGGTGGCCTGGTCGGGCGGGGTCATCACCAGGCCCGGCTCGGCGGCGGCGGAGCCGGCCATCAGCCCATGGGTGGAGAAGACCACGAACCGCGCCCGCGACAGGGCCTCGGCATCGTCGGCCCGGACGGCGTGTTCCGTCGCCTCCGGGCCGATTCGGACGAGGGCACCGGGATAGCGGCTCTTGAGGGTTTCCAGCTCCAGTTTCGAACCGGGCAGGGACGGCAGGGCGCGCAGCTTGCCGACATCGGCCAGCCGCCCCTCGCCCATGACATCGTCAGCCGCCGGAGCACCGCGGGTGGCGTTGACCGGCTCACCCGTCAGCAGGGGCGCACCGAAGGCCGCCAGGTTCAGCCGGGTCTGCCCGGCCCCGGCGGGTCGGGCCAGGGGGGCGCGGGACGGGGGGCAGCCGGGGCTGCGCAGGGCCGGGTCGGCGACCAGATGGCAGCGCAGGGCTTCCAGGCTGGACACGGACGGCAGGGTGGCGAGAGCGTAGCGGTCGATCAGCCAGGGGGTCGAGGCCAGGGCTGCGGGCGCGGCGTCCGACCCTGTCGGGGCTTTGGTGGTCAGGACCGACAGGGGCAGGGCGGTCAGGGGGCCGGTCACGACCGAGATCAGGGTGGTCTTGCCCCGGAAGGCGGCCTCCACCGGCTCGACCAGCGCCGAATAGAGGCGGTGGGCCGAGGCGCGGTCGAACGGGGTGGCCTGGGGGCCGGCAAAGAGGATGGGATCTACCTCCTGACCGCCCCGCGCGGTGCCGGCGCTGGTCAGCGAGGCCCGCAGCCGGTTGACCGCCTCACCCATCGCCGCCTCGCCGAGGCCGTCCGCCCGGGCCCATTCGACCCGTTCGCGCGAAAGACCCCAGACATAGGTCGCCTCGGGATTGACCAGCACCAGCAGCCGGCCCTCGTCCGGACCGAGCAGGGCCTGGGTCTCGGCCACCGACAGGGCGCGCGGGCTGGTCAGTTCCGAATAGGCGGGAAAGCGTGTCCCGATATCGGCATCGACGGTGCGCAGCCGCTCGACGGTCGCTTCCCAGGCCGAGCGGGTGCGGCTCCGGGCCGCCAGGGCGGCGGCGTCGTCGGAGGCGTAGAGTCGCTCCAGCTCGCGCTCCAGCCGGTCGCGACGTTCGATCAGGGTCTCGCGCTCCTCGGCCAGGCGGCCGAGGGCGTCGTCGCCCTGGGCGAAACGGGCGGACACCCGGGCCAGGGCGTCGGCGGCGTCAGAGGCAATGGCCCATTGGGCCGCCTCGAAGGCTTCGGCGCGAAGGGCGGCGGGGGTTTCCTGGCGTGCCGGCGCGGGATCAGCGGTGAAGACGACAGCGAGCGCGGCGATGCAGGCCAGACCCCTTGCCGTCCCTGCCTTGATCATCCGTCAGGCCCTCAGTTGCTCAGGACCTGGACCTTGGTCCAGACGTCGCCGCGGTTGACGATGTCGACCCGCATCCGGCCGCCGGTGCGCGGCGAGACGGTGCAGACCGGATAGTGGTCGCCGAAGCCGTCGCGGCAGATCACGGTGCCCCGGGCGTCGCGGACGGTCAGATCGATATTGGTGTCGCCGTCGCCGATGGCGGCGACGCGCAGGATCTCACCGCCGCGGGCCTCGACGTCGAAGACCCAGCTCTCGCGGGCCTGGAGGGATTTCACGGTCAGCACCGGGCCGGCCCCGAAGGCCGAGGAGCGCACACCCCGGGTCAGCGGGTCGCGCAGCCGGTCGATGGCATCGATCAGTCCGGGATTGTCCCCGGCGAGGGCGGCAGCCTCGTCGAGCAGGCTTGTGGCGGTCAGGAAGGCGGGCTCGCCGTCGGCCGCCCGGACGGGCACCTCGGCCAGTAGGCGTGCGGCCATTATCAGGGCCCCGGCGTCGCCGCGCTCGCGGCCCCAGGCGGCCAGTTCAGCGGCGGTCAGAACCTGGGTGACGCCGCGCGCGGCCGGGGTCTGCACGGCCGCTTCCTGACCGGCGACCGCCGCGGCGGCAGCACCGAAAAACAGGCTGACCGCAAGGCCCGCGCCGATCCATGTCCGTCCGCCGATCCGCATCACCGCTCCCGCCCGTTGTCCGGCCCAGGGACTGTGGGCCAATCATGCACTGTCCGGGCCCTGGCGCGAACAGGGATACTGACGGAAGCTGACACGGCGCCGGTCGCGGCTTCAGCGCGCGGCGAGGACCGCCCCGTTGAGGATGCGGCGGTCGTCCCGGGCCTGCACCAGAATCGCGACGGCCTGGCCCGGCTGGCGGGCCCCGGACAGGGTGTAGAGGGCGGGACGACCGGTCCACTGGCCGAGGGTCCGCACCGACCGCACCACATTCATGTGCCGCACCGTACGCCCGCGGTTGTCGCCCCGGGCGATGACGACCTCCTGCGGGCCGGGGGTAAAGGTCACGGCGACGACCTCGGCTCCCCCGGCAGGCGCGCGGCCGGAACCGACGCCGACGCGCTCGCCGTCCTCGCGGAACTCGATCTCGGGGGGGAAGACGCGGCGGGCGGCCTCCTCGTCGATGGCGCTCTGCAGGGCGGGGGCCTGGGCGCCCACGACCTCCCGGCGGCCGTCGATCACCACCTGGGGCGTGGAGACGTCGCGCAGCCGCAAGGGTTTGCTGTAGGCCCTCTGGCGCTGGGCGAACTCGGGGCGGGCGAAGGTGTCATGCCAGCCCAGATAGTCCCAGTAGTCAACGGCATAGGTCAGGGCGATGACGCCGGGCTCGGTCGCCACGTCCTCGAACCGGGCATTGGCCTCCGGACAGCCGGCGCAGCCCTGGGCGGTGAACAGTTCGACGATGACGGGCTCCGGCGGGGGGGTGCCGCGGACGGCACGGGCCGACGACGGCTGGGCCACCGACCCTGCCGCGACGAGGGCGGCTGCCAGGGCCGCCGCAGGAATGAGCCAGCCCCTCATGCGCATGGGCGCAAGGTTAACCATGGCCGGCGAAGACGCGCCGCTCATTTTCGCGTGAAGGCCGAACGCCGCGGGGGATTGTCAGACGCGGATGTCCAGCAGGGACCCGGGGCGCGAGGGGCGCTCCTCACGCGCCGCAGTGGACGGGGCGGCGGGCGCGGCGCGCGGCGGGGGCTCGGTCCCGCCCGCCTGGACCGCATCAAGGGCGGCCTTGAAGAAGTCCGAGCGTGCCGCACGCGCCGGGGCCTGTCCGGCCGGCTGGGGCGGAAACTGGACGGACGGAAGATCGGGTCGAATCGCGCTCATGCCGACAGGGTTAATGAAAACCGTCGGAAAGGGGTTAACGGTCGCGCGGCGTCGCCGTCGGCAAGGGTCGGGTAGGGGCCTGGATGGCGGCGACCAGCCGCTCGACCTCGGCGGGATCGATCAGGGGGCCGGACGATTTGGCCACAACCTGTCCCATGGCGTTGACGGCAAAGGTCTCCGGCGCACCGGTGATGCCGAGGTCGAGGCCGGCCCGGCCGTCCCGGTCGACCAGAACCATGGAATAGGGATCGCCCAGTTCGTCGAGGAAGGCGCGGGTGGCGACCGGGTCGTCCTTCCAGGCCACGCCGACGATGGCGACGCCGCGCGCCTCCAGGGCCATCAGATTCGGGTGTTCGGCCCGGCAGGGCGTGCACCAGCTGGCGAAGACATTGACCAGCATCGGCTTGCCGACCCCGGCGGTCTTGAGGTCGAGATGGCCGGGACCCGGCTGGTCGCCGGTCAGCATGGGCAGGACGGTCTCGGGGATGGGCTGGCCGATCAGGGCGTCGGGCTTGATCGCCGGATCACGCTTCAGCGACCAGCCGATGAACAGGGCCGCCAGCGCCACGAGGACGATCAGCGGCACGACGGACAGCCACCGGCTCATTCCGGGTGCGCTGCCGTGTTCTGCGCGGCCTGTGCGCCGGGGGTTTCGTCTTCCAGCCGCTTCAGCTCGGCCGACCAGCGCCGGGCCGCGAGCAGGGCCCGGGCGACCAGGATGGCCAGGACGATGGCGCTCAGGGCCCAGGCGGGCCAGACGAAGGCACCGTAGCGGCCCATGTCGAGGTCGAGCATCGTCAGGCCTCCAGGGCTCTGCGGGCGCGGATGGAGACCACCCGGCGGCGCACGATTTCGGTGCGGATCGAGGTCAGCCAGATGGCCAGGAACAGGGCCACATAGGCCGCCATCATCAGCAGCAGGGGTGTCAGGAAGACGGCGGACATCGACGGTCCCTCGGCCCGCAGCAGCGAGGCCGGCTGGTGCAGGGTGTTCCACCAGTCGACCGAGAATTTGACGATCGGCAGATTGATCAGGCCGACCAGGCCGAGCACGGCGGCGGCGCGCGTGGCCCTTGCCTCGTCATCGATCGAGGCCCGCAGGGCCATATAGCCGAGGTAGAAGAGGAACAGGATCAGCACCGACATCAGCCGCGCGTCGCCCCAGGCCCACCAGGCCCCCCACATCGGCTTGCCCCACAGGCTGCCGGTGGCCAGGGCCAGGGCGGTGTAGGCGGCACCCGGCAGGGCGGCGGCGCGGGCGGCGGCGTCGGCCAGGGGATGGCGGAACACCAGGGCGAAGAAGCTGGAGACGCCGAGCGCGCCATAGATCATCAGCCCGACCGAGGCCGCGGGCACATGCACGAACATGATCCGCACCGTGTCGCCCTGCTGATAGTCCTCGGGGGCGATGAAGCTGAACCAGGTGCCGACGACCAGCAGAACGACGGCCACCCCCCACAGCACCGGGGTCAGCGGGCGGGTGAAGCGCAGGAAGCGGTCGGGATTGGCGAGGCCGAACATTCCCGTTTCCTTAGCGGCCCTGAACCGCCCGCGCCATATGCGGACTTGTCCGGGTGGCACCAGGACGCAGGTGCCGTGCTATGGCGACGCTTCCTCCCGCCCCGAAAGGCAGCGACATGACCGAAGACGTGACCCGGGACTCCAACGGCAACATCCTTGCCGACGGCGACAGTGTGACCCTCATCAAGGACCTCAAGGTCAAGGGGTCGGGCGGGGTGACGCTGAAGCGCGGGACCCTGGTCAAGAACATCCGCCTGACCGGCGACACGGACGAGATCGAGGCCAATGTCGACAAGGTGCGCGGGCTCGTGCTGCGCGTGGAGTTCGTGAAGAAGGCCTGAGTCGGCGAAGTCGATCACGCGAAGCGCAATGAACCTGCGCCGCCGGTGGGCTGCAAGGCGCGTGGCGCAGCCGCGATCAGCCCTGCGCGTTCCGCACCGCCGCCGCCCCCGCGAAGGGCGTGACCACGGCCGCGAACAGCACATAAGCCCCGAGGAAGGCCAGCGCCGGGATCGGGTCCAGCCCGTTGACGGCCCGCTCCAGGGTGCCCGCGCCGAACACCACCGGCGGGATGAACAGGGGCAGGACGACGACGGCGATCAGCAGGCCGCCGCGCTTTGATCCCAGGGCCAGGGCCGCGCCCAGTGCGCCGGTCAGGGCGAATCCGAGCGAGCCGATCAGGGCCGAGAGCAGGACCAGCGGGGCCAGGGTGGTCGGCAGGCCGAGGGTGATGGCCGCGACCGGTGCCGTCAGGGCCAGGGGTACGCCGACCGCCAGCCACTGGGCCTTGGCTTTGGCCAGGACGACCAGTTCCAGCGGGACGGGGCCGAGGGCGATCAGGTCCAGCGCGCCGTCCTCGAGGTCCCGCTCGAACAGCCGTTCCAGCGACAGGATCGACGACAGGGCCAGGGCCAGCCAGGCGATGCCGCCGGCGATCGGCCTGAGACCCGCCGGATCACCGCCGGCTGCCAGGGGAATCAGCGCCGTCAGGCAGAGGAAGAAGCCGCAGGCCAGCAGGGGGCCGCCGCCCCCGGACCAGGCGAGGGCCAGTTCGCGCCGGAACAGGATCACCAGCCCCTTCATCGCCCGGCCCCGATGTCGAAGGCCCGCGCCGCGACCGGAAGCGGATCATGGACGGCCGCGAGAATGGCCCCGCCCTTGTCCAGATGGGTCTGCATCAGCAGGCCGAGGGCCGCGCGCCAGCGGGCGTCCAGCGGGGCAAAGGGCTCGTCCAGCAGCCACAGGGGCCGTGGGGCGGCGACCAGCCGGGCGAAGGCAAGGCGCCGACGCTGTCCGGCCGACAGTTTGCGCACCTCGAGGTCGAGCAGGGGGCCGAGGGCCAGCACATCGATCGCAGCGGCGATCCCGTCGGCATCGGCCCCGGCCCATCGGGCCTGGAAATCCAGCTCCTCGCGGGCCCGGCGGCCGGTCTTGAGGCCGTCCAGATGGCCCAGCCAGTGGATGTGGCGGGCTCGGGCCTCGGCCGGTTCACTGTCGGCGAAGGCGACCGTTCCGGCGTCCGGGCGGATGAAGCCGGCCAGGGTGCGCAGCAGGGTGGTCTTGCCCGCGCCATTGGCCCCGGTCAGGGCCACGGCCTCGCCGGAGACGATCTGGAAGGACAGGTCGCGGAACAGGACGCGTTCGCCGCGGGAGACGGTGAGGTCGGAGACGGAAATCATCCGTGCCCCCTCCAGTTGCGAATCTCTCTCAATGATCCCGTGGCCGACCTGGATACATGGACGCGACCCGCAACCCCCGTTATATCCGGCCCCGCCGCAGCAGGCGTTCGCCGCGCGCGTCGGGGACCTGTGTGCCCCGCCGTCGACCGCGCGAACGTGCAACCGGATTGTCGGGCGGCGT
>JAIESL010000064.1 GCA_019746095.1 Caulobacteraceae bacterium
GTGCGGATCCTGCGCCGGTCGGGCCGGCGCCTGTGGCGTGGGCCGCGGTGCTGGCGCGGGGCGCGTCGGCGCCGCGGTCGCCGGCATCGTGTGGCCCGCGTGAGGGTCCTGGGCCTGGGCGCTGAAGGCGCTGGCGGCGAGCACCAGCGGGGCGAGGGCGACGGCGAGGCGGTTCATGACGCAGCTCCGTCCATGGGCCGCACCGTCACAACATTGAACATGCCGGCGTGCATGTGCATCAGCATGTGGCAGTGGAAGGCCCAATCACCGGGCGCGTCGGCGGTCAGATCGAAGGTCACCTTGCCGCCGGGCGCGACGTTGACCGTGTGCTTGAGGGGCTGGTGCCCGGCCGGTCCGCCGGTCACCAGTTCAAAGAAATGACCATGCAGATGGATCGGGTGGGCCATCATGGTGTCGTTGACCAGGGTCACCCGCACCCGCTCGTTGCGCTCGAAGCGGATCGGTTCGACCAGTTCGCTGAACTTTCGGCCGTCGAAGCCCCACATGAACCGCTCCATGTTGCCGGTCAGGTGGATCTCCATCGTCCGAGACGGGGGGCGCGGGTCCTTGTTCGGCTGGAGCGACACCAGGTCGGTGTAGACGAGGACGCGATGATCGACGGTCGTGAGACCGATCGGACGCTCACCCAGACGGTTGGCGGGGTCCATGGCGATCGCATCGACGCCGACGCCCACCGCCATGTCGGGCGGAGCGTTCTCGGGATCGCGCATGTTCATGCCCGACATGGACATCCCGGCCATCTCGCCGGCTGCGGGCGCGTTCTGGGTCGGAGCGGCGTGGTCCATGCCGGACATCGCGTCATGGTCCATACCGGACATGTCGCCCATCGCGCCGTGATCCATTCCGCCCATGCCCATGTCGCGCATGGTGAGGTTCGGGACCTCGCGCAGGGGAGGGACCTCGGCGGTCATGCCCAGGCGCGGCGCCAGGGTTGCCCGGCCCATGCCGGACCGGTCGATGGCTTCGGAGACGATGGTGTAGGCGCGGTCCTCGGTCGGCTGGACGATGACGTCGTAGGTCTCGGCGACTGAAATCTGGAACTCGTCCGTCTCGACCGGGCGCACGTTCTCGCCGTCGGCCTGCACCACGGTCATCGGCAAGCCCGGGATGCGAACGTTGAAGATGGACATGGCCGAGGCGTTGATGATGCGCAGCCGCACCCGCTCGCCGGGCCGGAACAGGCCGGTCCAGTTCTCCTGCGGCCCATGGCCGTTGATCAGATAGGTGTAGGTCGATCCGCTGACGTCGAGGATGTCGCGCGGGTCCATCCGCATCTGGCCCCACATGCGCCGTTCCTCCAGGCTCATGCGGTCGCTGCCGTCCATGAGCCCCGCCAGCGTGGTGCGCTGCTGGTTGAAGTAGCCCGGGCTCTTCTTCAGCTTGGCCAGGATTTCGTGCGGATGCATGAAACTCCAGTCCGACAGGACCAGCACATGCTCGCGCTCGTAGGCGACCGGATCGGCGTTCGCCGGGTCGATGACGATCGGACCGTAGTGGCCCATCGCCTCCTGAAGGTTGGAGTGGCTGTGATACCAGAAGGTGCCCGACTGCTTGATCGGGAACTCGTAGACGAAGGTTTCACGCGCCCGGATGCCGGGGAAGCTGATGCCGGGCACGCCGTCCATCTGGAACGGGACGAGCAGGCCGTGCCAGTGGATCGAGGTGTCCTCGTCCAGGGTGTTGGCGACTGATAGCCGGACGTTCTGACCTTCCCTAAGGCGTAGAAGCGGCGCCGGCAGAACGCCGTTGATGGTCACCGCATGGCCGGTGCGGCTGCCCACGGTGAAGGGCGTGTGTCCGACGGTCAGTTCGATGTTCGGTCCCGTCAGCGTCGGAAGATCCGCCCGCAGTCCCGCCGATCCTGTTTGCGCCCAGGCGGGGAGCAAACCCTGCAGGCCCAGCAGCCCGCCGCCGGCGGCTGCGCCACGGAGAAGCGTTCGGCGATCGAGGCGGAGCGTGGACATAGGCGAGAAATTCCTTGGTCGGGCTATTCGGCCGTTCGTTCAGATACGCAGCCGGGCGGCGTACCCCTTGCGTCAGGACGCCACAGACGTCGGGTTCGCAGCTTGCGCACCTTCCCATCATGGCGAGGTCAAGCGTCTCCGCCGGAAGCCTGGCCCAGAGCCGCCGTCAAGGTCTTGCGGGCGCGGGCGACGCGGGTCTCGACCGCCTTGGGCGTAATGCCGAGGATCGAGGCGATCTCGGCGTGAGACCGTCCCTCGAGCGTGGCGAGCAGAAGCGGCCCCTTCAGGGCGTCGGGAAGGTCCCGCAAGGCGCGTTGCAGAGCTTGGGCCCTGCGCTGATCGTCCAGCCGGGTCTCGGGTGAGGGCGCATCGTCGCCCACCGCCGCCGCCTCGGGCGCTTCCAGGCCCATGACGCCGCGCACGACCCGGCGCACCGCGCGCCGCCGACCCCAATCGCGACATTTGTTGAGAGCGATGGAGCGCAGCCAGACGTCGAACGGCCGCGCCGGATCATACCGCCGCAGGGCGAGCCAGGCGGACGCATAGCTTTCCTGAAGCACGTCATGCGCTTCGGACTCATCGCCGACATAGCGGCGCACGAACCGGTAGAGATCTGCCTTTGTGGCGGCCATCAAGGCGGTGAAGGCGGCCCGGTCTCCGGTCGCCGCACGGGCCTCGATGCTCTGCTCGGCACCCACGCGCGCCGCTTAGCCGGCGTCGTCGTGCAGGGCCTCGACGACGGCGGCGTCGAACACCTCGGCCTGCGCCGGGCTCAGGACGGATCGCATCTCGAACACGTGGGTGATCGTCGCCTTCTGCAGATCGCCCATGGCCGCGTGGAAATGATCGACCGCGGCCTGGACCTGGGGCGTGTCGCCGTCACTGGCGGCGATAGCGGCCGCCAGTTCGCGATTGGCCGCGCGGACTTCCGCTTCGAGCGCCGGCCGCTGAGCGGCGAACCGGGCTTCGACCACGTCGAGCCGTCGATCCTGCTCAGGGCTCAGGTCGAGTTTCTCATGGACGACGCTGTGCAGGCTTGGCGGCTGCCGCTCCCGCAGGACCCAGGTCGCGCTCGCCCAGGTCGCCGCGCCGCTGGCCAGCGCGGCCAGGATGGCCGTGATAACGATCGACTTCCAGGCGGCCCTCATCCCCGAACGTCCAGGCCGGAGAGAGGCGACAAGCCCGCCGAGACCGTGAAAATCCGCATCTCGGACGGCTCCGGCCGTGGAGCCATGAGCATCAGCCCTCCGTTCGCGACGCCAATCACCAGAGCGAGCGCAACGGCGGCGACCCGAACCTGACCCATGCGGGCACGCTCCCTGCGTTCGCCGATCCGCACCCAGACCGCGTCTTCCATGCCGACCAGCCGGCCGGCGTCGCCCGGCCCGACCGCTGCGATCAACTCATTCATGTCGTCAGTCATTGCGCACCTGCGTCACGCCCCACTTGCCATACGCGCCGGCCTTCCGGTCCCCTCACGAGGGGACGAGCCGTCGCCCGCGTAGATACCAGAGACGACCGGGACGCGCCCTGTCGTCCGGGGAAAAGACGTGAGCGACAGAGCAGGGCCCAGGCGGGTTCCATTCCCCGACGTGCTCGATCCGCTCACGGGCGTGAGGTTCTTTCTCGCCCTCGGCGTCGTGCTGTTCCACTTCCAGCTCTACTGGACCCTCCCGGCGGAGAGCGCGGGCTTGTTGAACCGCGCGCGCCTGGGCGTGGATGTCTTCTTCATCCTGTCGGGCTTCATCCTGACCCACGTCTACCTGCAGGGAGACCGGGCCCCGAACTACGGTCGATTCCTGGCGGCGCGCCTGGCCCGGATCTATCCGGCTCACCTGTTCATCCTCCTGGCCATGCTTGGGTTGGTGCTGATCGCGCCGGTGTTCGGCGTCGGGCTGGAGCCTGGCCGGTTTAATCCCGTCGACTTCGCGGGCACCCTTCTGCTCGTACAGGCGTGGTTCCCGCGCGAGAGCATGGCGCTCTGGAACGGACCGGCCTGGTCGCTGTCGGCGGAGTGGTTCGCCTATCTGGCCTTCCCCGCCTATGCCGCCCTCGCGCTCCGGCTGCGGGCCAGGCCGTGGGTCCTGATTGCACTCGCCATGCTGTTTTTCGTCGCTTTGGACGCCTTCTACCGCGCCTGGTTCGGCCGGATGCTGCCTCGCGCCGAGGACAGCCTCGGGATCCTGCGCATCATTCCCGAATTCCTCTACGGCATTGGCCTCTACTATCTCGGTCAGCGCTGGACGCCTTCGCCGCGAATGTCCCTCATGGGCGCCCTGGTCGCCACGACCCTGCTGCTGACGCTCATGCAGATCGGCGCCGACGACCGGGTCATCGTGGCGGCGGCCGGTCCCTTCATCCTGTCGCTCGCCCTGTTGGCCAAGGCTCCGGTCCGGACCTTCCTGTCTCACCCCGTCCTTCTGTTCGCCGGCGAAGCGTCGTTCGCCCTCTATCTCGTCCACATCCCCATCCTGATGGTGTGGCGCAATGCGGCGCAGGCGTTCTCCGGCTGGGGTGCGGACTATCGAATGGGCCTGGTCGAACTGGCCGCCATGCTTGTGTTGACGCTCGCCGCCGCGGCCGCCATCCATGTCTTCGTCGAGCAGCCTGGCCGACGGTGGTTGCGGGCGCGGCTGGCGCCGCAGCGCGCCGACCCTGTCGAGGCGCAGCGATCCGTCCACAGCGATCAGGGAGAACCCTTTTGAATCCCGCCAATCTGAACCGTCGTCTACTCATGGGCGCGGCCGTCTTCATCGGCATGGGCGGGTCCGCCTGCGCCCAGACCCGTCCGTCCAGAAACCTCACGGTCTTCAAGACGCCCACCTGCGCCTGCTGCGACGCCTGGATCGCGCACATGCGCCAGGCGGGCTTCACCACCACCATCACCGTCCTTCCAAGCCTTCAATCGGTCCGGAGCAGCCGGGGCATGCCGGACGCGCTCGCCTCCTGTCATACCGGTCTGATCGATGGCTATCTGGTCGAGGGTCATGTGCCGGCCCCGGACGTCATTCGACTGCTGACCGAGAGACCGGCGGCGGTGGGCGTCGCGGTCCCGGGCATGCCGCTCGGTTCGCCCGGCATGGAGACGCCGCAGGGGCGCAAGGAGCCTTACGACACCCTGCTGGTGCTTCGCTCGGGCGCGACCCGCGTGTTCGCCCGCCACAACCCGCCGGCCTGACGCAGATCGCGCTCAGCCCGTTCAGATCACCCACAATCCGGAGTTCGCCATGTCCCGCACCTCTCTCGCCCTCGTCCTGTCGCTCGCCGTTCTTTCGGCGACACCCGCCTTCGCCCAGGACCACGCCCACGGGCATGCCCAAGCCGCCGGCTCGGTCGCCGCGGAAGCTGCGGACGCGGCGGCGGCCGTCGACGCCTTTCACGTCGCCCTGAAGGCCGGCGACACGAACGTCGCCCTGGCAATTATGGCGCCGGATGTGATGATCTTCGAGGAGGGTGGCGCGGAGCGATCGCGCGACGAGTATGCGTCCCATCACCTGGGCTCGGACGCCGCCTTCGCCGCCGCCTCTGAAGCGACGGTGACGCGCAGATCGGGATGGGCCGACGGGGACATCGCCTGGATCACCAGCGAAGGCCGCACCACGGGCCAATTCAACGGCCGCGCCGTAGACCGCCTGACGACCGAAACCATGGTCCTCAAACGCCATGCCGACGGCTGGCGCATCCACCACATTCACTGGTCGTCGCGCGCGCCCGGCTGACGCTCAGGCCCGCGCCAGCGGGTCGCCGGCCCTGCGACGTCGGTGAGGAACATCGGGAAGACGCCCGCCCTCGCGGGCGGGCGTCCCCGATAATACGATCAGCAGCAGGTGCAGGCTTCCGCGCAGGCTGCGATAGCGTCGCAGCAAGCGCATACGGCCTGCGCCACGGCGTCCGGCGCGGCCGCGAAGGCGGCTGAACCGGAAGCCAGCAGCACCAGGGCTGCGAGGGTGAGAGTGCGTTTCATGGTTTTGATCTCTGTTTGATTGAATGAGTCCGGTCATCTTCAACAGGATCAGCGTCGTGGGGGCGGGTCGTCCGCCTCCACGGTGAAATCGGCATGCCGCGCATCAAGGGATGGATAGAGGACAGACGCATAGACCCGTGCGGGGGTGGATTCACCGCCTTGGGGGACAAGGCCCTGGCAGATGGCCAGACACGCCTTATGGCACGAGATCCTGACGGTCTTCGGCTCGCACGGGACGCCGTCGCCGCTCATCGACATGGACGCCATATCCTGATCGACCGGAGCTTCGCAGGCGATCGAAGCGGTGGACACGAACAGCACGGCAAACGCCGCGAGCAGCGCGGTCGTCAGTCGGAGGAGGTTATGACGCAGGAACGGCATTGTCTGATCATACTTCAACGGTCGGCGGAGCGACGATCTCATTTTGATCATCGCAATCGAGCCTACAGAGACGCCGGGGGCGGCAGGGTTCCCATGACCGCCACGACGCCAATCAGGGCGAGTCCCAGACCCGTTTCGATCAACAGGCTGCGCCGGAGCGCGCTCATGGCGGCGACGGAGGGTTGGCCCGTCTCCAGCGCATAGCCCAGTGTCGGCGTCAGCCGGAACCGGTTGCTCGCCGCCAGCGCAAGCATCAAACCGAAGAGGACGAGCTTGGCGACCAGAAGCTGGCCGTAGAGGTTGCCCGCGATCGACGCCACGCGCTCGGGACCGATCAGGAACCAGCTGTTCACGAGACCGGTCAGCACCAGCAACAGGACCGCGAGCGTTCCAAGGCCGGCGAAGCCATGCAGGGCGCGATGGATTGCAAAGTCGTCCGGACCGGCTCGGCGCAGAAGCAGGGCCGTCAACGCCGCCAGGGCGCCCAGCCACAAGGCCGCTGCCACCGCGTGAATGATGTTGGCGACAAGATGGATGGGCCCGCCCGGACCCTCGGTGGCCGCGCCGTGACCCGTCCATGCGAAGCTGGCGGCCACGATCAGACCCAAGGCGGCCGTCACGCTCCAGAGCGCGCGACCGGGTTTCAGGGCGACCAAGGCGACAAGCCCAAGCAAGGCGGCGGCGGCCCGCACGACCATCGCCATGCCCAGGGCTGTGCCGGTGACCATAAAGGACAGAGACGCGGGTTTCACGGCTTCGCTCAGCGACCCCGCCATGACGGCAGTCTGGGCCACCAGGGCGGCGAGCGAGCCGAGCGCGACGATGATCGCCGCGAGGCGCAATGTCGGTCGCGACCATTCCAGGTTCGGCGCGTCGGCGTATTTAAAGCTGTAGAGAAGGAACAGCGGCGCGCCGAGAAGGACGACGCCGCCACCGTATTGAAGCCAACGAAGCGCGATGACCGCGACTTCCAGCACGGCGTCAGCGCACCGTGAAGGTGTAGGATCCCGTCATGCGGTGGCCGTCGCTCGAGGCGATACGCCAGTCGACACGGTAGGTGCCGGCGGCCAGCGGGCGAGCCAGCGCGCCCGTGAGGGTCCTGCCGTCCTCGGCGACCGAGGTGCGGATCGCGATCTTCTCCTCCGCCGCATTGACGACGTCGAAGCCGGAAAAGGCGGGAACGCTGCGTTCGCTGAAGGTCAGGGTCAGCGTCCGGGTCGCGGCCACGGTGGAGTCGGGCGCCGGGGTGGCGCTGACCAGGCGAGCGTGGGCCGCCGCCGGTCCGGCGGCGAAGGCCACGACCGCCGCGACGGCGATGAAGGGTGCGGGGTTGAAGTAACGCATACTCAGTCTCCAGACGTTTGGCCGGTCCCGGCCTTCTGCTTCTCTACGCGCCACACGACCGCGTCCCTCATGAAGAGGAAGCGGGGGGCGGCTGAGGCCTTCCCCCGCACGCCGGGGTCAGCGGCGACGCTTCTCGAGGAGCGCCTGCATCTGGGCGATCTCCTCCTGTTGACCACGCACGATGCCGTCGCACAGGGCGATGATCTCCGGATCGGTCAGGGAGGCTTGCTCGCACATCAACACAGCCCCGGAATGGTGCGGGATCATCGATCGCAGGAATTCGTCGTCGCCAACGAACGCCTGGGTGCGCATGCCGACGAAGCTGCCGACGAAGATCACGACGGCGACCGCTCCAATGACCAGGTTCGTTTTGCGCGACGGGTACATGGACCGCATGAAGACGAGCATGAGGACCGCCATCGGCGCGACCATCATCAGGGTCATGTAGACGTTGTTCAAATTGAGATAGAAGTGACCGAGCGTGGCGATCATCGTGTACATGACCAGGTACATGATGACGAAATCGAGCGCCAACTCGAGGTACAGGCTCCGATAAGGGCCGAGTCCACGAGCGTTGCCTTGCCCGCCGTGGTCCATCTGTTGATGAGACATCGTCCGTATCCTCTTCAGAAATTTCAGTTCGTCTTCGCCTGCCGCTGCGAAAGCCTGGAGACTGCCGTCAGCGTCTGAATCAATCCGGCCCGTCACAGCCGGTTCCTCCCTTGGGTGGGTGGGCGGACTGTTGATTGCCTATCCTGGCTAAAGCCTCACCGCGCGCAGTCTCAGCGCATTGCCGATGACGCTGACCGAGGAGAGCGCCATTGCGAGCGCCGCAAGGGCAGGCGAGAGAAGCCAGCCGAAGACGGGATAAAGCAGGCCAGCCGCCACGGGGATGCCAAGGGCGTTGTAGCCGAAGGCGAAAACGAGGTTTTGGCGGATGTTGCCCATCACCGCGCGGGACAGACGCCGTGCGCGCACGATGCCTTGCAGATCTCCGCCCAGCAGGGTGACGCCGGCGCTTTCGATGGCGACGTCCGAACCCGCCCCCATGGCGACGCCGACATCGGCTGTGGCGAGGGCAGGGGCGTCGTTGACGCCATCCCCCGCCATGGCGACGATCCGACCCTGCGAACGAAGCTGTTGAACCACAGACGCCTTATCCTGCGGCAAAACCTCCGCCTGGACTTCGTCGATGCCGAGGCGCCGCGCGACCGCTTCGGCCGTCGTCCGGTTGTCCCCGGTCATCATCACCAGCCGCAGACCGGCCGCTTTCAGCGCGAGGATCGCAGCCGGCGTGGTGGCCTTGATGGGATCGGCGATGCCGATGACCCCGGCCGCCTTTCCGTCGATCGCCACGAATATGGCGGTGGCGCCGTCGTGGCGAAGGGCCTCCGCCTTCGGCTCCAGCGCGGAGACGTCGATCGAAAGCTCGCCGAGAAAACGGGTGTTGCCCAGGGCGACCTGGCGGCCCTCAATCGTCCCGCGAACGCCGCGACCGACCGGGCTGTCGAAGTCCGCGGCCTCGGTAAGGGGGATGTCCCGGTCCTTGGCTGCCCGGACGATTGCGTCGGCCAACGGATGTTCGCTGCCCCGCTCGAGGCTGGCCGAAAGACGCAGGATGTCCGCTTCCACGAAGCCGAGGGCGGGCAGGATCGCCGTCACCGACGGACGGCCCTCCGTCAGGGTGCCGGTCTTGTCCAGAACGAGAGTGTCGACCTTCTCGAAGCGTTCGAGCGCCTCGGCGTTCTTGATCAGGACGCCGGCGTGGGCGCCACGTCCCACCCCGACCATGATCGAGATCGGCGTCGCCAGACCCAACGCACAGGGACAGGCGATGATGAGTACCGAAACGGCGGCGACCAGGGCGTAGGACAAACGGGGCTCGGGACCGACCAGGCCCCAGACGACGGCGGCGAGCAGGGCGATCGCGATCACCGTGGGAACGAACCATCCGGAGACCGTATCGGCCAGCCGCTGGATCGGGGCGCGACTGCGCTGGGCCTGGGCCACCATCTGGACGATCTGCGCCAGCAGGGTGTCGGCGCCCACCTTGTCGGCGCGCATGATGAAGGATCCGGTCTTGTTGAGCGCGCCGGCCACGACGCGGTCGCCGACATCCTTGGTCACCGGCATGGACTCGCCGGTCACCATGGATTCGTCGACAGCGACCCGACCCTCCAGGAGTTCGCCATCGACCGGGATCTTCTCTCCGGGCCTTACCCGCAGGCGGTCGCTGACGGCGATCTGGTCAAGCGAGACATCTTCATCGATGCCGTCCGCCCGGATTCGGCGCGCGGTCTTGGGCGTGAGGTCCAGCAGGGCGCGGATCGCGCCCGACGTCTGTTCGCGGGCGCGCAGTTCCAGAATCTGCCCGACGAGGACCAGCACGGTGATGACCGCCGCCGCCTCGAAATACACCGGCGCACTGCCGTCGGCCTTCAGGAAGGCGGGCGGGAACAGGGTTGGCGCGACGACGGCCACGACGCTGTAAAGCCATGCCACGCCGACCCCCATGGCGATCAGGGTGAACATATTCAGCCGCCGGGTGCGCAGCGATGTCCAGCCGCGCTCGAAGAAGGGCCAGCCGCACCAGAGAACCACGGGGGTCGCCAAAGCGAACTGGATCCAGTTCGACATCTGGCCCGGGATGAACATGTGGAGATTGGCCAGGTGTCCGCCCATTTCCAGGGCGAAGACCGGCAGGGTCAGGACCAGACCGACCCAGAAGCGTCTGGTGAAGTCGATCAGCTCGTGGTTGGGCGGGGCCTCCGCCGTGACCGTCTCCGGCTCAAGCGCCATGCCGCAGATCGGGCAGGAGCCTGGGCCTTCCTGCCGGATCTCGGGGTGCATCGGGCAGGTGTAGATGGCGCCGGGAACGGCCGGCTCGGCCTCCACGGGAGGGTTCAGGTAACGCATCGGATCGCCGATGAATTTGGTCCGGCACCCCGCCGAGCAGAAGAAATAGTCCTGACCGTCATGACTGGCTCGGTGAGCGGTGGCCGTCGGATCGACCGACATGCCGCAGACGGGATCCTTGACCGTTGCCGCGCCATCCGAGGCCTTCGCCCCGCAGCAGGCGTGACCCGAGGCATGATTGTGAGGATGCGTGGACATGTCGCTCTCTCCGGCTGACCGAAGAGCTAACATATACCCATGGGGGGTATATCGCAAGATACCCGTCTGGGGTATATGGGGGTGCTCAGGAGGACAGGCCGCATGCAAACCGACACGAAACCCAAAGTCCTCAACAGGCTCAGCCGGATCGAAGGCCAGGTGCGGGGAATCTCCCGCATGGTTGAAGATGACCGGTATTGCGTCGACTTGCTGACCCAACTTCAGGCCGTTCGAGCCGCGCTCCATCGCGTGGAGACCGAAGTGCTACGGGATCACCTCGACCACTGCGTAATGGGCGCTATGACCGGCGACGATCCCGAGGATCGCAAGGCAAAGGCCGGCGAGCTGATCGAGCTCTTGGCGCGGGCCGGACGGTAGAGTTGGCGGAACGAATGGGCCCTCCTGGTCGCTAACGTCGGGATCCCAAGGAGCCGTCATGAAACGCATCAGCCTCGTCCTCGCCGCCTGCGCCTTGGCTACGGCCTGTTCCCCGCAAGCCGAAGAGCCCGCCGTAGCCGCGCCTGAGGCCCCCGCAGCGGCGGACGCCCATGGCGGAATGGAGGGCGGCATGGCTGCGCCTGCGCCCGGCGACTCCGTCGCCACCCAAGGCTACAAGGCCTCGATGAACACGATGATGGAGGCGATGCCCGCCTTCACCGGGGACGCGGACATCGACTTCATGAAGCAGATGCGAGGTCACCACGTCGCCGCCGTCTCGATGGCCCGTGTGGAGCTCGCGCAAGGCAAGGACGCCCAAGCGCGGAACCTGGCCCAGGAGGTGATCACGGCGCAGGAGCGCGAAATCACCCTGATCGACGCCTGGCTCGCCCAGAAGGGAGCGTCGGCGGCTCCCGCCGCCTGATCGCGAGATCAGCGCACCGCGTCCGGACCGACAGACGTGCGAAATCGGCCAACTGTCGACCTCGTGGCCAAAGTCCATGGTCTCGACGGAGAGTATAGCCCAGCGACCCTTAAACTCGGCTGTCGCTACTCTGCGATCTTTTAGGCGGCAGTCGTCAAAGATCAGGTCGTCACCGATGCCTGAACTGCCGCACCCGCAGACGAGCGGGCTTGAACATTTCCATATTTCGACTAATTTGGAAATATGGAAACCGAAGTTTCGATTCTCGCTCTCGCCGCCTTGGCGCAATCGACGCGGCTGGAGGCGTTTCGCCTCCTCGTGCGTCACGAACCCGATGGTCTGCCGGCCGGTGACATCTCCAACCATCTGGTGATCCCGGCCAACACCCTGTCGTCCCATCTCGGCGTCCTGACGCGCGCGGGGTTGATCAGGTCGGAGCGGCGCAGCCGGTCGATCATCTACCGGGCCGACCTGGATCGGCTTCGCGACCTGGTCCTCTTCCTGCTCAAGGACTGCTGCGGGGGCAGGGCGGACCTGTGCGAACCCCTGCTGGCTGAACTCGCGCCCTGTTGCCCCTAAGGATCCCGTGGACATCGTCATCTATCACAACCCCGCCTGCGGGACGTCGCGCAACGCGCTCGAGCTGATCCGCCACGTCGGCATCGAGCCGCATGTCGTGCAGTATCTGAAGACCCCGCCGTCGCGGACCATGGTCGCTTGGCTGGCCGAACGGGCCGGCAAGCCGCTGCGCAATCTGTTGCGCGAGAAGGGCACGCCCTTCGCCGAACTGGGCCTAGGGGACCCGGGCCTGACGGACGATCAGTTGCTCGATGCGATCGAGGCCCATCCGATCCTGCTCAATCGCCCGATCGTCGTCAGTCCGCTCGGCGTCGGCCTGTGCCGACCGTCCGAGGCCGTTCTGGACCTCCTGCCCGCCGATGATCTCAAGCCCTTCACCAAGGAGGACGGCGAGGTCGTCATCGACGCCGCCGGCCAGCGGGTGAAGCGATGATCGACACCCGCGTGGAGGACGCTGCGCCGCGTCGCCTGTCCTTCCTCGACCGCTGGCTGACGCTGTGGATCTTCGTGGCCATGGGCCTGGGCGTGGCTATGGGGACGCTGGCGCCGGGCCTGCCGACCTGGGTCGACAGCCTCTCAATCGGCACGACCAATATCCCGATCGCCATCGGTCTGATCCTGATGATGTACCCGCCGCTGGCCAAGGTCCGGTACGAGGAACTGCCGCGCGTCTTCGCCGACAAGCGGGTCCTGGCCCTGTCCTTGTTCCAGAACTGGGTGCTGGGCCCGGTGCTGATGTTCGCCCTGGCGGTGATCTTCCTGCGTGATCAGCCGGAATACATGACCGGCGTCATCCTGATCGGGCTGGCGCGCTGTATCGCCATGGTCCTGGTCTGGAACCAGCTGGCGCGGGGCGACAACCAGTATGTCGCCGGCCTCGTAGCCTTCAACTCGATCTTCCAGATCCTGTTCTTCAGCCTTTATGCCTGGATCTTCCTCACCGTCCTGCCGCCCCTGTTCGGCCTGCAGGGCAGCGTGGTGGACGTCAGCGTCTGGACCATCGCCGGCGCGGTGCTCGTCTACCTTGGCCTACCGTTCCTAGCCGGCTTCCTGACCCGACGCAGCCTGATCGCTCGCCGCGGCGCCGACTGGTACGAGCGGCGCTTCCTGCCGCGCATCGGGCCGATCACCCTGATCGCTCTGCTGTTCACCATCGTGGTCATGTTCAGCCTCAAGGGCGGGGAGGTGGTGGCTTTGCCGCTGGACGCCCTGCGCATCGCCATTCCCCTGACGATCTACTTCCTCGTCATGTTCGTGGTGAGCTTCCTCATGGGCAAGCTGATCGAAGCCGACTATCCGCGCACCACCGCCCTGGCCTTCACCGCGGCCTCGAACAATTTCGAACTGGCCATCGCGGTGGCCATCGCGGCCTTCGGCCTGACCTCGCCGGTCGCCTTCGCGGCCGTCATCGGCCCCCTTGTCGAGGTGCCGGTGTTGATCCTGCTCGTGTCGGTCGCGCTCTGGATGGGCCGACGCTGGTTCCCGGACACGGCCCCGCCGAAGGACGCCGGCTGATGGTCAGTCTGCATTTGGTCGACTCGACCGATGTCGATCTGATCGCGGCCCTGCGTGGCGAGAACCTGCCTGAGCCGGGCACCGGGCGATACTTCAGCGCCGACCACTACGGCGCGGTCATCGGCTACGTCGGGCTGGAAGGGGAGCGGCGCGACCTGCTGCTGCGCTCCCTGGTCGTACTTGCCGACCAGAAGGCCCGCGGCCTGGGAAGTCGGGTGCTGGCCGCCGCCGAGACCACCGCCGGCGACCTGGGCGCTGCACGTCTGCACCTGCTCACCACGACGGCCGAGCGCTTCTTCACCGGGCGCGGCTTTGTAGCCGCCGATCGTGAGTCCGCGCCGCCCGCGATCCGGCAAACTCGCGAGTTCGCGGACCTCTGCCCGGCGTCTGCCGTCTATTTGACCAAGGACCTTTGAATGACCTTCATCCGTCTGCGTTCGCTGCCGGATCCGGATAACCTGCCGGTCCTGGACGCGGCCTATCTGTCCGCCGAGCCCGCCCGGGGATTGGGCTCGACCGACCCGGCGCCGCGGATCCTTCTCTTGTACGGATCGCTGCGCGAGCGGTCGTATTCGCGGCTCTGCGTCGAGGAAGCGGCCCGCCTACTGCAGCGCATGGGATGCGAGACCCGCATCTTCGACCCCTCCGACCTCCCCCTGCCGGGCGCGCCCGGCGACGACGACCACCCGGCGGTGCGCGAGTTGCGCGAACACGCCTTCTGGTCGGAGGGCATGGTCTGGTGCAGTCCGGAACGGCACGGCCAGGTCTCCGGGCTGATGAAGCTGCAGATCGATCACCTGCCATTGAGCCAGGGCGGCATGCGCCCGACGCAGGGCCGGACCCTCGCCGTCATGCAGGTGTCGGGCGGGTCGCAGAGCTTCAACGCCGTCAACACCCTGCGCCTTCTGGGCCGCTGGATGCGGATGATCACCATCCCCAACCAGTCGAGCGTGGCCAAGGCCTTCCAGGAGTTCGACGGGGCCGGCCGGATGAAGCCCTCGGCCTACTATGAGCGGATCGTCGACGTGATGGAGGAACTGGTGCGCTTCACCATTCTGGTCCGGCCCCACGCCGTCCAGCTCGTCGATCGGTATTCCGAACGAAAGGCGGAGGGCGTTCCGGTCGACGCCGCGTCCGATTTGTCATCCATCGCCATCGCGGCACAATGAGGTGCCGGGATCGGCGCAGTTAAGCTCGGTCATCGAACCAAAGCTCATGTCTGGTTCTCGGAACTTCGCCAATGACCGCTGTTGGCGCGAAGCAGACCGATGACCCCTTCTTAGAACCTCACGTCCGCCACCACATCATCCGGACTCGGTAAGCCAGTGAACTGAATGGTCACCACCTGTGCTCGCGTCCCCGCATCCGCATCGAACACGGCGAGCGAAGTGTACATCCAGCTGTCAGTGCTATCCTGGACCACATCGGGTGATCCAAACTCAGCGCGTATCTGCGCCTTGGTTCGGTTGAAGGCGTAGTTGGAGAATTCAGTCTTCGTGAACCGCCTCGCGTCGATCGCATGGCCGGCGGCCCCTTCGTAACCGGCTTTGAAACCAGGCAGATCTTCGACCCGCTGGGGTTGGGTGGCCGTGGCGGTGGTTGGTGGCTGGTTCGATGTCGCCGGATCGCATGCGTTGAGGCCAAGCGCCATGAAAGCGCCCGCCACGATTAGGTGTCGGTTCAAGGTCGTCCCCGTGTCTGCGCCCGGCGGTTGCCGGGACGGTTAGCCACGCGCGAACACAGGGAAGGCGCGTCCTGCCTATTCCCCGAGGGTATTGTATTGAGCAGGCCGCCCGACAGAGCGGACCTGTGTTCGAGCGCAGCAGCGCATCGCGGCTTGGTGGCTAAACTTCCCCGCGACGAAGGCACTATCTCACGGCTGGTTCCAGCACGCTAGACACCGCGACGTGGAAGTGGACGCAGACGCAGTCCGCCGTCCGTTTTGTTTGTGGGTTCTTATGTGGGACGGAACGTCTTCACTGTGAAAATAAACAGTGAAAACAATGGCCGGTGGCGGAGAGGGTGGGATTCGAACCCACGGTGCCCGCAAAGGCACGCCGCATTTCGAGTGCGGTACATTCGACCACTCTGCCACCTCTCCGCGGGGCCGTAGGACGCTTGGTCGAGCGATCGGCTTCTCTAATGGGGGACAGCCTGCGCCGCAAGCGGGTGGGTGAGAATTCGCTCAGCGTTGTGCCGGAAGGGGCAGGCCGAGGGCCTCGCCGGTGCTGAGGTCGCCGTCGATCACCCGGAACAGTTCGGCGGGGCGGCCGCCCGTGGCGGCGGACAGGCGGCCGGTGGGCTGGACCAGTCCGGTGCGTTCGACGCCCCGGCGGAAATTCTGTTTGTGCAGGGACAGGCCGGTGATGGCCTCTGCGGCGGTCTGGAGCTCGGACAGGGTGAAGGTCGCCGGCATCAGGTCGAACAGGACCGGGCGGTATTTCAGCTTGCTGCGCAGGCGGCCGAGGCCGGTGGCGAGGATGCGGCGGTGGTCGGAGGCCATGGCGCGTCCGGGGGCGGTGTGGAGGGCCGGGCGGTCCAGATCGCGCGCGGCCTCGGCGACGAGCCCGGCCTCGTAGAGCAGTTCATAGCGGTCGAGCACCCGGCCTTCGCTCCAGCGATGGGCGGGGGTGGTGGCGAACAGGGTCTCGATCCGGGCCTGCCGACGTGGATCGCCCGCGGCCCAGGCGGTCAGGTCGGCGACGAGGGGCGCGAGGCAGGCGGGGTCGTCCCCGCGGCGATCTTCCCAGGGGAAGATGTCGAGCACCGGGGTCCACCGGGCCTCGGCCAGGGGGGCGTCGGCGGAATCGGCGGTCAGGGCGAGATAGCCGACCGAAACCTCGCGGCGGCGTTCGGGGCCCGGGGTGGCGCGGGGGCTGGCGCGGCCGAGGTCGCCGAAGGTGTAGAGCTGTTCGACAAAGCCGAGGCGGAAGCCGGTCTGGGCGGTCACGAAGTCGCGCAGGGCGCGCTCGAAGGTGCGGTCCCGGGCAGGATCGAAGGGGCCGAAGGGCAGGGCGGCCGCGCCGTCGTCGCCGGGCGTCGTCAGGACGCAGGCCTTGCGGTCCCGGAGCGCGATGACGACCGCCGAGAGGCCGATGCGAATGCCTTGTTCAGCCGCCGGCGTCATGGGCTATTCCGTGCGCCAGGCGTCGGCGGCGGGCGTCAGGCCGACGGCCTCGGCCAGGACGCGGTAGCGTTCGAGATAGCGCTGCTGGGCGACCGAGGCGGGCAGGGGGTCGATGACCAGGTCGTAGCCGGCGGGCGGGCGGCCGAAGAGCGTCAGGGATTCCTTCTTGCTGAAGCCGGCCAGCTGGGTGGCTTCGAAATAGGCGCAGGCCACGTCGGCCTTCTTGATCAGGGTCTTGATCTCGACGGGGTTCCGGGGCGGCAGGCCGAAGCGGACGTGGATGGCACCTTCCAGGCGGGCCTCGAAGGCCTTGTAGTTGACGCCCAGGGCGGCCTTGAACGGCGAGATCATGTCGCCGATGACGTATTCCGAGGCGTCGTGGAGCAGGGCGGCAAGGCGCCATTTCGGCTCGAGGCCCGGCTTGATGTGGGCAGCGATCTCCTCGACGACGCAGGAATGCTGGGCGACCGAGAAGGCGTGTTCGCCGACGGTCTGGCCGTTCCAGCGGGCGACCCGGGCGAGGCCGTGGGCGATGTCCTCGATCTCGATGTCGAAGGGCGAGGGATCGAGCAGGTCGAGGCGGCGGCCGGACAGCATGCGCTGCCAGGCGCGGGGTTCTTTCGCAGAGGGGCGGGGCGTGACGGCCAAGGATTCTTCCTGCTTGTTGGGCAGGGTTGGTGACGCATCGGGACGCGGTGATCAAGCGGGCGCGGCGGTTATTCCCCGGCGTTGAGCGCGACCAGGTCCCGGGCGTCCTCGAGGGCGCGCTCGTGGTTGCGGTCGCGGGAGCGGACGGTGGCGACGACGAGGGGGCCGCCGACCGGGCCGCGGGCCTCATAGCCGACCACCCGCCAGCCGGATTCGGAGGCCCGGTTGTCGGTCAGGATCCAGCTGGTGCGGGTCGCCTCGCCGCCGGCGCTGGCGCGGATCTCGGCGGCGTCATCCTGGGCGTTGATGGTGACGTCATCGCCATTGGGGCTGGTGCCGGTGATGCGGGCCGCGCCTTCGCTGTCATCGGCGTCGATGTGGAGGCTGCCGATGCGGACGCTGGCCTTGTCGCCATTGGTGTCGATGCGGACACCGGGCAGGCGGACCGAGGCGTCTTCCCCGGTGGTCTCGATGGCGACCCCGGGGGCGCGGACCGAGGCATGGTCGCCGGCCGCGGCCTGATCGGCGGCAACCTCGACCGTTTCTGCGGTGGCCCCGGCCGTATCCGCCGCGGCCTGGGCGGCGTCAGACCGGACGGCCGCGGCATCGATGGCGGCCATGGCCCGGGGCATGTCGCCGGACAGGCGCTGTTCGAAGGCCTTGAGCACATCGGACGGGGACTGGCCGTCCAGCGGCACGAGATGGAGGCTGACCTCGGCCCCCTTGGGCCCGACATAGTTGCAGACCGTGCCCCCGGCGGAGGCTGAACCCTTGCGGGTCAGGGAGCCCATGGTCTGGGGGCATTGCAGCGTCTCGACCACCTTGAGGACGCCCTTGGCATCATTGTCCTCGGTCCGGGTCGACGAGATCCGCACGCCTTCACCGCAGCCGGCGAGAACCGCCGCGGCGCAGAGGGTGGGGATCAGGAAGAGACGGAGGGTCATAGACGTTCGGTCCTGGTACGGTTTCCATCCTGCGCCCGCCTGATCCATTTGCCAGTGAAATCGCGGTAAGGCCGGTGACGAAACCTGTTCGTTCGTGTGTTCAGCCGCCGGGCCGGGCCCCTTCGCGACGGTGCAGGAAGGCCAGGCGTTCGAACAGGTGGACGTCCTGCTCGTTCTTCAGCAGGGCCCCGTGCAGCGGGGGGATCAGCTTGTTGGGTGACTTCTCGCGCAGGGTCTCCGGATCGACGTCATCGACCAGCAGCAGTTTGAGCCAGTCCAGCAGTTCCGAGGTCGAGGGCTTCTTCTTGAGGCCGGGCGTGTCGCGGATCTCATAGAAGGTCTTGAGCGCCTCGGAGACCAGCCGCGGCTTGATGCCGGGGAAGTGGACCGCGACGATCGCCGTCATCGTCTCTGCATCGGGGAAGCGGATGAAGTGGAAGAAGCAGCGGCGCAGGAAGGCGTCCGGCAGCTCCTTTTCATTGTTGGAGGTGATGATGACGATGGGCCGGACCGCGGCGCGGATGGTCTCGTCCGTCTCCTGGACATAGAATTCCATGCGGTCGAGTTCCTGCAGCAGGTCGTTGGGGAACTCGATGTCGGCCTTGTCGATCTCGTCGATCAGCAGGACGGGACGATCGGGGGCGGTGAAGGCCTCCCACAGCTTGCCGGGCCGGAGGTAGTTGCGCACATCATGGACGCGGGCGTCGCCCAGCTGGCTGTCACGCAGGCGCGAGACGGCGTCGTACTCATAGAGGCCGTTGTGGGCCTTGGTCGTCGACTTGATATGCCAGGTGATCAGCGGCGCGTTCATCGCCTTGGCGATCTCATAGGCCAGGACGGTCTTGCCGGTGCCGGGCTCGCCCTTGATCAGCAGCGGGCGCTCGAGGGCGACGGCGGCATTGACCGCGATCCTCAGGTCGTCGGTGGCGATATAGTCGGCGGTACCTTCAAAGCGGTCTGTCGGGCGGGGCATGGCGGTTCCGGATTGGGTTCCGCATCCGGTTAGCGAAGGCGGGGCGGGTTAACAACGATCATGTGCGGAGAGGGGTGGTTGGTGATTGGTGATTGGTGGTTGGCCGGCGGTTGTGTGTTGGCATCGGCAGTGCCGCCCTTCCGCTGACAGAGACGCGGCAATCACCAGTCACCAATCACCCATGACTGATCGCTCTCCGGCATCGCTGCCGGAAAGGTCGGGGAGGGTGCGGGGCGGCCGGGCCTCGCCCGGTGCTTTGATTGTTTTACCGTTTCGACGAAGCCTGACCTTGGCCGCCCTTCTGATCCGCCCGTGAAGTCACGGTCGGGAAGGGACGGCACCGCCCCGCGCAGCCGTTTTCCACGCGCCCTCCGGTTGGCAGCCCTTGCTTCGGGCCTAGCCGGATCTCCGCCGCAGCCGTTGCCGGCTGCGACGCGCGGCGGACATGACGGTCTTGCCGTCAGCAGCCCGCACAGGAAGCGCGCGGCGAGCAGGCAAAGGTCATCCATCGACCTCCGCAAGGACCCCCGAGGTATCCATCCCCCGGGCTTCATCGCTCGACCACAGCCCACCGACATCGGGGCGCTGGATCCGACGCCCTCCCCACCGACGGGATGGGCAGGAGTCTGACACGGCTCCCGGCCATGATGGCTGGTGAGGCCGCTTTCTTGGGAAGGGGCGTGGAATCAGGGGGTTGGCGCGCTGGGGCATGCTGACAATCGGCGGATTGTGAGGATTCAGTTTCCTTCTCCCTCCAGGGGAGAAGGGTCCGCTCCCGGGCCGTGAGCGAGTGGCCGCTTTCGACCCAAAGCGGACGTGGAAGGTGCCTCATCGGCAAAGGTAGTCGGCAACGTTGCGACGGCCCGCTGCAGGCCCTGCGCCATTGTTGCTGGGCCGCCGCGCCGCCAGTTGGGACCGGTTTTCGTGCTTAGCTTCAGGCCAGGACCGGCACAGGGGTCTGGCAATGGTAGTGAGGCGAGCCCGGCCCCGAATCACCAGCGCCGGGCCTGGGTCAAGGCAATCAGGGCGATTGACCAGGCTGGACAGCCTGATCTCCGTATTGCCCTCGGGCCCGCCGATGGTCAGGGGCCGCGCCCCAAAAATCGGGAGTTCGACGAACGGCGCTGGCGTTTCGTCTCCGGCTGCGCTAGTGGCCAAGCCGATAGTATGGGGAAGCTTAAATGATCTCGCTGAAAACGCGTTCTGTCCGGGTGGCGCGCTGGCTGGCCTCTGCGACCGAAGCGATGGACCGCGCGGGTAAGACCCTTGTCCTCGGCCTGTTGGCCTGTCTTGCCGCCACCCTCATGGCCGCGACGCCGACGTTAGCTCAGCAGATCACAAGCACGTCGTGGAGCCCAAACCCGGTCGTGGGGCCAGGGCAGACCATTACCTTTACCGTCTTCTTCAACTCCGGCACCCGTGTCATCACCAGTTTGACTGGTCGATAGCCAGATTGGCGTCACGTACAATTGCACCGGCGGTATCGGCAACGGCCAGACTGGCCAGACCGCCAGATGTGTCGGTACCTATGTGACGACCGCAGGAGACGTCCTCGCGGGCCAGGTTCAGGAGCGTCCCGATGTTCGCCTGATGGCGTTTTCAACGCCGATCACAGTAACGGGCCGTGTCATGACGGTCCCGGTGCAGGCCGTCGTTACGCCGGACGTCTCCATCGCGGTCAGCCCGGACAACGTGGCCGAGGACGGTGCCACCAACCTAACCTACACCGTTACGCGCAGCGCGGCGTCGACCAGTTCGCTGACCGTCAACCTGAACACCTCCGGCACCGCGACGTCCGGGACGGACTACACCGGCGCAGTCGCAACAGTGGTGATCCCGGCCAATGCCACAACGGCGACGGTCACCCTCAACCCGACAGCGGACGCGACGATCGAGTCCGACGAGACCGCCACGCTCACCGTCGTCTCGGGCAGCGGCTACAATGTCGGCACCTCCTCGTCGGCGACCGGCACCATCCTGAACGATGACCTGCCCAGCCTGGCGATCAACGATGTAACCCTTAGCGAGGGCAACAGCGGCACGACCAGCGCCACCTTCACCGTAAGCCTCAGCGCACCCGCGGGCCCGGGTGGCGTGACCTTCGACATCGCCACCGCCAACGGTACGGCCACGGCCGGCAGCGACTACACTGCCAACAGCCTGACAAGCCAGACGATCACCTCAGGCAGTTCGACCTACGCCTTCACGGTGCAACTGACCGGCGACACGACAGTCGAGACGAACGAGATCTATTTCGTCAACGTCACCAATGTCACAGGCGCCGTCGTCGTTGACGGCCAGGGCGTGGGTACGATCGTAAATGATGATGTCGCGCCCCCTGCGGTCACCGTCAGTTCTATCAGTCCGGCTGAAGGCGCTGCCAGCGCCAGCCAGGCCCCCGCCAACGTCACCATCACAGGAACCAACTTCTCGGCCAGCGGAAATGCGGTGACGTTCGGCGGCACAGCTGGGTCAATTGTCAGCGAAAACGCGACCACCATCGTCGTCGCTCCGCCCGCTCGCTCTGCTGGCGGTCTGGTCGATGTGGTTGTCACCAATGCTTCAGCACAATCTGACACTGAAGCGAACGCCTATCGCTATCTGTTGCCGCCGACCGTGGCGGTGAGCTGGTCGCCGGATTCTATCACGACCTCGCAGACGACGACGTTCTCCGTAACGCTGACGAACCCGAACGACGTGGCCATCCAGAACGTCGCTGTGTCCTCGGCCAGTTCGACCCCCTTTACTCTGACCGCGTTCGGGACATTCTGCGGTGGTACCGGAAACTATAACGCCAGCGCCAGCTTCCGCCTGAGCGGTTTGAACCTGGCCCCTGGCGAAAGCTGCACGGCCATTTCGACCCAGCGGGGTTTGGCCGGCGTCCACCAGTTCGTGACGACCGCTCCGACCTCCACCGGTACGGCTGCGACCGCCGTCACGCTGACCGGCGTTGCTGCGACGTCGAACACCATCACCGTCTACGGCCAGCCCAGCATTTCCCTCATCAACCCGAACAGGGGCCCTATGGTCGGCGGCCAGGCCGTCACCCTCACGGGAACGAACTTCAACGGTGCCACGGCCGTGACCATAGACGGCGTTGCGGCCACCGACGTCACAGTGATTAGCGCCACCAGCATCACCGCAACCACGCCCGCCGGCGCCAGTAGTGGACCAAAGGTAGTGGCGGTGACCGGACCGGGAGGGACTGGAACCCGCACGAACTTCTTCACCTATATTGCCTCACCCGCAGTAACCTCGATCTCGCCGGCGGCGGGCCCGACGACCGGCGGCACGGCCGTCACGATCACGGGCACCGACTTGACCGGTGCGACCGCCGTCACCTTCGGCGGGACCGCCGCGACCAGCTTCACGGTCGACAGCGCCACCCAGATCACGGCCACGGTGCCCGCAGCGGGTGCCGCCGGTGCCGTTGCGATCGCCGTCACCACGCCGGGCGGCACGGCGACCCAGGCCTCGGGCTTCACCTATTTCATCCCCCGCACCGTCAGCGTGACTGCGCCCGCCACCATCAACGAGGGCGACACCGGCAACGGCTTCTCCACCTGGGGGGTCGCCCTGGACGCGGCATCCACCGTGCCGATCACCGTCAACTTCCGGACGGTTGCGGGGACGGCGACGTCTCCGGCCGACTTCGGTGCCGTGACCTCCGGCAGCGCCACCATCGCCGCGGGCGTGACCGGCTTCGGTGCCAACGTCTTCATCGTCGGCGACACCCTCGACGAGGATAACGAGACCTTCTCGCTGGAGATCGTGTCGGTCTCGACCGGCGGGGTCATCAGCTCGACCGCGGGCACCGCGACCGGCACGATCATCGACAATGACGCGACACCGGCGCTCAGCATCAACGACGTCTCCCTGACCGAGGGCAACGCCGGCACGTCCAACCTGACCTTCACCGTCAGCCTCGGTACAGCCAGCGGCCGCACGGTGACGGTCGACTATGCGACCGCCAACGGCACGGCGACGGCTCCGGGTGACTTTGCGGCCGTCTCGGGAACCCTGACCTTCATGCCCGGCCAGACCTCACAGCCCGTCACTGTCACACTGAACGGCGATACGACGTTCGAGGCGAATGAATCCCTGTTCGTAAACCTGTCGTCGGCCATGAACGCGACCATCAGCGACAACCAGGGCCTCGGCACGATCACCAATGACGATGTGGCCCAACCGGTCGTCACCTCGGTCTCTCCCTCGGCTGGTCCGGCCCAGGGCGGCAACACGGTGACCATCGCGGGCGCGAACTTCAGCGGCGCGACGGCGGTGACCTTCGGTGTCACCCCGGCGACCAGCTTCACCGTCAACAGCGCGACCCAGATCACGGCGACGGTCCCGCTCTATGCCAGCAGCCTGATCGGCTCCATTGCCGGAACCGACGTCATCGTCACCACGGCGGGCGGCGACAGTGACACCAGCGGGGCGGGCGATAACTATAGCTATGTGGGCGTTCCGAGCGCACCCGAGCTGAACGGAGGCACCGGGTTCACCACGGGCGACAACACGCCCGAGTTCTCGGGCGGTGCCCAGGCCGGCTCGACGGTCGAGCTGTTCATCGACGGCCAGTCGGTCGGTACGACGACGGCCGCCGGCAACACCAACTGGGTCCTGACGGTCCCGACCCTGGCCGACGGCTCCTACAGCGTCTACGCCACCGCCTCGAACATCGGCGGCCGCTCGGCGCAGTCGGCGACTTGGACCTTTACGGTCGACACAACGGCCCCCTCCATCCCGGTCATCACCTCGCCGACCTCGGGCCGGATCCTTCAGACCCTGACGACCGTCTCCGGCACCGGTGAGCCGAACACCGCGGTGATCGTCTATATCAATGACGGGACGACCCCTCCGCCGCCGACCATCACCGGGTCTTCGGCCAACCCCTCGGGGCTGCAGGGCTATCGCATCTTCGGCTCCGCCGAAGTCGGTGCCAATGGTCTGTGGACCGCCAGCCGCCGCACCCGCGAGCCCAACGGAAATGTGGCACAGGCCATGGGTCCGCAGTCGCTCGGCGAGGCTCCGGTCTCGATCGTCGCGCTCGGCCAGGACAATGTCGGCAACCAGTCCGACCTGTCCGGCGTCGTCACGCTGACGCTCGACTCCACCCCGCCGATCACCCCGCCCTCGACCAGCCAGACCCCGGCCCAGGGCACGACGCTCAATACGTCCCGGCCGAACTTCTGCGGGGTCGGGGCCGAGGCCGGGGCGGACGTCACCGTCTTTGTCAACGGCAACCCCTATGCCCGGGGCCTGGTCACCCAGGGCGGGTCATGGTGCGCTCTCACAGAGATCGGCGATGCCAAGCCGACCGAAAGCCTGTCAGCCGTGGCCCAGGGCCTGCCGGCCGGTCCGCACAGCTGGTATGCCGTCTTTACGGACGCGGCGGGCAACAACTCGACCCCGACCACCACGATCACCTTCAACATCGTGCTGGTGGCCGTGACCCAGACCTCGGTGCCCAACGGCGCCGTGGCCTCGGCCTACAGCCAGACGCTGACGGCCACGGGGGGGACGGGACCCTATAGCTTCACCCTCGACGGCGGTGCCCTGCCGGCGGGTCTGACCCTGTCGACCGGCGGTGTGCTCTCGGGCACGCCGACGGCGGGCGGAACTTTCAACTTCACTGTCCGGGCCACGGACTCGGTCAGTCAGAGTGCGACCCAGGCCTTCAGCCTGACCATCGCGGCCCCGACCGTGACCGCGACCAGCACGGTTCCGGCCGGGCGGCGCGGCTTTGCCTACAGCCAGACCCTGACCGGCTCGGGCGGCACCGGCCCCTACAGCTTCAGCCTGCAGTCGGGAGCCCTGCCGGCAGGGATCACCCTGTCGACGACCGGGGTGCTTTCGGGCACGCCGACCGTGATCGGCAGCTTCCCGATCGGGGTGCGGGTGACCGACTCCTCGACCGGCACCGGCCCCTATTCGAGCACGGTCAATCTGACGCTGGTGGTCAATGCTGCGGCCATCACCGTCACCCCGACCAGCCTGCCCGGTGTCATGGCCGGCCTGCCCTATGAGCAGGTGATGTCGGCCACCGGCGGGGCAGGGACCTACACCTATGCCGTCACGGCCGGGGCCCTGCCGAACGGGATCATCCTGACCTCGGCCGGCCGTCTGGTGGGCAGTTCCTATGCGGTGGGCACCTTCGGCTTCACCGTCACGGCCACCGACTCCTTCAGCAACACCGGCTCGGTCGCCCTGAGCCTGGTCATCCTGGCCAGGCCCGACCCGTCGCAGGATCCGGACGTCCGGGGCCTGAACGCGGCCCAGGCCGAGGCGACCCGGCGTCTGACCTCGACCCAGATCGAGAATTTCAGCCGTCGTCTGGAAGACCTGCGCAACGGCGGCACGAGCGCCGCCCTGAGCCAGGGCATCCAGTTCCAGTCGGGCATCGCCGAACTGGGTCAACAGTCCGATCCGCGCACCCGTTTCGGCGGCGGCCGGATGATTGAAGCCCCGGCCTACGATCCGGACCGGGCGGAACTGAACGCCATGCTCTGGCAGGGCCAGGGGTCGGATGACGGCGCCGGGCCGATCGACCGCGGTCCGTCGGGCCTCGGCCTGGCCACCGGCGGTGCTCCGGCCCTGGCCGGGGGCATGGGCGGAGCCCGGGCGGACGGCGGGTCTGACCCGACCGGCGGCGTGCGTCTGTGGACCGGCGGCTCCATCACCGTCGGCGAACGCGACGCCGACAGCGGCCAGGCGGCCCTGTCGATCTCCAGCAGGGGTCTCAGCGTGGGGGCCGACTTCGCCGTCACCCCGACCTTCGACCTGGGCTTCGGCGGCGGCATGGGTGAGGAAACCACCGATGTGGGCAGCCGCGACTCGAGCGTCGACTCCAGCTCCTGGGTCGGTGTGGTCTACGGCAGCTGGCGGCCGGACGACGGCATCTATGTCGACGGCATGCTGGGCCACGGCAGCCTGTCCTTCGACATGAGCCGCCGGGTCACCATCGACAACAGCCTGGTGACAGGCAGCCGCGATGGCACGGCGATCTTCGGCTCGCTGGCGATCGGCTTCGACCGTCTGGTCGGTGACGGGCGGCTGTCCACCTACGGCCGTCTGGAGAGCCTCAATGCCGAGCTGGACGCCTATACGGAGACGGGCTCGCCCTTCTGGGCCCTCAGCTATGCCTCGCGGGACGTCGAGTCCCTGCAAGGTGTGGTCGGCGGGCGCTATATCTGGAGCCGGATCGGACGCGACAGCATCTGGACGCCCGGTGTGCGGGCGGAATACCGCCAGGAGCTGGCCGAGGGCGGTCTGCAGGCCCTCCGCTATGCGGACTGGGTCGGTGGCCCCGTCTACCAGATCGACCAGAGCAGCTGGGATCGGGGCGAACTGAACCTCGGCTTCGGCCTCGACGTCCAGACCCTGTCGGGCTGGGTCGCGACCGGTGAAGTGACCGGCCGCTTCAGTGATGGCCAGACCCTGGGCAGCGTCAGACTGGGCCTGTCGCGCAAGTTCTGATCGCTGATCAGGCGCTGAACACTGGGGCCGGCGGGGGCATCACCCTCGCCGGCCTTTTGTTGCGCGGGGGCACGAAATCAAAGGACTGCCTCCCACCCATAGCCGACATCCTGAAGGTCTGCTTTCGGCATGGCCGTGCCCGCCTGTTTCGCGTCTTGCGCCATTCCGGCTATAGGCGCCGCCATGACCACGCTTCTCTACGGCCGGCCGCCCGCCGTCTTTGATCCGCCCAGTGCGGCGACGCAGCTTTCGCCGCTGATTCCCGGCTCGACGCCGCTGGAGGATGTGGCCGGGGGCTCGGTCGATGACATCATGATCTATGCCCCGCCGGGGGTTCTGGAGCGGCGGTATGCGCTGGCGCTGGCGCTGCGGGCGCTGAAGGTCGGGGGGCGGCTGGATGTGATGGCGGCCAAGGACAAGGGCGGGTCGCGGCTGAAGAAGGAGCTGGAGGCCTTCGGCGTCGAGGTCGGGGAGAGCGCCAAGGCGCACCACCGTCGCTGTGTCGTGATCCGGCCGGAGACGGTGACGGGGCTGGAGGCGGCCATCGCCGCGGGCGCGCCGCGTCTGGTGGATGGGCTGGACGCCTGGTCGCAGCCGGGGGTGTTCGCCTGGGACCGGATCGATGCCGGGTCGTTGCTGCTGGCCCAGGCCCTGCCGCCGTTGAAGGGGGCAGGGGTGGATCTGGGCTGCGGCTATGGCGCGCTGGCGACGGTGGTGCTGGGCTCGCCGGCGGTGACGTCGCTGCGTCTGGTCGATCTGGACCGGCGGGCGATCGCGGCGGCGCGGAAGAATGTCACCGATCCGCGCGCGAGCTTCGAATGGGCCGATGCGCGGACGCTGGAGGATGTCGGGACGCTGAATTTCGTGGTCAGCAATCCGCCCTTCCATGACGGCGGGGCCGAGGACAAGCGGCTGGGTCAGGCCTTCATCCGCAAGGCCGCGGGCCTGCTGAAGAAGGGCGGGGTGCTGTGGATCGTGGCCAATCGCCACCTGCCCTATGAGGCCGAGCTGAAGGACGCCTTCAAACGGGTCGAGATGATCGCCGACGCGGGTGGGTACAAGGTGTTCGAGGCGGTGAAGTGAACCCGCCCTCCTTTCGTCATCCTCCGGCAAGCCGCGTAGCGGCGCAGACCGGGGGACCCGGCGGCGCGCGAGAGCGCGAAACTGCCGGGAGCTCGCTGTCCGCACCCGCCTGCCTGAACAGGTCGCCTTCGGCGTCGCTGGGTCCCCCGGTCTCGCTGCGCTCGCCGGAGGATGACGAACGATGAAAACCCCCACCTCCCGCGTGGACAAGCTTCTGGGCTCCATGGGCTATGGCTCGCGGACCGAGATGGCGCGGCTGGGGAAGGCCGGCGGGATCGTGCTGGACGGGGTTGATCTGACCGATGTGTCGCGGCGGATACCGGTGACGCCGGACCTGCCCGCGCGGATGGCGATCGACGGCCAGCCGCTGGATCCGGTGCCGGGTCTGGTGATGATGCTGCACAAGCCGCTGGGCATGACCTGTTCGCGCAAGGAGGACGGGGCCCTGGTCTATGACGTCCTGCCGCCCCGCTGGCGGCGCCGAGACCCGGCCATCTCGACCATCGGCCGGCTGGACAAACAGACGACGGGCCTGCTGCTGCTGACCGACGACGGCGACCTGCTGCACCGGGTGATCAGTCCCAGACGGCATGTGGCCAAGGTCTATCGCGCCACCCTCGCCCGGCCGCTGACCGGGGCCGAGGGCGAGGTGTTTGCCGCCGGGGGTCTGGTGCTGGAGGGGGAGGACAAGCCGCTGTCGCCGGCGGTGCTGGAGGTGCTGTCGCCCACGGAGGCGCGGCTGACGGTGACCGAGGGCCGCTATCATATGGTGCGGCGGATGTTTGCGGCCGTGGGCAATCACGTCGAGGGCCTGCACCGCGAACGGGTCGGCGGCCTGGTCCTGCCGGACGATCTGGCCCCGGGGGACTGGCGACTGCTGGATCCGGCACAGATCGAGACCATATTCGGCGGATGACCGCCCAAGCCAAGATCTGTGGCCTGACCACGCCGGAGGCGCTGGATGCGGCGCTCGCCGGCGGTGCGGCCTTTGTCGGGGCGGTGGTGTTTCCGAAAAGCCCGCGCCACATCGACCCGCTGCACGGGGCGACCCTGTTCGGGCGGGCGCGGGGAAGAGCGAAGATCGTCGCGGTGACGGTGGACGCCGACGACGCCCTGCTGACGGAGATCGCCCTGATCCTGAAGCCGGACCTGATCCAGCTGCATGGGGCGGAGACGGTTGAACGGGCCATGCGGGCGCGGCTGCTGACCGGGGCGGGGATCATCAAGGTCCTGCCGATCCGCCAGGCGGAGGATTTCGCCGGGGCGGAAGACTGGGCGGCGGTCGCCGATCACCTGATGTTCGATGCAAAGCCGCCGGAGGGGTCGCACCTGCCGGGCGGGGTCGGGGCGCGGTTCGACTGGAGCCTTCTGGCCGGCCGGGTCCTTGACCGGCCCTGGTTCCTGGCCGGGGGTCTGACCCCGGACAATGTGGCACAGGCGATTTCCGTGTCCGGTGCGCCCCTGGTGGATGTGTCCTCTGGCGTGGAAACCGCGCCGGGTGTTAAGGACCCGGCCCGGATCAAGGCCTTTCTCGAGGCGGTCCGGTCGGCCTGAATTCCGCCGCCTCCCTGCGTGAAAGCTTCCACCGTGAACGCCATCCTCCCGAACCAGTATTCCATGCCCGACGCCGAGGGCCGTTTCGGCCCCTATGGCGGGCGGTTCGTGGCCGAGACCCTGATGCCGCTGGTTCACGAGCTGGACGCGGCCTATGAGGCGGCCAAGGCCGATCCGACCTTCCAGGCCGAGCTGGACGGCTTCCTGACCGACTATGTCGGCCGGCCCAGCCCGCTTTACCTGGCCGAGCGGCTGACGGCGCATTACGGGGCCGCCGACATCTGGTTCAAGCGCGACGAGCTGAACCATACGGGCGCGCACAAGATCAACAACTGCATGGGCCAGATCCTGCTGGCCATGCGGATGGGCAAGACGCGGATCATCGCCGAGACGGGGGCCGGCCAGCACGGGGTGGCGACGGCGACCGTCTGTGCCCGCTTCGGCCTGGAATGCATCGTCTACATGGGCGCGACCGACGTCGAGCGGCAGTCGCCCAACGTCTTCCGCATGAAGCTGCTGGGGGCCGAGGTGGTGCCGGTGACGGCGGGCCGGGCGACCCTGAAGGACGCCATGAACGAGGCGATGCGGGACTGGGTGACCAATGTCGAGGACACCTATTATCTGATCGGCACGGCGGCGGGGCCGCACCCCTATCCGGCCATGGTGCGCGACTTCCAGTCGGTGATCGGCAAGGAGACGCGGGCGGCCATGCTGGCGCGGCGCGGCAAGCTGCCGGATGCGGTGGTGGCGGCGATCGGGGGCGGGTCCAATGCCATCGGCCTGTTCCATCCCTTCATCGACGACGCCGGGGTCCGGCTGATCGGGATCGAGGCGGCCGGGCGCGGGCTGGACGGGCCGGATCATGCGGCGAGCCTGCAGGGCGGACGCCCCGGGGTGCTGCACGGCAACCGCACCTATCTGCTGCAGGACGAGGACGGCCAGATCCTGGAGGGCCATTCGATCTCGGCCGGGCTGGACTATCCGGGCATCGGGCCGGAGCATGCCTGGCTGAAGGACATCGGCCGCGCCGAATACCGCGCGGCCACCGACGTCGAGGCGCTGGAAGCCTTCCAGCTGTGTTCGAAGCTGGAGGGGATCATCCCCGCGCTGGAGCCCAGCCATGCGCTGGCCCGGATCGGCGAGATCGCGAAGGACGTGGGCAAGGGCGGTGATGTCGTGCTCAATATGTGCGGGCGGGGCGACAAGGACATCTTCGCCGTGGCGAAGCATCTGGGCGTGGAGTTGTAGAATGAAGATCGTGATGATGGCCGCCGGTGCGGCCCTGCTGGCGACGCCGGTTCTGGCGCAGACCCCGCCGGCCCCCCTCCAGGTCGAGATCCCGGAACTGCCGACGGCGGTGGGTGATCCCACCTGTGGCGGCCGGATCGGCCTGGCGCAGCAGGCGACCTGTGTGCTGACCACCCAGGGGGCGATCGGCGGGCTGGTCGACACCTACAGCGAGGCCTTCTCGCGCCAGGGCTGGCTGGCGGCCGGCGGTGACGACAATCTGGTCGTCTATGTGAAGCGCCGTCCCGGCGGCGGCTGCGACGGCTTCCAGATGCTGGCCTTCGCCGACGAGAGCCGGGTTCCGGCACCCGGCGAGCCGGCCTGGCTGGCCTTTGCGACCATTCCCGGCGACGTCTGCGCGGGCCAGCCCGCGGCTCCGGCGACGCCCGCGCCCGCCCAATGACCACTGCGCGTATCGACGCCCGTTTCGCCGCGCTCAAGGCCGAGGGCCGGGCCGGGTTTGTGGCCTATGTGATGGCCGGGGACCCTACGCGGGATGAGGCGCTGGAGATCCTGCGCGGCCTGCCGGCGGCCGGGGCCGATCTGATCGAACTGGGCTTTCCCTTCTCCGATCCGATGGCCGAGGGGCCGCCGATCCAGCGCGCGGCCCTGCGCGGGCTCAAGGCCGGGCTGACGCTGAAGGGGACGCTGTCGCTGGCGGCGGATTTCCGCGCCGGGGACGCCGACACGCCGGTGATCCTGATGGGTTATCTCAATCCGATCGAGAGCTATGGCCATGCCGCCTTCGCCCGCGATGCGGCGGCCAGCGGCGTCGACGGGGTGATTGTGGTCGACTGCCCGCCGGAAGAGGCCGGGCCGCTGTCGGATGCGCTGGATGCGGCCTCGGTGTCGCTGATCCGGCTGGCGACCCCGACCTCGGACGATGCACGGCTGAAGCGGATCGCCGAACGGACCTCGGGCTTTGTCTACTATGTCTCGGTTGCCGGCGTGACCGGGGTCAAGGAGGCCCAGACCCTGTCCGTCGCCCCCGCCGTCGAACGGGTGCGCAAGGCCTCGGGCCTGCCGGTTGCGGTCGGATTTGGCGTGAAGACGCCGGAACGGGCGGCCGAGATCGCCCGGGTCGCCGATGCGGTCGTCGCCGGCTCGGTGCTGGTGGACGAGGTCGCAGCGGCGATCGAGGCGAATGAACCCGCCGTCCCGCGCGTTCTGGCGAAGGTGAAGGCCCTCGCAGATGCGGTCCGGGGTGCGCGGGTCACTGAAACGGTTTAAAGCGCGTCCATGGCTGACAAGACCCCCCCCAAACCCCAGGAAAAACGCGGCGGCTGGCTGAGCCGTTTCGCGCCCGGCGTTCGCAAGATCGTCAGCCGGCGCGACACGCCGGACAATCTCTGGGTCAAGGACCCCGATTCCGGTGAAATGCTGTACCGCCCCGACCTGGAGGCCGCCCTGTGGGTGACGCCCTCGGGCCGTCATATGCGGATCGATGCCCCGACGCGGCTGCGCGCCACCTTCGACGACGGCGACTATGAGCCGATCGAGACCCCGGAAGTGCCCGAGGACCCGCTGAAATTCTCGGACGGCAAATCCTACAAGGACCGGCTGGCCGCCGCCCGCAAGGCCGCGGGCCGCAAGGACACCATGGCCATCGGCTTCGGGGCCCTGGACGGGACCGAGGCGGTGGTGATCGTCCAGGACTTCACCTTCATGGGCGGCTCTCTGGGCATGGCGGCGGGTGAGGCCTTCATCGCCGCGGCCCGGGCCGCGATCGAACGCGGTGTGCCCCTGGTCTGTTTCACCGCCGCCGGCGGGGCGCGGATGCAGGAGGGCGCGCTCAGCCTGATGCAGATGGCTCGGACCACCCTGGCCATCCAGGAGCTGAAGGCCGCGCAACTGCCCTTCGTCGTGGTCCTGACCGATCCGACCACGGGCGGGGTCACGGCAAGCTATGCCATGCTCGGCGATGTGCATCTGGCCGAGCCGGGCGCCCTGATCGGCTTTGCCGGCCCACGGGTGATCGAGGCGACCATCCGCGAGAAACTGCCGCCGGGCTTCCAGCGCGCCGAATATCTGCAGGAAAAGGGCATGGTCGACCGCGTTGTCGCCCGCGCCGACCTGCCGGTGGTGCTGGGCCGTATCCTGTCGATGCTGATGGGCGGTAAGCGCCGGGCGGCCTGATCGCCTTGGACCCGATTTCCGCCAGACTGAGGCAGCGGCACCCGCAGCGGATCGACCTGTCGCTGGAGCGGATGCGCGTCCTGTGCGCGGCCCTGGGCGACCCGCAGGACCGGTTGCCGCCCGTGGTCCATGTCGCCGGCACCAACGGCAAGGGTTCCACCGTCGCCCTCCTGCGCGCCATCGCCGAGGCGGCGGGGCTGAGGGTCCATACCTATACCTCGCCCCATCTGGTGCGGTTCAACGAGCGGATCCGGCTGGCCGGTCGGTTGATCGGGGACGAGGCCCTGAATGCCGTCCTCGACCGGGTCGAGGCCGCCATCGATCGGGGGGGCAGCGAGGCGACGGTGTTCGAGAGCACCACGGCCGCGGCCTTTGTGGCCATGAGCGAGACCCCGGCGGACCTGGCCATTGTCGAGGTCGGCCTCGGCGGCCGGCTGGATGCCACCAATGTCATCGAACGGCCGCTGCTGAGCGTCATCACCCCGGTCGACCTGGATCATGCGGAATTCCTCGGCACCGAACTGGGCGGGGTGGCGGGCGAGAAGGCGGGGATATTGAAGGCCGGCGTGCGCGGCCTGATCGCCCGTCAGGCTGAGCCGGCCATGGCGGTGATCGAGGCGGCGGCGCGGACGGTGCAGGCACCGCTGACGGTGATGGGGGTCGATTTCGACGCCTGGGCCGAGCGCGGCGGCCTGTGCTTTCAGGACCAGGAGCGATTCCTCGACCTGCCGGCCCCGGCCCTGACCGGTCCGCACCAGATCGACAATGCCGGGCTGGCCATTGCGGTCGCCCTCGAGCTCGACCTGCCCGAGGCGGCCATCGCCGGGGGCCTGCGGTCCGTGCGCTGGCCGGCGCGGATGCAGCGGCTGACGGCGGGGCCCTATGGCGAGGCGGCGCGGGCGGCCGATGCCGAACTGTGGCTGGACGGCGGGCACAACCCCCATGCGGGCGCGGCCCTGGCGTTGGCCCTGGCCGAGCGGGAGGCGCGGGCCCCCCGACCGCTGGCCCTGATTGTCGGCATCCTGGCCAACAAGGACGCGGGCGGCTTCTTTGCGGCGCTCAGCCGGTCGGGCGCGGCTGTCTTCACCGTGCCGTTCGACGGTGCGGCGGCCGAGCCGGAGGCCCTGGCGGCGGTGGCGCGGGGCCACGGCCTCGGCGCGACGGCCTGTGCCTCGGTCGAGGCGGCGCTGGGTCGGGCCCTGCGGCTGGGGGCCGGACGGGTCGTGATCTGCGGATCGTTGTATCTGGCGGGTGAGGTGCTGGGTGCCGGCCGGGAGACCTGGCCGGACTAGGGCTTGGGTCTTAGGGCTTAGGCCTTAGGGATGAGTGCTGGCGCCGGCACTGGCTCGAAACACCCTCCAAGCCCTAAGCCCCAAGCCCTTCTGGTCAGGCAGCCGTGCGGCCGATCCCGGCCTCGGCCAGCCATTCGACGATCTTGCCCTTGGGCATGGCACCGACCTTCATCGCCGCCATCTGGCCGTCCTTGAACAGCATCAGGGTCGGAATGCCCTTCACGCCCAGTTTCGAGGGGATCATCGGACTGTCGTCGATATTGACCTTGGCGATGACCACCTGGCCGGCCAGTTCGTCGGCGATCTGTTCCAGCGCCGGGCCGATCTGTTTGCAGGGGCCGCACCATTCGGCCCAGAAATCGACCAGGACGGGGACGGACGCCTTGAGGACGTCGGCTTCGAAACTGTCGTCGGTGACCTTGACGGTGGCCATGGGAATCTTTCTCCGGATCGGCCGGACATCATGGAGTGATTCCGGCGCTTCGACAGCCGATGTGGGGCGTGGGGCCGGCCAAATCAACGGGCGCGCGGGTCAGGCTTCGAGGGCCGCCTGCATCATCGCCCGGGGCACTGCCATCAGCTGCGGCCCGTCGGTCCAGACCAGGGCACCCTCGACCGGGCGGTCCGGATACAGACGCGCCAGGATCGCCGCATAGACGGCCAGCTGGCGCACATAGGCCGGGTCCGCCTCCTCGATCCGGGCGGGAGCCGGGCGGTTGGTCTTGTAGTCGATGACCAGCACCCGCTCAGGGGTGATCACCAGCCGGTCCATCCGCCCCGAGACGGCGATCGTCCCGACCGAGCCGGTCAGGGCCACCTCGGGCCGCGAGCCGGACCCGAACACCGGGGCGAAACGGGCGTCGTCGAGGACCCGGAAGGCGGATTCAATCATCTCGGCGCGCTGTTGATCGTCGAGGTCCCGCTCGCGGGACAGCATTCTCACCGCCGCCTCCGGCCGTTCGGCCAGGGGTATATCGGGCAGCCGCTCGAGCAGCCGGTGGATCAGGTCGCCGCGCCGGAACCGGCCCAGGGGTGCGCCCGGCCCGGCCGTGGTGGCCAGGGGGGAGGGGGCGGGTATGCGCAGGGCTTCATCCATGCGCGAGGGGGCGGCAAGACGCAGACCGGGGTCCGGAGCCGGGGAGGCGGTCATCCAGTCCGGCGCGACCACGGTTTTGGTCCGGGGCGCTTTCGCGGACGTCAGGACGGCCGGATCGGGGCCGAAGCGGCGGACGCCGTCATCCAGATCGCGGACCGCGTCACCCAGACGGCCGAAGGACTCCTCGATCACGGTCCACCAGCTGCGTTCCTCAAAGCCGATCTTCGGCTTTCCGAGGGCGCGCCCCATGATCACGACCCGGTCGCGGGCGCGGGTCAGGGCGACATAGAGCAGGCGCAGGGATTCAGCGTCGGTGCGCTCCTGCCGGGCCGCGCGCGCCTTGTTGGAGGCGGGGCAATCCTCCGTCTCGGAGCCGGGACACATCAGCCAGGCCTCCGAGCCGTCGTCCAGCGGGACCGGCATCAGGCTCGGGCCCTGGGCCTTCGCCCGGCTGGTGGTGTCGGGCAGGATCACCACCGGCGCTTCCAGCCCCTTGGCCCCGTGAACCGTCATGACGCGGACCTCGTGGCGGGCGCCTTCCAGCTCGCGCTTGACCTCGACGTCGGCGGCCTCCAGCAGGGCCAGACAGGTCTCCAGGTCGACGCCGCTGCGATCCTCGGCCGAGAGCACCTGGTTGAGGGTTTCGTCGATCGCCTCGCCGGCCTCGACACCCAGACGACGCAGGATGCGGGCCCGCCCCGACAGACCGCCGGCGTCGACGCGGTTCAGCAGGCCCGAGAAGAAGCCGAACGGATCCCGGTCGCGGGTCGCGATCAGCGCCAGCAGAAAGTCCCGGGCATGGGACCATTCGGGCCGTTCCCCCGCGCGCTGCTGCAGGACGGTCCAGAGATTGGCGCGCCGCGCCTCGCGACCGGCCAGGTCGAACAGGCTGTCCTCATCGACATCGCAGAAGGGGCTGCGGAGGATTCCGGCCAGGCTGAGCTCGTCCTCGGGATAGAGGGCGAAACGGGCGAGGGCGATCAGGTCGTCGAAGACGATGTGGGACGACAGCTTCAGCCGGTCGGCCCCGGCCACCGGCACGCCGGCGGATTTCAGCGCCCGGATGATCTCCTCGAAGGTGGCGTCGCGGCGCCGCACGAGGATCAGGAAGTCGCCATAGCCGCAAGATCGCAACTCGCCCCGCTGGCGGTCATGGACCGTCACGCCGGACTGGACCTGGCGGTGGATCCAGGCCGCCAGCTTCGCCGCCAGCTGTTTGCGGCCGCTGGTGGAGGCCTCCCGGTCGACCGGGTCCCAGACATCGGGCTCGGGGGCCTTCTGGTCCTCGAACAGCGGCCACAGGTCGACGCAGCCGTGATCGGCCGAGCGTTTGGCGATATGGGGGGGCATGGCACCGATCTGCTCCCCGACCAGGGCGGCGGTGCGCTCCGGGGGGGTGAAGACGGCGTCGACGAAGGCGAGCACCTCGGGTGTCGAGCGGAAGGAGGTGGCCAGTTCGACGGCGGTGAACACGGCGCCGGACCCGGTCACCAGACTGTCGTAGCGCTGGGATTCCTGGCGCAGCCGTTCGGGCCGCGCGCCCTGGAAGGAATAGATCGACTGTTTCTCGTCCCCGACCGCGAAGACGGTCCGGGCCGGCAGCTGGCCCGTGGTGGGGAGGACCCTCGGAACCCGGCCACTGTCGCCGGAGAAGAAGCCTTCGGTCAGGGCCCGTATGATGTCCCACTGCTGGGGCGCGGTGTCCTGGGCCTCGTCGACCAGCACATGTTCGATCCCGCCGTCGAGCTTGTACAGCACCCAGGCGGCCGAGGCCTGGACGGTCAGCAGGTCGACGGTGCGGGCGACCAGATCGCCGAAATCCAGCGCGCCGCGGGCGGCCTTGGCCTGGTCGTAGAGCCGCGCATGGGCCTCGGCCAGGGTCAGGACATGGACCGTGTCCGCCGCGACCTTCGTCTTGCGCAGGACGTCCAGGGCGGAGAGGAATTTCAGCTGGACGGCGTCCAGCCACTCGCGGGCGGCCGCCGGGGCCCTGGCGGTCGCCATGGTCTTGCGCGCGGCACCCTCGGTCAGGAAGACCGGGGCGATGCCGGAAAAGGTCCAGGCGGCGGCGCGCATCCGGTCGGCGCATTTCTGGTCATTGGTCGAGCCGGTGGCCATGGCGGCGGTCATGGCCTGCCACTGGTCGCGGTCGAGCCAGCGCATGAAATCCTGTTCCAGGGACTCGACGGAGACGTCCGGATCCGCCCCCGCGAGGGTATGGGGGCCCGGTGCGGTGCCGGCGATCACGCGGGCGGTGTAGTCGGTCAATTTGACCCGGTCGGTCTCGATCAGGGCCAGCAGGGCCTGGAACGCCTTCCAGTCCAGTTCGACCGCAAAATGGCTGTAGGCGCGGCCGACGGGGGCGTCGAAATCGGCCAGGGCCTTCCGGGCCAGCGCCTCGCGCGCGGCATGCGACAGGGCCGCGGCCGCCTCATTCTCCAGCACGGTGAAACCGGGGGTGACTCCGGCCTCGAGCGGGAAGCGGCGCAGCAGTTTTTCGCAGAAGGCGTGGATGGTCTGGATCTTGAGGCCGCCGGGGGTGTCGAGCGCCTTGGCGAACAGCCGGCGGGCCCGGGAGAGGGCTTCGGGCCGTGATGTCCCGTGATCGTGACCCCCCAGATCCGCCAGGGATTGCGCCAGGGCGGCGTCGTCCATGACCGCCCAGTCCCCGAGGCGTTCGAACAGCCGGGCCTGCATCTCGGCGGCGGCGGCCTTGGTGTAGGTCACGCACAGGATCTCGCCGGGCTGGACCTGTTTGAGCAGCAGGCGGGCCACCCGGTCGACGAGGGTGGAGGTCTTGCCCGAGCCGGCGTTGGCGGTGACGAAGACCGACTGGTCGGGATCGGCGGCGGCGATCTGGTTCGGGTCGGGCAGGATGCGGGCGGTCATTCTGCGTCTCCGCCGTCCGCGGCATCCTCGCCGCCGACCACATGCCACTCCCAGAGCCGGGCGAGGTGGTCGTAGTTGCCGCCGAAGGTTCCCATGAACTGCGGCGCCACCCAGCTCAGATAGGGGGTGCCGGGATCCTCGAAGCGGGCGATGCGGGTCTTCAGGCCTTCGAGCGCGGCCATCGACAGGGCCAGGGCCTCGGCCCCGGCGGCATGGGTCTTCGCCTCGCCGGCGGTCTTGCGCCCGACGACGCGGACATAGGTCAGATCATCGGGCGGGACCGGGCCGGTGTCGGACAGCCCGGCCTCGGCGAGGATGGCGCCGGTCAGGGTCAGCTGGGGCGAGAAACCGCCCTTGACCTGTTTGGCCGAGGGCATGCTGCCGGTCTTGAAGTCCAGAATGGCGGCCCCCGTCGCGGAGAGTTCGATCCGGTCGGCCTTGGCGGTGAGCCTGAAGGGGCCGCGGGGGGTGGGGAGCCGCATTTCGACCTTTTCCTCGACGCGGATCTCGATCCCGCGCGCGCGGCGGTCGGCCTCGAAGGCGGCGAGCCAGCGGGCGCTGTTGCGGGCCAGGGGCGCCTCGCGGGCCATGGCGGCGTCCTCGAAGCCGTGGCTGGACAGTTCCTCCAGCAGCAGCACCTCGAGCCGGTCGGCGCTGTCGTCGGGCAGGACCCCGGGCCAGGCCAGGGTCATGCGCTCGATGGCCTTGTGCACGGCATTGCCGCGGGCCAGGGCATCGGCGGCCTCGCCGGGCCGGTCCAGTTGTCTCAGATTCAGGACATAGCGGGCATAGATGGCATAGGGGTCGCGCACCCAGCGTTCGACGCCGGTGACCGGCAGTTCGAGCGGCCGGCGCGCGACCGGGGGCTTCGGCCGGGGGCGCGGGGCATAGTCGGGCGTGGCCCGCGCCGGCGCATCGAGCACACGGGCCAGGTCCCGGTGGTGTGACGGTTGCTCGAGGGTCACCGGGGTCGCCTCGGCATGGGCCCCGCGGGTCAGCATCTCCAGCCGCCAGAGCCAGCGCGACTTGACCGCCGGCTGGCCGCCCCGGCGCTCGGAATGGACGAGGACGACCTCTTCGGCACAGGCGGCCTGGACGAAGTCCTGGGCCGTCTGGCCCAGACGGCGCTCGGGCGGCGGCAGGCCGAGGGTCTGGCGCATGGGACGGGAGAGGAAGGGATCGGTCGGGGCGGCGTTGGGCCAGACGCCCTCCTCCAGCCCGGCGAGGATCATCCGGTCGGCCCGCACCAGCCGCGCCTCGATGGCCCCGAGGATACGCAGCCGTGGCTGGTTGGCCCCGCCGGTCCGGACGGTCTGTTCGGTCAGGAGTTCGTGGACGAGGGCGGCAAACTCGGTCGTCGAAATGGATCCCAGGGCGGCCCCGCCCTCGATCAGGGCCGTCATCAGCCCGGCCGCGGCCTCGCCGTCGGGCCCGGCCCAGGCGTCCTGCCCGGCCAGGGCCTCGATCAGCCGGGTCAGGTCGCGGGCAGCGGTGTCGAGGGCGGCGTCCGGGGCGAAGGCGGCTCCGGCCGTGGCCGAGAGGGCCTCCAGCCGGTCGACGAGGGCCCCGGCGGCGGACAGGCGTTCAACCGTGCCCTCGGACGGCAGCTTGCCGTCGTCGCGGGGCTGGCCGGCGCGGGTCAGGATCTCACGCAGACGCCCCCAGTGGCGCCGGCGCGGGCCGCGCAGGCCGTAGTGTTCCAGGGCCTTGACCGCGACATCGACGGCCGTACCGCCGAGGTCGAGACGGACGAGGGGATGTTTCAGCAGCCCCAGCAGGACATGCGGATCGAGGGGGTCTGCGACGAAGCGGGCGCAGAGGTCGACCAGCCGGCCGGCGGGCATCCGCGACAGGGGCTGACCCGAGGACAGGTCGGCGCTGATGCCCCAGCGCTCCAGCCGGGCGGCAACGCGCCGGCCGAGGGCGAGGTCGGGGGTGACCAGGGCGCAGGTCCGCCCCGGCGTCTCCAGCGTCTCGCGCATCATCAGGGCCAGGGTCGCGGCGGCCTCCTCCTCGGCCCGGACGGTGATCACGGACAGGCCCTGCAGGCCTTCGGCGATCGGGTCGGCGGACTGGCTGCGGAAGGCCGTCGCGCGAAGATCCCGGATCAGGATCCGCCAGTCGTCGGTGGATTCGGCGGGACGCAGGGCTTCGTTGAGCAGGCGCTGGCGGGCACGGCCACGCGCCGCCCCGGCCGCCGGCCGCTCGGGGTGGAACCAGGGCCGGACGGTCCCGCGCGGGACCGAATGCCGGTCCAGCAGCCGCCAAAGGGCGTTCTGGGGATGCTGTTCGCTGTGGCCCAACTGGTCCCAGACCCGGTCGTCGAGATCGAAATCGAGGCCCGGAAGGACGACGCAACCGCGCGGGGCTCCGGCCACCGCAGCGAGGACATCGGCGGCGGCCGGGGCCGAACCGGTCGAGCCCGCGGCGATGACCGTCTGGGTCGGGGGCCGTTCGGTCCAGGCCTCGGCCAGCAGCCGCAGCAGCCGCGCGCGCCGCCAGGCCGGATCGACCAGCCCCATGGCCGCCAGCCGCTTCGGCCAGGCCTCGACGGCGAGACCGAGAAATCTCGCCGATTCCTGCCAGTGCTCGGCCAGATCACCCTCGACGAGGGTGGCGACCCGACCCAGGTCCTCAACCTCCTCCAGCTGGCAGGAGTCGAGAAAACCGCCGAGGGCGTCGGCCAGTTCCAGCGCCCGCAGGGGCGGCAGGCCGGGACTGAAGTCCTCGACGATCATCCGCGCCATCTCGAACCGGCGGGCCAGGGGGGCGATGGCGGGGGGCAGGTCGAGGCCGAGGTCGCCCGGGGCGAAGGGGGGCTCGTCCTCTTCCAGGTCACCGAGCGGGCGGACCTGGGGCAGGAGGATGGGGCGGCCGCCGGCCTGGCGGGTCAGGGCGGCGGTGAAGGCCCGGGCGGCGCGGCGGTTGGGCAGCAGGATGACGGCGTCGGACAGGGTCTCGGGCGGATCGTCGCCCAGCCAGTCCAGCACCCCGGCCGCCAGGTCGTCGAGAAAGGGCCGTTGGGCCTCGATCGCGTACCAGCGCGGGCCCGGGCCGGAGAAGGGATCGAAGCGGCCGGTCATGCTCCGGCCAGTTTCGCCTCGGCCGCATCACGGGCGGCGGGGTCGCCGACATGCATCCAGTCGCCGTCCAGCACACAGCCGTACAGTCGGCCCGCCGCCGCCGACCGGCGCCAGAAACCGCTCAGGGAGAAGGGGCCTTCGGGGCCGTCGGCGACATAGTCGGGCCGGCAGATGTGGACGCCCATATAGGCGAAGGGGGCCTCGGCCGCCTCGCCGCGGAAGGTCAGCCGGCCGTCCCCGGCCAGGAAGAAATCACCGCCGCCCTCGAAGCCGATCGAGCCCTCGCGTCGCGCGAGAAGAAGGACCGCATCCATGATTGACGGATTCCACATCCGCGCGAGTTGATTCAGCGCCGTGTCGCCGGGCGCGCTGTTGTCGGTCCAGACGCTGTCGATATTGGCGACGAAGACCGGGTCGGTGCCCAGCAGGGGGGCCGCCTTCTTCAGGCCACCGCCCGTTTCCAGCAGTTCGGCCCGCTCGTCGGAGATGAGGATTTCCGGCCCGCCCGGGCGCGCCGCAAGGTGGGATTCCAGCCGTTCGGCGAACCAGTGGACATTGACGACGGCGCGTTCGACACCCGACTCGCCCAGACGGCGAAGGACATGGTCGATCAGGGCCTGTCCGCCGACCTCGACCAGGGCCTTGGGCCGGTCGTCGGTGAGGGGCCGCATCCGTGTGCCGAGGCCGGCGGCGAGGACCATGGCGGTGGTGGGGGCGGTCATGTCCGGGCCCCCATCGGCACATAGTCGTCGAACCACGCCCCAAGGCGGGGATCGGCCGCGGCAAGATTGGCGGTCAGATGGTTCCACATCCGGGGCATGAAGGCCGCATAACGGTCCTTGCCGTCGCGGACGATCAGCCGCGCGAAGATGCCGAGAATCCGCGCCTCATTGAGGGTGGCCAGGGCGGCGTAGTCGCGCATGAAGGCCTCGCGGTCGACGTTCGGCCGGAGCGAAAAATAGTGGTCGAGCGCCAGGGCCTCCAGCGCGGGCGGGACATCGCGGCGCGCATCCTGCAGCAGGGAGTGGAGGTCCCAGCTCGGGTGGGCACGGACGGCGTCCTGGAAGTCGATCATCCCGACCCGGGCTGGACCCTCGCGGTCCGGCAGCCAGATCAGGTTCTCGGCATGGAAGTCGCGGTGCGCCATGACGGTGGCCTCGCGCTCGGCATGCTGGACCAGCCCGGCCCAGGCCTCGTCCCAGCGGGCCCGGGCGGTATCGGAAAACTGCAGATCCGGCCTGAGCCGGGGCAGCCATTCGATGAACAGGTCGGCGCCGCCCTTGAGCGCGGTCCCGTCATAGACCTGCAGGGGCCAGTCGCCGGCGGGGCCGCTGAGCACCTCGGGGGCCGGCGCCTCCTGCAACCGCACCAGGGCCTCGATCGCGGCGAGGTACAGCGGCGTTTCGTCCTGGCCGTCGTCGATCACCCGGGCGAACAGGTCGTCGCCGAAATCCTCGAGCACCGCGAGCCCGGCAGCGGCGTCCAGCGCCGGAATCATCGGCGCGGACAGGCCGACGTCCCGCATGTGGGACGCGACGGCGGCAAAGGCCTCGATCCGGCCGGCAGACAGGCGGGCGGTGGCGTTCCAGCCCTCGGCCCGGCGGCGTTCGGGCGACCAGGCCGGATCGGCCGGCGGGCTCTCTGCGGCGGCGACCTGGTCCATCAGCATGAGCGACCGGCCCGACGGCGTGGTCAGACGCTCATAGCGGCGCGTCGAGGCATCGCCGGCCAGCGGCGTGCGAACGGCGTCGGCAAGGCCGGCCGTCTTCAGAAAATCCAGGCGTTGGCGTTCGCGGTCAGACATGCAGATCCTTCAGCTTGGCGTCCCACGCCCCTACGCCAGAAACGGTCGCATGCCGACCGTCGCCGGCTTCCGACAGGGTCACGGTCAGCCGGTCGGGTCCCAGCCAGGCGGCCGGATCGTCGCCCAGCCGCTCGGGCCATTCAATCACGGCGCAGCCCTCATCGAGCGCCTCGTCCAGCCCGATCTCCGCCGCCTCTTCCGGACGGGTCAGGCGATAGAGGTCGAAATGGGCCACCGGCGGCGCGCTCCCATAGAACTGCACCAGGGTGAAGGTGGGGGAGGGCACATCCTCGTCGGGTCGGGTCAGGGCGCGGATCAGGCCGCGCGCCAGCGTCGACTTTCCCATCCCCAGCGGCCCGTAAAGCAACACCGCCTCGCCCGGTTCCAGCCGGGGCGCAATGGCGGCCCCCAGACGCGTCGTGGCCCCGGCATCCGGCAGAGTCCACGTCCGGCTCATGCGAAATCGGCGTCCGGCTGGTCGGGCAGGACCCGTTCGGTGAAGGTCTTGAGCCCGCCGGTCGCCCGGGCCGCATCGATGTCGAGCCGGGCGGGCGGGATCGGCTTGCCGACCTTGAGCTGGAAGGTCGCCTTTCGCTTGTTCAGCAGTTCGTGGAAGAGGGTGATGTCGCGCAACTCCTCCGACACCCGGTCGAACAGGTGGAACAGGGTCGAATCGGGGCCCGCGACATGGATGGGCACGACCGGGGCGTCATATTTGCGGGCCAGGGAGGCGGCTGTCTGGGCCCATTCCGGATCGGTCAGGGAGCCGTCCTTCGCCACCCGCGACAGCCGGCCGGCCGGGAACAGGACCACGCAGCGTTCGGCCTCGAATGCCTCCTTCGCCGCGAGCAAAGTGGCGCGGGTCTTTTCGCGATTGCGTTTGGCCACCACCCATTCGACCGGGATGACGGCCTCGCCCAGACGCGGTGAGACCCTGAGGGCATCGGCATTGGCAAAGAAGATCGCATCGGCGCGGCGGGCCCGGACGGCGTCGAAGACGGCGATCCCGTCGGCGATTCCGGTGGGGTGATTGGCCACGACGATACAGCGGCCGGTGGCCGGAATCCGCTCGGGACTCCTCACCTCGACCCGCAGTTCCATCAGCGCGCTCATATAGTCGAGCGCCTCGGCCCCGGACAGCGGCCTGACCGCATCGGCCATGTCCACGGCGGCCCGGTAGTTGAGCAATTTGTAGAGCACCGGCCGCAGCACCGGCCAGAACAGCGACCGCTCCAGGCGCGGGGCGCGCTCGGCGATCAGCACGTCGACAATGTGCGGTTCCGGGCGGGTCGGAGAGGGCGCGGGGGTCTCGGTCATGGATGCCGGTTGTCGCCGCTCCGCACGGTCGCCGCAAGCGGCAACCTGCGCCATCGCCTTTGCCCGGCACCACGGCGGTGCTACCCCTTTGCATCGAGATATTCGCCCCCCGTCCGAGGAAGCCCGCATGCGCCCGTTGACCCGTCTCCTTACCGGCCTCAGCGCCGCGGCCCTGCTCGGGTCCGCCGCCCTGCCCGCCCTGGCCGAATCGCCGCCGGCGGTGGTCGCCGGGGCTCCGGCCGCCGCCGCGACGGAGATCAATGCCTTCACCTGGCAGGACATGATCGCCCTCAACCGGCTGGGGGATCCGCAGGTGTCGCCGGACGGCCGCTGGGTGGTCTATTCGGTGACCACGACCGACGTCGCCGCCAACCGCCGCTCGGGCGCCCTGTACATGATGGACCTGAACGCGCCGGGCGAGCCGGTCCGCCTGGCCATCAATGAGGGCGGGGCCAACACCGGCCGCTGGGGGTCTGACGGCAACCTCTATTTCCTCTCGGGCCGTTCGGGCTCCAGCCAGGTCTGGCGCGCCGCCGCCGACGGCACCGGCCCGGTGCAGGTGACCGACCTGCCGCTGGACGTGAACGCCTACCGCCTCAGCCCCGACGCCTCGAAGGTGGCGGTGTCGCTGGCGGTCTTCCCCGACTGCCCCGACCTGGCCTGCACTGTCGACCGGGCCAAGGCCATCGCCGACGACCCGGCCACCGGCCAGGTCTATGACCGGATGTTCGTGCGCCACTGGGATACCTGGGCGGACGGCACCCAGAACCATCTGTTCGTGGTCAATGCCGACGGCTCGGGCGCGCCGGTGATGGTGACGCGCGGCTTCGACGGCGACACCCCCTCCAAGCCGTTCGGCGATGAGAGCGAATTCGTCTTCGCCCCCGACGGCCAGTCGATCGTCTTCTCGTCGCGCGTGGCCGGCCGGTCCGAGCCCTGGAGCACCAATTTCGACCTCTGGCGCACCAATGGCCTGAGCGGCGACGGTACCTTCGAGAACCTGACCGACGCCAATGACGCCTGGGACACCGGCCCGGTGTTTTCGCCGGACGGCCGGACGATGGCCTATCGGGCCATGGCCCGCCCCGGGTTCGAGGCTGACAAATACGCCATCTTCCTGCGCGACATGGCGACCGGACAGGTCCGTCAGGTCGCTGCCGACTGGGACCGGTCCGCCGATACCCTGCAGTGGTCGCGCGACGGGCGGACCCTCTACACCACGGCCGGTGACATCGGGCAGACGCGGCTGTTTGCGATCGATGTGGCCCGCGGCGCGGTGACGCCGGTCACCGGTCCGGGCCATGTCTCGGCCTTCCAGCAGACCCCCTCGGGCTTCGTCTTCGCCCAGGACACCCTGACCCGGCCGAGCGAGCTGTTCGTCAAGACCTTCCGCGGGCGGGAAATGCCGCGCCGGATCACCGATGTGAACCCGTCACTGGACGCCGAGACCTTCGGCGAGCCCGAGCAGTTCAGCTTCCCCGGCTGGAACGGCGAGACGGTGTACGCCTATGTCATCAAGCCCGCCGGCTATGTCGAGGGCCGGCAGTATCCGGTCGCCTTCATCGTCCACGGCGGGCCGCAGAGCTCCTTCGGCAATGCCTGGTCCTACCGCTGGAACGCCTCGACCTATGCCGGGGCGGGCTATGCGGTGGTGATGATCGATTTCCACGGTTCGACCGGCTACGGCCAGGCCTTCACCGATTCGATCAGCCAGCACTGGGGCGACCGTCCGCTGGAAGACCTGCAGAAGGGCTGGGCCTTCGCCCAGGAGCGCTATCCCTTCCTCGACGGCGACAATGCCTGCGCCCTGGGGGCCTCCTACGGCGGCTATATGATCAACTGGATCGCCGGCAACTGGCCCGGCGAATTCAAATGCCTGGTCAACCACGACGGCATCTTCGACACCTTCGGCATGGGCTATGCCACCGAGGAGCTGTGGTTCACCGAATGGGAGAACGGCGGCACGCCCTATGACAATCCGCAGGGCTACCAGGAATTCAACCCGGCGAACCATGTGCAGAACTGGCGCGACCCGATGCTGGTGATCCAGGGCGATCTGGACTTCCGCGTCCCGACCACCCAGGCCCTGTCGACCTTCACCGCCCTGCAGCGTCGCGGCATCGAGAGCCGGCTGGTGGTCTTCCCCAATGAGAACCACTGGGTGCTCAAGCCCGCCAACAGCCGCCAGTGGCACAGTGAGGTGTTCGGCTGGCTGGACCGCTATCTGAGCCCGGCCGAGTAGAAGCCGGGGCCCGTCGGGGCCATGGATTGAGCCGAAGACGGATTCCATGCGTATCTTGGGGCCCGTCTCCCCGTTCGACGTCAAGGACCGCATGACCCGAAGAGGCCTGTTCGCCCCCGCGCTCGGACTGCTGGCTGCGGCCTGTTCGCCCCTGGCCATGCTGAATACCTTCGGCCCGCGCGATGGCGGGGTGCGCCGCGCCGCGCGTGACCTCGCCTATGGCGACGATCCGCGCCAAAGGTTCGATGTCTTTGTGCCCACGGCGGTGCCGGACCGGCCCTGGCCCCTGCTGGTGCTGTTCTACGGCGGCGGCTGGGACAGCGGGGACAAGACCTACTACGCCTGGGCCGCCCAGGCCCTGGCCGCGCGCGGCTTTGTCGTGGCCCTGCCGGACTACCGGCTGGTGCCCCAGGTGCATTTTCCGGCCTTCATCGAGGATGCCGCCCTGGCCACCGCCAGGGTCGGGGAGATCGCCGGCCGGTATGGGGCCGATCCGGCAAGGCTGGGGGTGATCGGCCAGTCGGCCGGGGCCCATCTGGCCATGATGATCACCCTCGACCGGCGCTATATGGCCGCGGTCGGGGCGCCCGGCCTGATCCGGGCGGCGGTCGGCCTGGCGGGGCCCTATGACTTCCTGCCGTTCGATGTCCCGGCCTCGATCAATGCCTTCGGGCGCGTGGGCGATCCGACCCTGACCCAGCCGGTGACCTTCGCCCGCGCCGATGCCCCGCCCCTGTGGCTGGGTCACGGGACCGAGGACGTCATCGTCCATGCCGAGGACACCACCATCCTGTGCGAGCGGATGCGGGCGCTCGGCGGGCGCTGCGAGGAGAAGCTCTATCCCGGCCTCAACCACGCCGACCTGATCTCGACCTTCTCGCCCCTGTTCCGCAAGAAGGCCCCGGTGCTGGACGACGCCACGGCCTTCCTGCACCGCGAACTGGCCCCGTAAGCGTCACCGTCTCGCCAAGGCCACGATCCTCCGCTAGAGGAGGCCATGACAGAAACGATGACACCCCAGGCGGCATTGGACCGCCTCGAAACCCTCTACAGCCAATCCGTCGCCAACCTGCGCTCCGCCGTGGCGACCTTTCTCCGGACCGGCGAACGCGCGGACCCGGAGGCGCGGGCCGCGGGCCTGTTCTCCTATCCGGAGTTGCGGGTCAGCTGGTTCGGCGAACGGCCGCAGAACCTTGAAACCCGTGCCTATGCCCGCCTGTCGCGGCCCGGCGCCTATTCGACCACCATCACCCGGCCCGACCTGTTCCGCCCCTATCTGCTGGAACAGCTGAGCCTGCTGCAGGCCGACTATGGCGCGACCTTCGAGGTCGGCCCGTCGCATCAGGAGATTCCCTTCCCCTATGTGATGGACGGCTCGGAGGTCACCCTCGACCGCAGCCAGACGGCCGCCGTGGCGCGCTGGTTCCCGACCACCGACCTGGCCCATATCGGCGACGAAATCTCCGACGGCATGTTCGACCTGACGCGGGATTTCCCGCTGGCCCAGTTCGACGGCCTGCGCACCGACTTCTCCCTGGCCCGGCTGCGCCACTACACCGGCACGCCGGTGGAGGACGTCCAGAGCTACATCCTGTTCACCAACTACAACCGCTATGTCGATGAGTTCGTGCGCTGGGCCTGCGCCCAGCTGCAGGACCCGGACACCCCCTATGAGACCCTGGTCTGCGCCGGCGGCATCGTCATCACCCGCGACACGCCCAATCCCGAGGCGGCGGTCATGGATGCGGCCTGGAAGAAGCACCAGATGCCGGCCTATCACCTGACCGCGCCGGGCTCGAACGGCATCACCCTGGTCAACATCGGGGTCGGTCCGTCCAACGCCAAGACCATCTGTGACCATCTGGCGGTCACCCGGCCGCATGTCTGGATGATGATCGGCCACTGCGGCGGCCTGCGGCCCAGCCAGACCATCGGCGACTATGTGCTGGCCCATGCCTATCTGCGTGACGACCATGTGCTGGACGCGGTCCTGCCGCCCGACATCCCGATCCCGAGCATCGCCGAGGTCCAGCGCGCCCTCTATGACGCCGCCAAGCTCGTCTCCGGGGCTCCCGGCGAGGAGGTCAAGCGGCGGCTGCGGACCGGTACGGTGGTCACGACCGACGACCGGAACTGGGAGCTGCGCTATTCCAAATCGGCGCTGAGGTTCAACCAGAGCCGGGCCGTGGCCATCGATATGGAGTCCGCGACCATCGCGGCCCAGGGCTACCGCTTCCGGGTGCCCTACGGCACCCTGCTGTGCGTCTCCGACAAGCCGCTTCATGGCGAGATCAAACTGCCGGGCCAGGCCAACCGCTTCTATGAGGGGTCGATCTCGGAACACCTGCAGATCGGCATCCACGCCGTCGACCTGCTCCGTGCCGAGGGCAGTCGCCTGCACTCCCGCAAGCTGCGGGCCTTCGACGAGCCGCCGTTCCGGTAAGGAAAACGCCGCCCCCGGCAGGCTCGGGGGCGGCGGGCTTGCCGTCTTCAGTCGGGGGTCGCGGTCTTCTTGCCGAAGGCGGCCTTTGCCTCAGCCTCGGTGATCCGTTTCGAGGGATCACCCTTCTGGTTGAGGTTCTGCTCTTCGGTGCCGTCTCCCATCAGGCCGGGATGCGGATCCTTGGTCGGGGTGTCGCTCATGGCGATCTCCTTTTCACCAGGGTGAAAGGCGTCGCAGGCGCGCGTGTTCCGTTATTTCTTCAGCCGTTTCGCATTGTCGACCGCGGTCTTGTGGATCGGGCGAATGGCGTCGGCCTGGCCCTTCAGCAGGGCGCTGTTGACGGTCAGCATCTGGGCCGCCGCCCGGCTCCACCAGCCGACGGCATAGCTGTACTGGGCCTGCAGGGCCGCGGCCGGGGTGGCGGCGGTGGCGATCGAGGTCGCGGCCTTCGAGGCGTAGCCCGCCTCGGTCATGACGCCCGAGCCCAGCCGTCCGCCGATGTCGCCGAAGGTCCTGGCCATGGCCGAGGCCGAGGCCGACAGGGCCTCGACCTTCTCGGTGCTCATCAACGACATCTCGGTGAGGTCGGCCTTGCGCGGATCTACCATGCCGGCCGCCATGATCTCCAGCCGGGCGTTGATGACGTCGCCCGCCGCCTTCATCATTTCGCCGCCGGACAGGGCCGTGCTGGCCGCCCGCGCGCCGTCGCGGGTCAGGCGGCGGCCGGTCTTGAGGGCTTTTTCGAACTGGGTCATGGCCAAGCCTTGGGCTGGTTTCAGACCTCCGGCAAGACCTCGTTCGAGAAGTCGGCCACATCCTTCAGCAGGGCCAGGACCGAGGCGTCGATGATGGTCCGGCCGTGCGCGGGGCTGGCCTGGGCCGGGTCGGAGCCGATCCGGCCGTCCGGGAAGCGGGCGCGATAGTCGAGGGCGTCGCGGATCGGTCCGGTCGGCGCGATCTGCGGGCTGTAGGTCGCGGTCTTGATGTGATCGGGATAGGCGGCCTGGGTCACGGCGATCTCGGACGGGGTCGCATGCATGCCGTGGCCGGTCGGGAAGATCCTGGTGCACAGGCTGTTGACCCCCGGCAGGTCCCACCAGTTCTTCAGCTTCAGCACGAAGGGCGGCTGTTCCTCGACGAAGGACCATTCCGCATAGATTTCGGCGAAGGTGGCCTCGATGGTGGCGACATTGCCGCCGTGGCCGTTGAGGAAATAGATCCGCTCGAAGCCGTGGCGGCTCAGCGACGATACCCAGTCGGTGATGGCGGCCATGAAGGTCGAGGGCCGCAGGCTGATGGTGCCGGCGAAGGCGAGGTGGTGCTGGGCCATGCCGATGTTGAAGGTCGGGGCGACCACCAGGCTTTCATCGGCCTTCTCCGCCGCATGGGCGATGATCTCGGGGCACATCCAGTCGGTACCCAGCAGGCCGGTCGGGCCATGCTGCTCGTTGGAGCCGATCGGCACGACGACGGTCTTGGTGGTCTTCAGCCGGGCGTCGATCTCGGGCCAGGACGACAGATGAATCAGCATGGGGGGACTCCGCGGCGATTTCCGCGCGGTCTAGTCCGATTGGTCGCCGAGGCCAACCGTTGCGGGAGAGGCCAATGAACTTGACGGCGGCGGGTCACGCGGCGAGGCTCCCGGTTCAACCGGAAGATTCGCCCTGAATGAAGCGCCTCGTCTCGCTCGTCACCCAGCCGCTCAGCCTGTTGATCATGGGTTGTGCCCTGATGTTCGACTTTCCGACCTGGGTGGGGATTGTCGGCCTGGTGATCGGCGCGCTGGGCCTGTTCATTCCGGACTGGTGGGCGGCGTCCCGGCCGAAGCCGCGATAGCGGCCTCCCGGTCCCGGCCGGCGTCTGCTACCCGGTTCCCATGAAGCCGCCCAAGGCCCGCCCCAAGCCCGCACCCAAACGCCCCGCCGTCATGACCGGAGCCACCGTGCCCGTGTTCGGCTGGCCGCCCGACGAGGACCGGGTCGAGGCGATCTTCGAACGGCTGGCGCGGATCATGCCGGAGCCGAAGACCGAACTGAGCTTCTCCAGCCCCTATACGCTGGTGGTCGCTGTCGCCCTGTCGGCCCAGGCCACGGACGTTGCGGTCAACAAGGCCACCGACAGATTGTTTGCCGTCGCCGACACCCCGGCGAAGATGCTGGCACTGGGGGAGGCAGGGCTGGTCCCCTTCATCGCCTCCATCGGCCTGTACCGGAACAAGGCGAAGAACGTCATCGCCCTGAGCCGGATCGTGCTGGAACAGCATGGCGGCGAGGTGCCGCTGAACCGTGCCGACCTCCAGGCCCTGCCCGGCGTCGGCCGCAAGACCGCCAGCGTGGTGCTGAACGAACTGGGGATCGAGGCCGCCATCGCAGTCGACACCCATGTGTTCCGCGTCTCCCACCGGCTGGGTCTGGCCAATGCCGGGACCCCCGACAAGGTCGAGGCCCAGCTGTTCCGCGTCGTCCCCGAGCACTGGCTGCCCAAGGCCCACCACTGGCTGATCCTGCACGGCCGCTACACCTGCACGGCGCGGAAGCCGAAATGCGGAGGGTGTGTGATCAGTGACCTGTGTCCGTCGAGGGCGGGGTTGGCGGCGCTGGGGGAGACGGGGTGAAGAAGTGGTTAGTGGCCAGTGGCTAGTGGCCAGTGGCTGGCCGCCACCGGTTCGAAAACGCCAGCCGAGCCGCCCTTCCGCTGAGAAGGAAGCGGCAATCACTGGCCACTAGCCACTGGCCACCAGCCACTCAGAGCCGAGCCCGCACCGCCGCCGCGAACCGCTTCCCGCCCTCCGGCGCCGAGGCCAGATAGAAGTCCGGCTCGATGAGTTCGGCCTCCATCAACAGCCAGCCGCCGTCGGCGTCGGGGGCCATGTCGATGCGGGCGTAGAGCAGGTCCTCGCCGATGGCCGCGAGGGTCTGTTCCGCCAGTGCCAGGGCACCGGCCGGCGGCTCGGGCAGGGCCACATAGCCGCCGCCGTACTGGACCTGGACCCGGAACTCGCCGGGGACGGGCCGTTTGTTGACGACGTGGCTGAGCCGGGCGCCGAAGAAGAGCAGGGAGGTTTCGCCCTCGGTCTCGATCGACGGCAGATAGGGCTGGATCATCGCCGGGCCCTCGGGGGCGCCGACCATGGCCTCGCCGCGGGACAGGCGCAGGGTCTTGTGGGCCCCGCCGGAGACGCGCGGCTTGACCACGATCTGATCTACACCGAAGCGGTCGAAGGCGGCATCGGCGTCGGCCTGCGTCGGGCCGTCGATCCAGACGGTGTCAGGGATGGCGATGCCCTGTTCGGCCAGCCGGCCGAGGTAGCTCTTGTCCGAATTCCAGGCGAGCACCGACGGCGGGTTCAGCATCTTCACGCCGGCGGCTTCCCAGGTCGCGCAGGCCTGCATCCAGCGGTCATGGTCGCGGTGATAGCCCCAGGCGATCACCGGCAGGACCAGCGGAAACCGCACCAGGCCGGAGGCGTCCTTGATGTGGTCCGTCCAGGCCGAGGGCACTGCCGTCAGCCCGGCGGTGGCAAGGGCCTCGGCCAGCCGCTCCAGCACGCCGGGCCACTGGCCGGCATAGGAGGGGTCGGCGGCATCGGGGGTCAGGACGGCGATCTCGATCATGGGGGCGCTCATGCCAAGGTTCATCCTCTTTTGCTATCGTCATCCTCCGGCGAGCGAAGCGAGACCGGGGGACCCAGCGGCGCCGAAGCGTAGCGAAGGCGATGGTTCTCCCAGCCGTGCTCTCGACAGTTTCGCGCTCTCGCGCGCCGCTGGGTCCCCGGGTCTGCGCCGCTGACGCGGCTTGCCGGAGGATGACGATAGCGAGGGAATCGCCGGCGACACTCGCCAATCCCGCCCGCGCCCGCTAATCCCCCGCCCATGACCCAGAACCCCACCTTTGACGTCTGCGCTGTCGGCAATGCCATCGTCGATGTTCTCGCCCCCTGCGATCCCGCCTTCCTGACGGCCCAGGGCCTGACGCCCGGCTCGATGCAGCTGGTCGATGCGCAGCAGAGCGCCGCCCTCTATGCCGCCATGGCGGCGGGGGTGGAGGCCTCGGGCGGGTCGGCGGGCAATACGGTGGCCGGGATCGGCTCCTTCGGCGGCCGCGCGGCCTATATCGGCAAGGTCGCCGACGATGTCCTGGGCGGGGTCTTTACCCATGACATCCGGGCCGCCGGCGTCGCCTTCGACACCCCGGTGCTGCCGGGTGCCGCCACCGGCGCCTGCATGATCAACGTCACCCCCGACGGCCAGCGCACCATGTGCACCTTCCTGGGGGCCGCCAACCAGCTGGAGGCCGCCGATATCGATTCCGGGCGGATCGGCGCCTCGGCCATCGTCTATCTGGAAGGCTATCTGTTCGACCCGGCCCCGGCGCGGGCCGCCTTCGAGGCCGCGGCGGCGGCCGCCCACGCCGCCGGGCGCAAGGTCGCCATCACCCTGTCCGACACCTTCGTCGTCGCCCGCTGGCGCACCGAGCTTCTGGCCTTCATCGAGGCCTCGGCCGACATCGTCCTGGCCAATGAGGGCGAACTGGCCGCCCTGTTCGAGACCGATGACTTCGACGCGGCCGCCGCCCAGCTCGCGTCAATGGTTGACGTGGCCGCCGTCACGCGCGGCGAATCGGGTTCCGTGGTGCTCAGCGGCGACGAACGCGTCGTCATCGCCGCCGTGCCCGTCGGCAAGGTGGTCGACACCACCGGCGCCGGCGACCAGTACGCCGCCGGCTTCCTGCTGGGCCTCGCCCGGGGCCTGTCGCTCGAGGACGCCGGCAAGCTTGGCTCGCTGGCAGCGGCGGAAGTCATCGCCCACTGGGGGCCGAGGCCGATGACCTCGCTGGAGGGGCTGGCGAAAGAGGCGGGGCTGTCGCTGCGCTGAGTGGCTTGTGGCTAGTGGCCAGTGATTAGTGATTGTCGAAATTCTGAAGCGGTGTTCGGTGCCTGCCACTAGCCACTAGCCACTAGCCACCAGCCACTAGCCACCAGCCACTCAGCCCCTCCGGATCGTCACATACAGGGCACCGTCCCCGCCGTGATGCCGGGCGGCGGCGGCGAAGCCGGATACGACGCCGCGCAGTGCCGGGGCCTGCAGCCATTCATGGACCGAGGCGCGGATGACGCCGGTGCCGCCGCGCCGGCCCTGGCCGGTCACCACCAGCACTGACCGGTAGCCGCGCGCCTGGGCCCCCATGAGGAAGGCGGTCAGGGCGTCCTGGGCCTGGAAGCGGCCATAGCCGTGCAGGTCGATCCTCGCCTCGATCGGATCGCGTTCGCGCGACAGGCGGCGCTGACGGCGCGGCTCCAGTTCCTCGGGATGGCCGCGCGGGCGGGCCGGGGCGACGACGGGCGGGCTCCAGCCCGGCGGGGTGGGACGGGGCCTGGTCAGGCCCTTGGGATAGGGCGCGGCGGCGGGGTCCGGCACGGCGGCCCCCGGCGTGATCAGCGGGGCCTTCTTCGGCTTGCGGGGCGTGACGGATCCGGCGACGCGGGCCCAGATACGGCGGTCGTCCTGGCTCAGGTCGTCGCGGCGGCTCATGCGGTCCCGGGGGCGTTCCCGTCGAGATCCTCGTCGGAGCCGATGTCCTGCGGGCCAGGCGTCTGGACCAGCAGGTCACCCGGCTGGCAGTTCAGCTCACGGCACAGGGCGTCCAGGGTGGTGAAGCGGATGGCCCGCGCCTTGCCGGTCTTGAGGATCGACAGATTGGCCAGGGTCACGCCCACGCGGTCGGCCAGCTCGGTCAGCGACATGCGCCGTTCGAGGAGGATGCGGTCAAGCTGTACGCGGATGGCCATGGGTTTTCTCTAGTCGAGGGCACGCGACGGGTCGACCCGAAGGGCGGCGCGAAGCGTCAAAAGGCGGAGCCTTTTGATCGCGCGGTTCATCAGATCGTCAGTTCTGCTTCCCGCCGCAGGCGGGCGCCTTCGCGGAACACCTCGGCGAGGACAAAGACCACGAAGACGGAAAAGGCGGGGGTGACCAGGTCGAACAGGCTGGGCGGGTCCATCTCGCCGCGCGCCAGTCGCGCCACCAGGGTCTGGCCGATCCAGGCGCCCCCGGTGATCACGGCCAGGATCAGGCCGATCTGCTTCAGGCGGCTGACATTGGTGGGATGGAAGGGGTCGCCGGTGGCGAGGGTGTGGAAGATGCGGCGCAGCAGCCTGAGGATCAGGGCGAAACCGCCGAAATAGCCGACGAAGGCCCCGAATCCGAACAGGATATAGGCGCGCGACACCGGGATTTCGGTGCCGCCCGAATCATTGCTGAAGATCAGGCCGGTCGGGCCCATGGGCAGGAAAAGGGTGATGACGAAGGCGGCCAGGACGACCACGGTCAGCACGATCATCAACCAGTAGGCGGCGCCCAGGGCCGCGTTGAGCAGGGGCGACATGGAGCGGGCGTGAAGGCCCGGGAGGGACGGCACACGGATCCCGAGCGAAAGCGATTTCGGGAAACGCATGGGTCGACCTCTCTGTCAGCCGGCCGGTCGGCGGGGCGAGAATGCCGCGCGGGGTCCGGCGAACCCACACGCGGTCTCATTCTTCGCGTTTGTCATGCCGATCGTCAAAGCTCCGGTGAGACTTTGTTGTCCTGGCCTGCCGCCCTTCGGGCTACATGAGGCCTTATGTCTGGCCTACCGCCCTTCGGGCTGCTTGAGGCCTTATGTCTGGCCTACCGCCCTTCGGGCTGCTTGAGGCCGGGTCGCCGTTCTGGCCATGGAGGCCAGAACGGGATCAGAAGGCCTGGAGCAGGGTGGCGACCAGGGCGGTCGGCAGGGCAGCGAGGAGGAAGGTGTTCAGCACGCCGTGGCCGACCTTCTCGATGAAGTAGGAAGCTTTCATGGTGTTCATAGTCGTTCTCCGTTGATCCTGGGTGAGGGATGTTTTCACCCCTCATTTGTTGTTCCGCTGCATCGATCTTGCCGGTATCGGCTTGTTCGTGGAACGTCGCGGCGTCCGTCCTTGGAGACATAGATAGGTCGTGCTCTGAGGAAAAGCACGTTACATATCGTTTAACGATATTAAACTTTGGCAATGGATTGTTTCGGAGCGCGTGATCAGGATGAATCTGAAGCTTATCAAGGGGATGCGGCTCGTCGTGGCGACCCACAACCCCGGCAAGGCCGTCGAGATCGACGCGCTTCTGGACGGACATTACGTCGTGGTTACCGCCGCCAGCCTGAATCTGCCCGAACCGGACGAGACCGAGAGCACCTTCGTGGGCAATGCCCTGCTCAAGGCGCGCCATGCGGCCGATCTCTCGGGCGAGGTGGCCCTGGCCGATGACTCCGGCCTGTCGGTTGCGGCCCTGGACGGGGCACCGGGGATTTTTTCCGCCCGCTGGGCCGGGCCGGACAAGGATTTTGCCTTCGCCATGCGCCGGGTCGAGGAGCGGCTGGAGGAGACCGGCTCGCGCGACCGTCGGGCCCGGTTCACCTCGGCCCTCGCCGTGGCCTGGCCCGACGGCCCGGCGGTGGTGGTCGAGGGCCGGGTCGACGGCCAGCTGACCTTCCCTCCGCGCGGCGACCGCGGCTTCGGCTATGACCCGATTTTCATCCCGGACGGCCAGGGCCGGACGTTCGGCGAACTGGATCCGGTGCTCAAGGACTCGATCAGCCACCGGGCGGTGGCGTTTGCGAAGCTGAAGGCGGCTTTGATGGGGTGAGTGGCCAGTGGCTAGTGATTAGTGATTAGTGATTAGTGATTGCCGCATCTCTGCCAGCGGAAGGGCGGCGCCGCCCGCGCCGTCGCACAGCCGCTGGCCAGCCACTAATCACTAACCACTGGCCACTCGCCTTATGCCCCCCGTCCCAGACCCCGGCACAGACCTCGCTCTCTACGTCCACTGGCCCTACTGCGCCCGGATCTGCCCCTATTGCGACTTCAATGTCGTGCGGGACCGGGGGCGGGTGGCGGAGCAGGCGGCGCTGGTCGAGGCCATTCTCGCCGATATGGCGGCGCAGGCTGCCCTGACCGGCCCGCGCCGTCTGGCCTCGGTCTTCTTCGGCGGCGGCACCCCGTCCCTGATGGCACCCGAGGCCGTGGCGGCGGTCATCGATCGCGCCCGGACCCTGTTCCCGCCGCGCGGACCGATCGAGATCACCCTGGAGGCCAATCCGACCGACGCCGAGGCGGCACGGTTTGCGGCCCTGGCCGGGGCCGGGGTCAACCGCCTGTCGATGGGGGTGCAGGCGCTGGACGATGCGGCCCTGGCCTTCCTCGGCCGCAACCATTCGGCGGACGAGGCCCGCCGCGCCGTTGCCGTCGCCGCCCGCGCCTTCCCGCGCCTGTCGATCGACCTGATCTATGCCCGCCCCGACCAGACCCTGGACAGCTGGCGCGCCGAACTGGCCGGGGCCATCGACATGGGTTTTGAGCACGTCTCGCCCTATCAGCTGACCATAGAGCCGACGACCGCCTTCGGCCGCGCCGTGGCCCGCGGCGCCTGGACCCCGCCCGATGAGGACCGGTCCGCCGCCCTCTATGAGACCACCCAGACCGTGCTCGAGGCGGCCGGTTTCGAGGCCTATGAGGTCTCCAACCATGCGCGCGGTGCGGCGGCGCGGTCGGCGCACAATCTCCACGTCTGGCGCGGCGGCGACTACCTCGGCCTCGGCCCCGGGGCCCACGGACGGCTGACGCTGGACGGCAAAAGGACGGCGACGGTCGCCCACAGGGGGATCGGGGCCTATGTCGCCGGCGTCGCCACCGGCACGCCCTGGAGCGAGCAGGACAGCCAGTCGCCGCGCGATGCCTCGGAGGAGAAGGTGCTGCTGGGGCTGCGGACGGTGGAGGGGGTGGCCCTCACCGAGCTGGCGCCGCTGGGCCTGACCGGGACGACCGGGCCGCTGGCGGCGCTGATCGCCGACGGCTTTCTGGTCGTCGAGGCGGGCCGGGTCAGGGCGACGGCGACGGGCCGGCCGGTACTGGACGGGGTGTTGAGGGCGCTGCTGGTCTGAGGCCGGTGCGGCCGGGCTCAGTCCCGGATGAAATGCGGCACGAACCGGGAGGTGTTGCGGGTGATACGGCCCGTGTCCTCGCGCAGGGCGATGCCGGCCGGTTCATCGCCGACCAGCCAAGAGCCGACGATGACATGCTGGCCGTCGAACACGGGCGGGGCGTGCAGGGCCTGACGGATGTGCGAGCCCTGGCCGTAGCCGGCGTCCAGCCCCTCTTCACGCGCCGCGCCCTCGACGATCGAGATATTGGCCCCCTCGCGCGAGAACAGCGGCTTGCGCACATAGGCGTCGCCGAGGCTCGCATGGGCCGGATCGCTTTCGAAGAAGGCGGGCAGAAGGTTGGGGTGTCCGGCGTGCCGCTCCCACAACAGCGGCAACAGCCCCTTGTTCGAGAGCAGGGCCTTCCAGGCGGGTTCCAGCACGGTGACATCGGCCCGGGGCAGGGGCTCGGCATAGTCGTCGCGCAGCATCTGTTCCCAGGGATAGAGTTTGAACAGGGCCTGGATCAGCCAGTTCTCATCATCCACGAAGCGGCCGTCGGCGTTGAGGCCGATCTGGTCGAGGGCGACGAATCTGGGGTCCAGCCCCGCCTGCCGGGCGAGGTCCTCGAGGAAGCGCACCGTCTGGCGATCCTCGACGAAGTCCGGGTCCGAGGAGAAATGGACGAAGCCGCCCTGCGGGAAGATCGTGCGGAAGCGGTCGATCAGCTTCTCATGCAGGCTGTTGAACTGGTCGGCGTCGGGCGGAAGGGTGCCGCCGGCGATGCCGTCTTCCAGCCACAGCCACTGGAACACCGCCGTCTCGAACACGCTGGTCGGGGTGTCGGCGTTATACTCATAAAGTTTGGCCGGGCCCGTTCCGTCGAAGGCGAAGTCGAACCGGCCGTAGAGCGACGGCTCGCGCCGGGCCCAGCTGTCGGCGACATAGTCGCGCGATGCCTCCGGAATCTCGAGCAGGCTCATCAGCCGCTCCGATCCCGCCGCCTCATCGACCAGGTCGAGGCACATCCGGTGCAGTTCAGCCGTCGGCGCTTCCAGCCCGTCCTCGACCTCGGCCAGGGACAGGGCATAGGCCGCGCTCTCGTCCCAGTAGCGCTCGCCCGAATCGTGGTGCCAGGTGAAGCCGACGGCGTCGGCGCGGGCCTCCCAGTCGGGGCGAGGCGTCAGCCTCAGGCGTTCCATCCCGCCTCAGGCCGGGTCTTTGGAGGCGGGAACCGAGGTCTCGATCAGCGGCGTCACCACAGTGATCTCCTGCGCCGTCAGCCGGGCCAGGACATCGTCGGCCGAGGCGTGACCCGGCAGGATGCCCGCTTCGCGAAGCTTGGCATCGAGGTCGGCGCCGGAGCGTTTGTCCTCCAGTTCCTGGCCGACGCGCAGACGCTCTTCCTGGATGGCCTGGCGCTGTTTGATGCGCTGCAGGCTGTCGGCAGCCGAGCCGATGCGCGAATGGGCCCCCTGGGACTGCAGGGCCACCGAGGTCTGGGCCTTCTGCACCGAGTCATTGACCTTCACGATGTCGATCTCGCGCCGCAGGGTCTCGATCTTCTGGTCGGTGGTCGCGATGGCGGTGCGCAGGCGGGCCTCGGCTTCCTTCATTCCCTCGATCAGGGGGCCGCGCGTGCCGATCTCGGTCTCCAGCTCGGCGATCCGGCCGGCGACCTCCCGGGCCAGGTCGGTCTTGCCCTGGGCCATGGCCGCGCGGACCGAGCTTTCGTATTTGACGATCTGGTCGCCGAAGCTCTTCAGCTCGTTCTCGGCCATGCGGCGGCGGGCGACGAGACCGGCGAGGTCGTCCCGGGCCTTGCCCTGGGCGGTGTCGGCGTCACGGATTTCCTGGTCGAGGATCTTGAGGGCGTTGGCGTCAACCACGGCCTGGCCGGCCTCGCGGGCGGTGCCACGGAACAGGGCGGAGAGTTTGGCGAGCATGGACATGGGGTCTCTCCCGGATCAGGCGGCGTCGGTGCCGAAGGTGTCACGCAGGGTCGTCGCGTCGATGGCGTTCTCGGCGAGGGTGCGCAGTTCGATCAATATGGTCTGAAGCGTCGTCTTGCACGACAGCTCGCCCATCAATTCATAGACGTCCTCGCCGTTCACCGCCGTGATCGCGAAATTCGACAGGGGCACCACGCGCTGGGCCTTGAGCAGGAATTCGTTGAAGGCGTGACGGTCGGCCTGTTCGGCCACCGGCCACAGCAGGACCGAACAGACGATCTGGGCCCCGCCGACGCTGAGGTAGATGGGCAGGTCGCCATACTCATGCATGGTCGCCAGCAGCACCGGTTCGGCGCCTTCCAGCACCCGGGCGGTCAGCTCGCCTTCGCGGACCAGTTCGGACGCGTCCAGTGCGGCCTTGAGGGTCGGGACGGTCCAGGCGGTTTCGATCACGGCGTCCATAAGGGGGCTTGCTCCAGAAGGATCGGTTGAAAGGCTTCGACGCGGGCGTCGCTGGATGTCGGGACCGCGGGCGGACTCGGTGACGATGGCGTGGACCGCCGCCTTCACGTCATCCCGGGCAGTCTCGGGCACCCAGAACTCCAGCTTGACCATACCCGCCTCGCGACGGGCCTTGCGCCACGCACGTATGCGCTCATTGGCCGGCGACAAGGAGGACGGGGCAGGATTACGCATGTTTCATGTAACGCGTAACAGGTATGCTTGACATTGGCAAAGCCTGGCGGGCAATTCCCGGCTGACGATCTCTTTATCACCGGACGCTCGCGAGCCCTCCCGGGAGGGCGTAAGGGAGACGAATGTTCAAGCGGCTCTTCGGACAGCGCGAAGCCGAACCGGTCAGCCAGCTGGCGGTCGTGCGCAATATCACCGTCGGCCGCACCGTGGCCCTGGATCCCCTGGCCTGGCGTCGTCTGGGCGATGAGACCCGATTCAGTCTCGACCGCGACGCGCTGGAGATCACCGCCCAGGGCGTGGTCCAGCTGGACGACGGCCCGTTCGTGCATCGCTTCTATACCGACGACCACGTCATGCTGCAGGCCATGAGCGACGACGCCGGGGGCGCGGCGGCCTATGATTTCACCCTGTTCACCCCCTGGTCCTCGGCCTATCCGCCGAACGACGGCGCGCGCCGGGCCTGGCAGGATCGCCTGTCCGAGCCGGTGTTCAAGGGGGCGCCCGAAGGCCTGCCGGACTATCCGCGCTTCTGGTTCTCCGAGACCGACGCGCGTCAGCCGCCGGTAAAGCTGTGGGAGTCCATCTACGACGACCGCGTCGCAACGACGCCCTATGCGAAAATCTACCAGACCTGCATGCTGTATGCGCGGGAACTGGCGGGTGGCCGCGAACTGATGATCGCCCTCGAGCAGGAACCCGAGGGCGGTGAAGCGACACATGAGATCATGATCGGCATTCCGCTGGACATGGCCGAATTCCGCGCCTGAGGCGCCTGGAGGTTTAGACAATGCTGGACTGGTTCGCCTTTCAGACGGGGGCTGTGGCCTTCATCATCGCCTTCGCAGCGGCGATCGCCTTCTTCTCGGTATTCAAATTCCTCTATCAGCTGGTCACGCCCTACAATGAGCGGGCGCTGATCCGGCAGGGCAATACCTCGGCGGCGATCGCCCTGGGCGGGGCCCTGATCGGCTATGTCCTGCCGCTGGCCTCGGCCCTGTCGCACACGGTCAGCCTTGCGGAGTTCGCGGCCTGGGCCCTGCTGGCCGGCATCATCCAGATCCTCGCCTTCATCATCGTCAGCCGGGTGCTCTACAAGGCCCTGGCGGCCCGGATCGAGGCGGGTGAACTGGCTGCAGGCGTCTATCTGGCGTCCATCTCGCTCGGCGTCGGCCTGCTCAACGCCGCCTGTATGACGGCCTGATCCGATGTCAGAGACCTCCCTGCCTGAAACCACCACAATGCGCCGGCTGAAGCGTTCGCGGACGCTTCAGGTCACCAGCCTGATGGCCACCGTCAGCTTCTCCATGGCCGCCTGCGGTGCGCCGCAAGCCTCCGTCCCCGTGGCCGAGCCCGACCCGGCCCTGGCCTATACCTCGCCGGCCGAGTGCAAGGCGGCCAACGACGTCACCGATGCGGAATGCGATGCGGCCTGGGCCGAGGCCCAGCGCCAGTCCGCCGAGAGCGCGCCGCGCTATGCGACGCGGGAGGAGTGCGAGGGCCAGTGGGGCCCCGAACAGTGCCGCCCGCTGAACAACAGCGGCGGCGGATCCTTCTTCGGCCCGCTGGCGACCGGCTTCATCATCGGCCAGATGCTGAACGGCGGCTATCGCGGCGGCGGTGCCCTGTATCGCGACCGCGACGGCCAGTATTCCAACGGCGCCGGCGGGGGCTATCTGTCGCGCGACTACCGGACGGGCCGCACCGTCGCCAACCGCAATGACGTCGATATTGCGCGCAAGGCCCCGGTCCGGGCGCAGAGCCGCACGGCTGTGGTCTCGCGCGGCGGATTCGGAGGCGGTGGGCGGGGCTTTGGCGGCTAGGCCGGTCCGGAGCCTGTTCCGCCTTGAGCCGCGCGGCCCCGGCTGGCACGGTCCCGCCGATGCCTGATCCGTCCGTCTTCCCCCCGACCGCCCCGCCGCCGCGTCCGGTGGCACCCGGCCTCTATCTGGTGGCGACGCCGATCGGGTACCTGAGGGACATGACCCTGCGGGCGCTCGATGTGCTCGCCGCCGCCGATCTGGTGCTGGCCGAGGATACCAGGGTCACCGCCAAACTGCTGTCGGCCTACGGGCTGAAGGCCAGGCTGGAGCGGTGCGACGACCATGCCTCGGCCCGGGCCGCCGAGGGCGCGATCGCGCGGCTGCGGGCCGGTGAGGTGGTGGCCCTGGTCTCGGACGCGGGCACGCCGATGGTCAATGATCCGGGCTATGTCGTGGCCCGGGCGGTGATCGCGGCGGGCCTGCCGGTGCATCCGGTCCCCGGCCCGTCCAGCCTGCTGGCCGCCCTGTGTATCGCCGGACTGCCGGCTGACCGGGTGCTGTTCGCCGGCTTCCTGCCCGCGAAATCGGGCGCCCGCCGCGCGGCGCTGGAAGAGGTGCGGACCGCCCGGCAGACCCTGGTCTTCTTCGAGAGCGGTCCGCGGCTTGCCGACAGCCTGGCCGACATGGCTGCCGTGCTCGGGCCCCGCCCCGCCGCCGTGGCCCGCGAACTGACCAAGATGTACGAGGAATGTGTGCGCGGCTCCCTGGCCGAACTGGCCGTCGACCCGCGCTGTCAGGGGCCGAAGGGCGAAATCGTCATCGTCGTCGCCCCCGGGGAGACGGAGGTCGCCTCCGAGGCTGACGCCGATGCCGCCCTGGCCGAGGCCATGACCCGGCTGCCCCCCGGCGAGGCGGCGGCCGAGGTGTCGAAGGCCCTGAACCTGCCGCGCAAGCCCCTCTACAGGCGGGCGCTGGAGATGCAGGGCCGGTGAGCCCGAAGCGGCCCCCGACCCGGGTCCTGCCTGACCGGATCAGGGCCCCGAAGGTCGTGCGGGCCAAGCGTGGCTGGCGCGTCGCCCTCGGTGCGGCCTCGCACCGGCTGGGCCATCGCTCCGAATGGCTGGCGGCCGTCTGGCTGATGATCCGGGGCTATCAGGTGCTCGGCTTCCGGCTGAAGACCCGCGCCGGCGAGATCGACATCCTGGCCCGCCGCGGCAAGGTGCTGGCCGTGGTCGAGGTCAAGCGCCGCGCCACCCTGGAGGATGCACTGACCGCCCTCGGCCCCGACCAGTATGAGCGGCTGGTGGCCGCCGGCCGTTCGGTGTTGCGTCAAAGACCCAGCCTGGCCGGTCATGTGCTGAGGATCGACGTGGTGGCGCTGGCCCCGGGCCGGTTTCCGCGCCATCGTCGAGGCCTTGCAGGCTTCGGGAGGGGCGCCGCATGACCCGCGATGAAGCGATCGGGACCCTGACGGCGGCCGGAGAGGCCGAGGACGAGGCGTTTCCGCTGCTGGAAGCGGCCATCGCCTGCGCCATTCACGATCGTCCGCTCCGGGACCCCGGACCCGCCCGGACCCTGGCTGACCACGCCGCCGCACGGCTGGCCGAGCGGATCGGCCGCGAGGGCCCCGCCGAGGCCCTGACCGAGACCCTGGCCGCCGACCTGCGTCTGAACGGCGACCTGCTCAGCCATGACAGCCCGGCCAGCACGGACGTCATCGATGTGGCCGAGAGCCGCCGGGGCCTGTCCGGGGCCCTGTCGATCTTCTATCTCGACGCCGCGCGGCGGGCCGGGATCCGGGCGCAGGGCGTCGACTTCCCCGGCCATTTCCTGCTCCGTGTCGAGACCACGGAAGGCCCCGTCGCCCTCGACCCCTTCAGCCAGGGGCGGTTGATCCTGCCCTCGGAACTGACCCGGCGGGCCCTGCGGGCCGGGCTGACGCCGCATGTGGCCGACCGGCTGGACCTGCTGATGGCCCCGGTCAACGACCGTCAGGCCCTCATCCGGCTGCAGAACGTCCTGTTCAGCCGCGCCATCCGCGACGGGGACTATGAGGGGGCCGAGCGCTCGGCCCTGCGCCGCGCCCTGCTGGACCCCGAGGATAACCGGCCCTGGCTGGACGTCGCCGCCGCGCGCGAGAAACAGGGCTCCCTGACCGGGGCCCTCGAGGCCCTGGCCCGCGCCCGCACGGTGGACGATCCGATGGAGGTCACGCGGCAGATGTCGGTCGACCGGGTGCGGCTGCAGTTGAACTAGGCTTGCGCCCCGCGCCGCGGCTGCCCATTAGCCATCCACCCCCGGCCGGAAGGATACCCCATGCTCAGAGTCGCGATCCAGATGGACCCCGTCGAGGCGGTCAATATCGAGTCCGACACCACCTGGCTGATGATGACCACGGCCCAGGCGCGCGGGCATGCGCAGTGGGTCTATGATTTCCGCACCCTGGCGCTGGAGGACGGCCGGCTGTTCTGCCGGGCCCGGCCGGTGACCCTGCGCCAGGTCCGGGGCGACCACGTCACGCTCGGCGAAGAGGTGAAGCTGGACCTGGCCGAGGATGTCGATGTCATCCTGATGCGTCAGGACCCGCCCTTCGACATGGCCTATGTCACCGCCACCTATCTGCTGGAGACGGTGCATCCGAAGACCCTGGTGGTGAACGATCCGGCCGAGGTGCGCAGTGCGCCCGAGAAGCTGCTGGTGACGCAGTTCCCCGGCCTGACCCCGCCGACCCTGATTTCGTCCGATCCGGTCGCCCTGGTCGACTTCCATGAGCGCCACGGCGATGTGGTGCTCAAGCCCCTGCACGGTGCGGCCGGCTCGGGCGTGGTCAAGCTGAAGGCCGGCGATCCCAATCTCGAGGCCCTGGTCGAGATCCACATGACGGGCAGCCGCGATCCGCTGGTGATCCAGAAATTCATTCCGGCGGTGTCGAAGGGCGACAAGCGGATCATCCTGGTCGACGGCGAGCCTGTCGGGGCGATCAACCGTATCCCTGCCAAGGACCAGGTGCGCTCGAACCTGCGCGTCGGCGGCACGGCGGCCCCGGTCGAACTGACCGCCCGAGACCGCGAGATCTGCGCCGCTATCGGGCCGACGCTGAAGGCGCGGGGCCTGATCTTCGTCGGCATCGATGTGATCGGCGACTACCTCACCGAGATCAATGTCACCTCGCCGACGGGAGCCCAGCAGCTCAAGGCCTTCACCGGCGTCGATGCGACTGCGCTGATGTGGGATGTGGTCGAGAAGAAGAGGGCTTAGGGCTTAGGGCTTAGGAGCAGAGGGCTGAACGCGCTGCGCACGGCCGGTAGCTCCCGAGCCCTAAGCCCTAAGCCCTAAGCCCCTCCCCTTGCCAACCATCGCCGTTCGTGGTTCGTTCTTTCTCCCATAGCGGGAGGTGAAGATGCTCGCCAGCGTGGTGACGGTGGCTTTCGAGGGGGTGGACGCCCGGCGGGTGGATGTGCAGGTCCATCAGCTGCCGTCGGGCGACCAGTCGTCCTTCACCATCGTCGGCCTGGCCGACAAGGCAGTGGCCGAGAGCCGGGAGCGGGTGCGCGGGGCCTTTGCCGGGATCGGCCTGTCCCTTCCGGCCAAGCGGATCATCGTCAACATGGCCCCGGCCGACCTGCCCAAGGAGGGCAGTCATTTCGACCTGCCGATCGCCCTGGCGCTGCTGGCCTCCATGGGGGTGATCCCGCCTGACATGCTGTCGGGCTGGGCGGCGGTGGGGGAGCTGGGGCTGGACGGGCGGATCGCCCCGGTCGGCGGGACCCTGCCGGCGGCGGTGGCGGTCGACGCCATGGGGCTGGGCCTGATCTGTCCCGAGGCCAACGGGCCGGAGGCGGCCTGGGCGGGGGAGGTGGCGGTTCTGGCCCCGCGCTCCCTGATCGGACTGGTCAACCATTTCAAGGGCACCCAGGTGTTGCGGCGGCCCGAGCCGGGGGCGATGCGATCCGGGGATCGCGTCCCCGACCTGCGGGAGGTCAAGGGTCAGGAAAGCGCCAAACGGGCGCTGGAGATCGCGGCGGCCGGCGGGCACAACCTGCTCAGGTTATCTCTTAAACATCCCGACATTCAGCGGGCCGTTTGATCGTGTCTTTTGCGGGTTCTGAACGGGGCGCTGTGGCGCTATCCGGTCCGCAGCACTTCATCGGCGGCTATTCCCAGTTCATCACCGCTGACGTCGGCGAGTTCGTAAATCTCCGTCTCCATCGATTTCGCCAATGCCGAAAGCGTGGTGACCTTGGGATCAACGGTTCCAGCCTCGATGCGCTGGATCGTGCTGACGGACAGACCGGACCGTTCTGCGATGGTGGCCTGGCTCACCTCTAATGCTTCACGCCAGTCTCGGATGCGGTCCGCCAAGGCGGCGAGAAACAGGTTTGCGGCATTCGGTTCATCGGACATGGACAGCCTCCTCGAGGCTGTTCGTCAGCCCTCGGCGGCTGCTTCCTCGTCGGGGGTGATCAAGACAACAGGGGTCGTCCCTAGGGCCTGAGCCAATTCATACAAGCTGACGATCGTGGGGTTGCGAAGGCCACGCTCCATGTCGCTGATGTACTGCTGGCTGAAGCCGGAAAGCTCCGACAGCTGCTCCTGTGTCAGCCCGGCTTCGATCCGGCATCTCTTCACATTTCGACCGAGCAGCCGCCGCATGTCCATGCGGTCACCGTTGACCTCCCGGCACGGCCAAGTTTATCAACTATAGTATGTAATCGGATTGAGCGCCATCGTTGCCGCTCGGAGGGTTTCGCTGGAGAGCGGTCCCTCAACCGGATCGGGGGAAGTACATGATCAAATCTTTTTGGGTCGCTGTTGCGGCGTCCATTGTCGTCTCGAGCGGCACCATTTTCGTTCCGAGCCCCGCCCTAGCGCAGGCCAGCTTCGATTGTCGTCAGCCGAAGTCCGAGACAATCGCTATCGTCTGTCGGGACCCGAACTTCTCTGCCCAGGATCGGCAGATCGACCGAGCCTATCGGACGGCCCTGGAGCAGGCCACGGAACCCAATCGGGTCCGGGACAGTCACACGGCTTGGTCGAGAAGCCTGTCGGTCTGCGGAAACGACCGAGACTGCATTGGCCGCTCGTTAGACGAACAACTCGAAGCTCTGGAGTATGCGGCGGCTTCGGGCCGTCGAGAAAGAGCCGATGCTGCCGATTATCCCCAACCGGAACCCGTTTACGGACCCGCACCGCCGATCGAGCGCAAGCCGGTCGAACCGTCACCTGAAGAGGCGGTGGAGCCTGCGTCCGATTTCACGCCTCAGGAACAGGCTGCTGACGAAGTCCCGGTCCCGGTCAGCGAGGCATTGCGCCCCTCCGAAGGCAATGGCCCGGATGGTGGCGGGGCGGTTGAATCTCCTTCCACTCCGGACGCACCCGCCACTTCACCCTCCAGCATCAGTCAGATGGTCGGCGGAGGTGTCATTCTCGGTCTGATCGTTGCGGTTCTGGCTGCGTTGCTGGCGACGAAGGCCCTCGCGGATCATTCGATGCGGAAGTTCGGTTGGCCGATGATCCTCAACTGGTGGAACGTCCTCCACTTGGTCGTTGGATTTGCCTTGTGGTGCGGAGCGGCGCTGGGCTCCCCGGTGGGAGGGTTTGTCGTTGCCGGAGGCATATGGCTCATCGTCCTGGCGGTGAACATCCGCAAGACTGACGTGTTGACTGGTGTGGCGATGACCATCGTCCAGCCGTTCGTGGTCGCCATCCTGTTCGTCGTGTTCCAGCTCTCCCGAAACAAGCCGAAGCCCTACAACTACATCAACCGCTCATGAGCCGCCGACGCCTTCCTCCCGGCGTCAGCTTTTCGCTGAGCCGTGCGGTCGGGCTGGCCAAGGCTAAGAGCCAAGCGTCTCGTGATCTTGACGTCCCAATCAGCCGTCAGGCCCGGCAGCGCAAACTAGGGGCGTCCCTCGGGTGCTGCGTGATGTTGGCGTTGCCGACAGCGCTGGTGGCCACAGCCGTCTGGCAAGTCATAGGAGGCTAGGATGGCAGACGAGCCCGAGGACGATCAGGCGTCGGCGGACATCCCCGCCCTGTTCGCCACGATCCACTTCCAGAGCGCCGAGCGCCCGGACGGATACACCGACGAGGATATTCAGGCGCTCAACACGCTCGCTAGCACGCCCAAGCCGGGGCCCCTGGAATGACGCCGCTGCTCAAAATCTGACAGCAGCGGACAGCCCCTGATGGGTCGATCAAACCCTTCGTAGAATCGATTTTCACGGCGTTTGAGCGGGCGAAACCCGGCCCGAGGCACCTGCCCGACCAAAAAAAGTTTGAAGCGGGTCAGCGGCGCCAAAAGCCCCCGGCAAGAAATCGAAACCAAGTCGATCCAGTCAGTTAGCGAGAAGTACTCGCGAGAGCTCTATTCTGATGCTGCGTTGCGCACATCTTTATGGTGCATTGCTAACATCATAAGGGCCATCGTCCTCGGCTGCCGTATGGTTCATATGGAGGGCCTCGTTAGTTTTGAGGCTCCCGATGACCGAACAAGAAAACACTGAACTCGCAAAGTCTGTCGCCGCATCCAGCGCGGTCTCGGCGAACAATCACGTCGAACCCAACAAGGCCGAGAATGGCGACGAGCCGTCAGCCTATCCAGCGATCCCGCCCAGTGATCGAGTCGTTGACACGGATTCAGGGATAATCCAGCCGCGGAAGCGCCCCGATGACTAGGCCCCCAATGGGGTATTCCAGCACCCGATAATCGGGGCTCCTTCCACACACGCACATCCAACACATCGATCGTGTCGAGCTCGCTCGGCGCAGCCCGGAGTCATGCAATGAACCGCAAACCAAAAATTCACACCGCTGTCCGCCCTCAATCTGAAGTGCGCATCCGTCGCGATGGTGCGTTCAGTAAAATCCCGATTGGGGTGAAGGAAGAATACTTTTACGGCATCCCAGCGAAGGCGCTGAAGGGAGCAGACAAGACACCCGATCAGGACGTTAACGAGCCTGACAAGAATGCATGTCTCGTGATCGGCTTCGACACAGAATATGTCCCGCCCGAGGAGCTCACCTCCCGCGAGGATCTAAAGGAGGGTCGGGGTAAGGCTAGGCCAGTTTCCTATCAGGTCTACTGCCGACTGGTGGACTCGAAGAGCCCGCAGAATGGTGCCGAATGGGGTTCAGTTTTCTACCCTATCGCCGATGACCAGCGCTTTCATCTTGATGAGATGATCAGCGTTGCCGTGTGTCGAGGCGTCGAGGGTGGGCATGTTTCACGGGTGCCGCGGCGGATCGAGCTGATCAGTCATTTCAGTCGAGCTGACATGCCGATGCTGAAGGACCTCGAACAACTCACGCCATTCCTGGATGCCGTCCGAGGTGTGTTCGTCACCCTTCAGCCAATGAACCTCCGATATGAATTTGAGAGTGGGCCTGTCGACCTCAAGGTGTCGATCCGTGACACATTCCTGCTGACCGCAGAGGGTGCGAAGCGCCTCGAAGATCTCGGCGAAGTCGTCGACGTTCCAAAAATCAAGCTCGCTGAAACACCTCAGGGTGAGACAGAAATCAAGAAGCGGATGGATCTGCTGCTTGAGCGAGACCCGGACCTGTTCGAGCGCTACGCACTGTCCGATGCGGTCATCTGCGTCCGCTACTACGAGAAGATCCGTGAATTGTGCCGCAAGACCATTGGCACCACGAAGGTCCCGCTGACCCTGAGCGGAATTGGCGTGAAGCGGCTCCAGCTAATGTGGGAGCGTCACAGCGCGATCGAGCCGCTTCAAGTCCTGGGCCTCGAACAGGTTCAGGGCCGGACCTTCGACGATCGCACCGGCCGGGTCTACAAAATGAAATCCGTTGTTGATCGCGAGCCGGTCCATCTCAGACGCCTTCTGGCAGTCGAGGCATATCACGGCGGGCGCGGTGAACAGTTTTGGTTTGGTCCCGGACCAAGCCAGTTCCAGCCGCTGGAATGGCTTCGACAGCCGACCGGCGAGCCTCACCGGCAAGACGCCAGCGCACCGATGATCTGGAACGATTTCGACCTATCGAACGCATATCCCACGGCGATGTCTTTGATTGGCTATCCAGACTGGGACAACATGAACCTTCATCCGACCCTCGCCGACTTTACGCACACGGCGCTAGGGGTGGCGTGGGTCGAATTCGAGTTCCCGAGTTCGGTCCGGTTTCCCTGTATGCCGGTCAGAACTGACCGGGGTATCGTCTTCCCACGTCGCGGCCGCAGCTATTGCACGGCCGCAGAGATCGCCCTCGCTGTCGAGCTCGGTGCATCCCTCACGCTGAAGGACGGCGCCGTTGTGCCGTGGCTGACGGATGCCATCCGGCCGTTCGGCAGCTTCGTTCAAAACGCCATCAGCGAGCGAAACAAGCATCAAAAGGGGTCGCTCGAGAACCGCTTCTGGAAAGAGCTGGTCAACAGCCTCTACGGCAAGCTGGCGCAAGGTCTGCGGGTCAAGCGCGTGTTCAACGTCTCCGACACATCAATGAAGGCTCTAGAGCCGAGCCCGATCACCAACCCATATTTTGCTGCGTTTGTGACGGGGTACGTCCGAGCGATCCTTGCTGAGATGATGAACGCTCTGCCGCAGCACGTTCATGTTTTCAGCTGCACGACTGATGGATTCCTGTCGACCGCGACGCAGGAGGAGATCGATGCCGCAAGCCAGGGGACAATAGCCAATACTTACCGTGAAGGCAGGGTCCTGATCGCCAACTCCGATCAGATCGTTGAGGCGAAACACCAGACCGGTCAGCTGCTCGGGTGGCGCGCGCGGGGTCAAGCTACGCTACAGCCCGGAACCCCCAAACCGGATGAGCCGGCGTTCAACTACGTGTTGGCCAAGGCGGGCATCCGAACACCCGCCGAGTGCGAGACGCTCGCCGATCAAAATGCCCATATCGTGCAGCTATTCCTGACCCGGACGCCGGACACAGAGGTCTTGATCAAATCGCTAACAGGCGTGCGAGACATCGTCCTCGACAAGAACGATCTGGTGGACAAGCACTTCACCCGTCGACTGAGCATGGAATACGATTTCAAGCGTCGACCAGACGCCATGACCAGCAGCGTAGTGGACGGATATCGGCACGTCTCGTGGAGCTCAAGGCCGTGGGAAACGGTCGAACAGTTCAACGTCGTGCGGGAGGAACTGGACCTCTATCGCACTGTCCGTACCAACAAATCCGGCGTGCCTAATTCGACCGACGGCTTACGAGGCTGCATCAAAAGCGAGGACGACTTCGTCAACTTCGCCACGCGGATTGCGCTTAAGGCGAGCGATGGCGACGTCGGCTACGTCCATGCCGAAAACCCAGACATCAAGCTGCTCCGCAAGGTTCTATGTAGCGCCCGTTACCAAGGCGAAGCGGGCCTTAAGAAGGACGATGGTCTGACCGCTTCCCAGTTCGCTGAGAAGCTCATGGCGGCCGGCATTCCTTGTAAGCGGACAGACGTCGAGAATGGGAAGAAGAGGCCATTCACACCTCGGAGCGTCACCTCGTCTGTGCCGGTCGTCGCCGCGCTAACGGCACTCCGTAAAGAGTTGCCAGCCGTCCGGATCTCCGAGCTTCTTACAGCCAGTAAGCTGGACCTTCTCGGCGCCCTAGGATCGCTGTCGACTGATGGGCGGCGGATGGGCCTGCAGCTCTGGAAATACCCAAAGGCCGCTTAGGTGGTATGCCCCCCTCGATGCGATCGAGGGGGGCATCTTCTTCTTCATCGGACTTGCTTCAGTAAAAGTCCCATTGGGGAGGAGGGGCGGACTTCCTACTGAGACCTTCAGACTCCTAAATCCCTTGATAGCTGCTCCGAAGGAGCGTCGACGAGCGAAGCGAGGTGACCACTCCAATAGCTTCAAGATTCACTAGAGATAGAAGACTGGCTCTCGCGGTGGTTGTCGCATATGATGCAGGCGTCGGGGGGAGGGCTAATGCGTTTCCAGGTCCTTTGGGTGTGTCTGGCGCTCGCGGTGCCGACAGCGTTCGTTGGCGCTGTTCCGGCTGAAGCGCAGTCGTGCGGTTCCGGCTACTACCGCAATAGCGCAGGCAACTGCATCCCGGTGCCAAGGCGTCCCGGAAGCGGCCAAACCCAAGGTGTGTTGGGCGGGTCTAACGTCCCCGCGGGCGCTACTGCCCGTTGCCGCGATGGGACTTACAGCTATTCCCAGAGCCGGCGCGGAACATGCTCCGGGCACGGCGGCGTGGCTAGCTGGCTGTGAGCGCGAACGGAAACAGCTGGGGCCCTTGGATCGCGATCGCGTTAGCCGGGCTAGTGGTGTGGCAATGCACCCGCGAAAGGCCGGATGAAGTTGCGCCGACGAGCTCCAGCTACAATGCGGCCGACGTCCCGGCTGCGGACTACCCAGAAACGCCTGGGTACTCGGTCGAGGAGTACAGATCGGCCAGTTCGGGGTACCAAGATGCAGGCGCACCTTACGGCTGCACCTCCGATTGCTCCGGCCACGACGCAGGGTGGGCGTGGGCTGAGGAGAACAGTGTGACCGATCCGGGCGACTGCGGCGGCAACAGTATGTCGTTCGAAGAAGGGTGCATTGCCTACGCGGAAGAGCAGCAGGCAGAGCGGCCGGACGAAGATCGCTGGTAATGCGAGGTCAGATGAAATCCACTGAAGAGTTGGGCAACCTCCTCCTGTCGATCCTCATAGAGATGTCAGTCTCCTACTCGGATGGCTTCCGAGTTGCGTCGAAGCCATATCGTCTCCCTGATCGGAACGAACTGGAGGACTGGAACGGGCGCAGTCAGTCGGAAGAGTTGGTCGAAGAGCTCGCCCGCAGGCTTGTGAACGCGGACCGGGATTCTAGTGCTTCGGAGCGTCCGAGGCATTCCGGCACACTGGGCAGCCGCACGATCAACGGACCGCTCCGAAAGATCAGACGGGGATACCTGTTGCCTGAAAAGCGGGTGCCTCTGCTGCGGAGGGTGCCGGCAGATGTAATCTATTTCATCGCCACGCTGCCCGGCGGTAAAGACTTCCTACTCCGCGAGCATCACGGGCCTGTCGGCTGGCACTATCATTACCTCGATAAGGCTCAGAGAAGGACAAACGTAATCCTGTCTTGGGAGGATCTCACACAAGGAGTTCAGACGCCCCATCCGCTGTTCTATGAAAGGCATGCTGAAGGGAAGTCGACGGTCAAAGCACGGCCAGAGCGGTGGGAAGATGAGAAGCGCGAGTCGATGCACCGCGCCTGCTCGGTGGACTTGCTAAACTCACACTGGAATCCAGATGCATTTCGTCGGGCCGCAGCCAAGGCGCTCGCCGTATGGCCTCGTGGTGCAGTTCCCTCTTCAAAAGTGCGGAAGCTGGGCAAACCCTAGGGTTAGCGCGGCCCAGGATCCGCGTGGCCGATGTCGAGACTGCGTTCGATGGCCGAGGCTTGCTTGCTAGAGTCGCATCGGGGAGAATCGATAGATGAAACCCAGTTCGGAAATCCCAACTCAGCCCAACAGCGAGTTCCGGGAAGTCGGCGGGAGACCTGTGAGAAGCGATTCGGCTGGCTCACGTTGAAAGGCTGCGATGGCTGAGCCCACATTCCTGGGGGGTGCCGCCAAGGCGGCGGCCGGCCTCATTGCGCCCATCTTTAAGGCCGTGAAGGGCGAGTTTGCGCGACGAGACGCGGATGCGAAGCCGCTGAGCCTGACCGACCTCGACTCGGAAATGGACGAGGCGATCGACGTCCTTGCGCAGAGTGCCGGTAATCCGGGCAGCGCGGCGCTCAACGCCGTGAAGGCCGTCCTCTCGGGGCGCCCCCCGATCTTCGACCATCCCTCCGTACAAACTTGGCTAAAAGACGCAGCAGCTCGCTCGGAAATTCGGTCAGCGGTCTACGACTGGGTCGCCGATACCGATAGCGAGCCCAAGTCCGGCGCGGCTCTGGCGCACTTCCAACCGGCTGAGACCGAGGATGCGACCGTGGGGCACGTGGCGTTTGCTTACACGGTCGCTTTCGTCGTCGTCAGTTTGAGCCGGAAACTCGATGTCGGTGACAAACTTCAGCTCTTGCAGATGGACCAGCTTGGTCAGTTGGTTCGCGACCAGCCGGCCATTCCGCAACATCTGATCGATGACCACGTCGCAAGGGAGGTGGAGCGAATTCGGAAGACGCGTTTTTTGATCGGCGGCCCTATCCTGGCTGACGCCAAACGCCTCGCCGACCGTCTAGTCAACGGGGATTTCAAAGGCGCGTCGCCAGCGATCCGCGCGGGCGGCATCGCGCAAGCGATCCGATGGCTCTCGCAGGATGCCGAGCTTGCGGAGATGGATCGGCTACTCGCCATTTCCATGAGTCTGGCGTCGACCCCCGAGGCTGCACTCGCGTCGGCTTTTGTCGAAGCAAAGCGCTCGGGGTGGGCGGATGGGATCGCAAAGCTGCAGCCCATCGACAGTCCCGCGAAACGACTCGTCGCGCTTCAGATCCGCGCTAGAGCGAAACTCGATCCGGATCCGGCAACTTGGTTCGCAGATGCCGGGTTCACCGACGACGA